>JAGXKI010000010.1:16297-57337 GCA_018335295.1 bacterium | reverse complement strand
GCTTTCTGAAATGTACACGGTTTATTGGGAATATGTGGATAAAGCCCGGTACTTCATCCAGCATAAGGGAGATATGCATCTCGGTCAGGGGTCAGAGCAAAACGCGGTGATCAACCGGATGAAAAAGTACGGAGCTGTTCCTGCTGACGCCTATACAGGTCTGCTTCCGGGTGAAACCGAACACAACCACAGAGACTTGTTCCGGGAATTCCGGAATTATCTCATGTTCTGCAAAGAAAATGAATACTGGGATGAAAAAAAGACCGTCTCTTATGTAAAGGAAATACTGAACAAACATATGGGAAAACCTCCGGAAACCATCGAAGTCGATGGAGAGAGCATGACCCCTAAAGAATACATGAACAATGTGCTTCAACTTCCTCTGGAAGATTATGTAACTATGATGAGTTTGAAATATCTTCCCTTTTATACTCAAGGCGAATACAAGGTGCCTGACAACTGGTGGCACAGCAAAGTTTACTACAATGTTCCCTTGGATGACTTCTACGAGGGCCTTTCTTCTGCCTTGAAAAAAGGGTATACGGTGGCCTTGGGAGGAGATGTCTCAGAACCAGGAAAGAGTGGTTTTGAAGATATAGCCATTATTCCTTCCTATGATATCCCGTTCGAACTCATCAACCAGGACAGCCGGGAATACCGATTTGATAACCGAACTACCTTTGATGATCATGCCATTCACGCTGTGGGATATACCAATCTAAACGATCATACCTGGTTCTTGATCAAAGATTCCGGAAGCAGTGCGCAGAGAGGTCAATTCAAAGGTTACTACTTTTACAGGGATGATTATGTCAAGCTAAAAATGTTGACTTATATGGTGCACAAAGATGCTGTTTCCGAGATTCTAAACAAATTTGAACAAACCCAGTAAAGGGAACCGATGAAATTGAGGATGAAAATTATTCCTCTACTGTTTCTCGTTTTAAGCTTAAGCTTTCCACTTATGGGCCAAAAAGGGGATGATAAAACTTCATCCTCCGAATGGACCGTAGATGATGTCATCAACCAAAAACACGCCCGAGATTTCAAAATCTCGCCCGAAGGTTCATGGGTTCTGTGGGTCAAATCTTTACCTCACCAAAAAAAAGATCAAAGGCTCCAACATATCTTTTTGACCAGCCTGGAAAAAGAGGAAACTTCAATTCAGCTGACCCGGGGAAATAAAAGTGAACACAGTCCTCAATGGGCCCCCTCAGGAAAATACATAAGCTTCCTTAGCAGCCGGAAAGATCAAGAAGACAAAGGTGAGTCTTCCGGAAGCCAGCTCTGGTTGATGCATCCTCAAGGAGGAGAACCATGGGAATTGACTCATCTTCCTTTCGGAATAAAGCAGTACGAATGGATCGATGATAACCAAATCCTTCTATTGACTCGAGAAAAAAGAACCTTGAGAGAAAAGAAGAAAAAAGAGAGAAAAGATACCTCCCGGATCGTGGAAGATCAAGCTCACATGAAACCATGGCGTCTCTTTGTTTTTAACGTGAAGAAGGAAAAATTAATTCGGTTAACCGAAAATGATGACCAAATAACCCGGTTCGTTCTCTCTCACGATAAAAAATGGGTCTTGACTCGAAACAAACAGAGTGTCCGATTCCAAGTAGATCATAAAATCAAGCCTAAATTTTATCTGATGAATAGAAAAGAAAAATCTAAGGTTGAACTCTTCCCAGACCCCAAGTTTAAGCCCAACATGTTGGCCTGGGCTCTGAATGATAAAGGATTTTATTTTTCAGTGACCCAAACCAGCGATTATGAACACGGAGGCCCCGGTGCCGACTTTCTCTACTACTTCGACCTGCAAACCAGAGAATACCACGAGGTTCCTTTGGATTGGAATTGGGGACTTTTCTACCTTGGTTTCCAGGTTAGAAAGAATGGCTTTGTCACTTCCCTGGCCAACGGAACCTGCCCCAAATGGCGCCGTTATTTCAAAAACGGTTCTTCTTACACTTATAAGGAATTGAAAGGAAAGCATTATCCTCATATTTACAACCTGACTCTCCAACCTCAAGGGAAAAAAGCTGTTTACCAGTTCTCTACAGCCTCTCAACCCGCTCAATGGTATACAGGAATACTGGAAGGGAATTCTCTCCCCCGACCAAGAAAAATCATTGATCTCAACTCCCATTTGAATCCTAAAACCAAAGCAAGAACTGAAATCATTACCTGGACTGGAGCCAAGGATGATGAAATTGAAGGAATTCTTTATTATCCCCATGATTATGAAAAAGGAAAACGTTATCCTTTAATCTTGATGATCCATGGAGGCCCCACGGGTGTGGATATGGACCGTTTTGATGAATCTTGGGCTACCTACCCCAATCTCATGTGTCAAAAGGGTGCCTTTGTCCTTAAAGCTAACTATCATGGTTCAGGAGGTTATGGTCAAGAGTTTGCTGAATCCATCAAAGGCCACTATTATGAGTACGAAATCCAGGACTTTCTCAGAGGAATTGACTCACTCATCAAAAAGGGACTGGTTCATCCGGATAAACTCGCCGCGATGGGATGGTCAAATGGAGGTATCCTTACAGTAGCTCTCTCTGTGTGGACAGACCGGTTCAAGACTGCGGGTGTGGGAGCGGCAGATGTCAACTGGATCAGTGACTATGGAAATTGTGCTTTTGGGGTGAGTTTTGATAATTACTATTTCAAAGGACCCTTTTGGAAAGAGCTCGATCACTACATCGAAAAATCCCCTATTTTCGACCTGGAAAACATGAAAGTCCCCACCATCATCTTTCACGGAACCGAAGACCGCAGTGTCCCCTACGAACAGGGATGGGAGTATTACAGGGCTCTTCAACAAATAGGAAAAGCCCCTGTTCGATTCATCGTTTTCCCCGATCAACCTCACGGACTCCAAAAACTCACCCATCAGCTCCGGAAAATGAAGGAAGAAATCAATTGGTTTGAAAAGTATTTTTTCAAAACCACACAAGCGGAAAACGAAGCTTTCAAAGAAAATTCTCCGTTGGATTTAATCTTAAAAAAGAGTCAAATGCGCAAGGTCCATCATTTTTATGGAAAGAAATATAAAGATTATCTCCTTCCGGAAACCGTTCAATGGGGTCAATTAAAAGTGGGACGGTTTGAAGTCACCCGAGCCCAATGGGCCTCCTATGATAAAGACTACCAATATAAATCGGGGACAGGAAACTATCCTGTCAGCGGAATTTCTTTCCACAAAGCCCAGCAGTACGTGGATTGGCTGTCCCAGATGACCGGAGAAACCTACAGGTTGCCTCTCCTCTCAGAAGCGAAAAAGTTAGCTCAATTGGGAGATTATGGAAACACTTTGGACTACTGGGCTGGCTATTCAATCAATCCCGACGATGCACAACTTCTTCTCCAAAAACTTCACTTGATAAAAGGGAAAGCTCCCCTTCTTTTGCCTGTTGACAGATTTCCCCCTACCGGAAAAGAGAATTTCTTCGGTCTCAAGGGAAATGTCTCGGAGTGGAGTGTGGACCATGGGAATGACGGCAAAGCCCTAGGCCTCAATGCCCTCACGCCTCAAGATGCAAGTTGCTCTTATGATCCTCCTTTGGAATACACAGGTCTGCGTGTGGTAAAAGAGAAAAGCAAAGGGAATTCCCGCTGAAAAGACAAGAATTTGTGGAATAAAGTTTGAAGATTTCAAAATGTTTTCTTCACCTGAAAAATTAAACCCACAATTCCCAGAAAAAGATTTTTTTGTCCAGCAGTTTGGGGAACATATCTATGCTGTGGGAGGATTTGTTCGGGACCTTATACGAAAAATACCTTCCAAGGAAGTTGATATTCTGGTCACCCATCATCCTGTGGACAGCATCATTTCAAAGCTGCAACCTTATGGAAAGGTGGATTTAGTGGGAAAAAGTTTTGGGGTCATCAAATTCACCCTTCACGGAAGGACTTATGACATTGCTCTTCCCCGGAAAGATAGGCCTAAATCCACTTCCATTCCTGGGCATAAGGATATTCTGGCTTCAGCTCAGCCTGAGATCCCTATCCAAAAAGATTTGCAGAGAAGGGATTTTCGCTGCAACAGCATCGCTTTAAGGCTTAAAGATGGGAAAATCATTGATCCTTTTAACGGAAAAAAAGATATCTATGACCAAATCATCAGGCTGACCGACGCTCAATCTTTTCCAGAAGACCCTTTACGAGTTCTTCGAGTGGCTCGATTCGCTTCAGTCCTCAATTTCTCTGTGGACCCACAGATCTATGAGATTTCCAAGGATATCAATCTCCAAGGATTGAGTGTGGAGCGCGTCAAAGAGGAATTATTCAAAATTCTTCTTTCATCTTTTCAACCTTCCATCGGTCTGGAAGAACTGTTTAAACTGGATGCACTCCGTCAACTTTTTCACGAACTTTACCGTCTCAGCCTCTCCATTCAAGATTCCATCTTCCATCCCGAAAAGGACTCCTTCGGTCACCATACTGTATGGCCTCATACCAAACTCACTGTAGATCAAGCCAAAAGACTGGCCGATCGATTCGGTCTGGATCAGCCGCGCAAATTGGCTCTTTTACTGGCTTCTCTTTACCACGATGTGGGAAAACCTTCCACCGCTCAATGGGAATTCAAAAGAGGCCGAATGACCATCACCAACAACCGCCATGACCTGGAAAGTGAGAAAATCACTGAACAGGTCTTTAACCGGCTCAAGATTTATTCCTGGGATGGCTTCAATTTGAGGAAAATGGTTCTGGCCCTTATCCGTTGCCACCATCGGACTTCAGAACTATGGCAAAACAGAGAAGAGGTTACTAAAAAGGCTTTTAACCGCTTGGCCGCTGATATGAACGGCGAAATCGAACTTTTAGTCTACCTGGATGCCGCTGACCGGGCAGGCCGAGAAGAATATCCTCCCCCCGACCTGGACGAACCCGGAAAATGGCTGCTCAAAAAATTTGAAGAGCTTAAAGTCTCCAAAGAAAGCATCCAACCTCTTATCATGGGAAGGGATTTGCTCCGATTGGGAGTTTCTCCAGGTCCAAAAATGGGAAAAATTCTGGATAAACTCTACCAACTTCAACTGGATAATGAATTTGAAACCAAAGAAGAAGGCTTGGAAACAGCCAAAAAATTAATGGAAAAAGAAAAGGAAAAACAGGGATGAAAGTTCTCGTAACCGGAGGGTCAGGGTACATCGGCTCCCACACAGTTCAAGAACTCCTTAATGATGGATTTGAAGTCATTGTTTTTGATAATTTCTCTTCAGGAAATAAAGATCTTTGGGTAGGAGGAGAATTGATCCAAGGGGATCTAAGGGACGAATCGTCCATCCGAGAGGTATTCCAAAAATTTCAAATCGATGCAGTCATCCATTTTGCTTCTCTGATCCAAGCTGGAGAATCCTATGTAAATCCCCAAAAATACTACCAGCACAACCTCCTAACCAGCTTAAACCTTTTTCAATGCATGCTGGAAAATGATGTAAAACATCTTGTTTTCTCCTCCAGTGCGGCTGTCTACGGTCTTCCCCAGCAAATCCCTGTCCCCGAAATACATCCCATCAATCCTTTCAACCCTTATGGTCAAACCAAGTCTTTCACTGAAAAAATTTTACAGGATTATGATCGAGCTTATGGCTTAAAGTTCACCTCTCTTCGTTATTTTAATGCAGCGGGTGCCGACCCCGAGGGGCGGCTCGGCGAACTTCATGAACCTGAAACTCATCTGCTCCCCAATCTTCTTCTTTATCTCCTAGGAGTCAAGGATCATTTTGACCTGTTTGGAATGGATTTTCCCACTCCAGACGGCACCGCTATTCGTGATTACATCCATGTCACTGATCTGGCTAAGGCTCATCTCTCTGCTCTCAAAAGGATGTTCACTCATCCCCATAGCGAATTCATCAATTTAGGCGCCAATAAAGGATATTCTGTCTTGGACATTATTAAAAAAGCGGAACAAGTCACCGGAGAAAAAGTTCATTTCCGGAAAAAACCCCAAAGAAAGGGGGATGTTCCTGTTCTGTTAGCCTCCAACGCCAAAGCCAAAAACCTTCTCTCCTGGAACCCCCGCTATTCCGATATCCACACAATTATACAAACAGCATGGAATTGGCACCAAAAAAGAGCCTGAACTTCCTCCTATTACTCTTAAAAAATATTATTCACCACGGAAAAAAAGAGGCTTCCTTTTTCACAAAAATCATTGACTCTGGGCGTTATCCTCTGTAATATGAAAAATCAATGCGCAAAATGAGATACAAGAAATTTGCATTTACAGTAGTGATTTCATTAATTTTTTTATGGAATTGTTCTTCCCATCAAAAACCTCCCAAAATAACCAGAGAAACTTCCCCTTCTCCAGAAAAATCTCCAACTCAAAATAAAGACCAGGAGAAACCTCCCACTGCTCCAAAGAAAAATAGCGAAAAAAAACCTACTTCCCCAAAAAAAGAAAAGAATCCTCCGGAATCCAAAGATCCTGAAAAATTACTTGAAGAAGCTCTTTATGTCTACCAAGATGCCAAGGTTGCCTGGGAAGAATCCGACATTGATACAGCTTTAGCAGCTCTCGACGAAGCCTACAGCCTCATCCTCAAACTGGATCTTCCCCAAGATTCCCCTTTAAACAAAGAAAAAAACGATTTAAGGCTGTTGATAGCTCGAAGAATTCAGGAAATCTATGCTTCCCGGCTCACAGCTGTAGGGGAAAATCATGGAAGCATCCCTATTGTGGAAAACAAATATGTGAAGCAGGAAATCAAAATCTTCCAGACTCGAGAGAAAAAATATTTCAAAGCTGCCTACAAACGCTCAGGCCGTTATAGGCCCATGATTTGTGACAAATTACGAAAGGCAGGACTTCCTCAAGAATTTTCCTGGATTCCCCTTATTGAAAGCTTCTTTAAAGTTAAAGCTTATTCTCGAGCTCGAGCCTTAGGATTATGGCAGTTCATCGCTTCCACAGGCTACAGGTATGGACTCAAAAGAAATCAATGGATCGACGAACGGATGGACCCTGAAAAAGCCACTGAAGCCGCAATCAAATATTTCAAAGAACTTCATTCAATGTTCGGAGACTGGACCACAGCTCTTGCGGCATATAACTGTGGAGAAATGCGGGTCCAGCGAGTAATTCGGGCCCAACGCATCAAATACCTGGATAACTTTTGGGATCTCTTCACCATGCTTCCTAGAGAAACAGCCCGCTTCGTTCCCCGTTTTATCGCCACTTTATGCATTGTCAAAAACCCTGAAAAATACAATTTCAATCTCCCAAAACCAGCTCCCCCTCTTAAATACGAGACAGTTAAAATCAACCGTCCTGTCAAACTTTCCTCATTATCCCGAGCGCTGGGATTGCCTAAAGATAAACTCTCCTCACTCAATCCAGAACTTCGTCATAATGCCACTCCCAAAAACGAATATTTGTTAAAAGTCCCTCCCGATTACGGAAGGAAAACCCTGGCTAAAATCGATTCACTCCCCCGTTGGGTCCCTCCCGAAGCCTCCTATTTCATTTATTACGTCAAGAAGGGAGATACCGTCTCTGAAATTGCTGACCGGTATGGCACTTCAATCTCTTCCATCGCCCGGCTGAACCACTTACACGGAAATTACCTAATCCGTCCGGGTCAAAAACTTAAAGTACCCGGGAATAAAAAAAGAAGCTCCAGATATTCCCGTTCTTTAAGCCTCAATAAAGATAAGGACAAGTTGGTTTATGTAGTTCAAAAAGGAGATTCCCTATACCGAATAGCTCGGGACTTTAAAACAACGGTTCAAAAAATAAAAAATCAAAATAATCTTGACAGCAATATTCTTCGGATCGGACAAAAGCTAGTGATTCAATCCGGAAAGCCTCAAGGAGCTTCTGTTTATACAGTGAAACGGGGAGATACTCCATTCGATATTTCCCGGGAATTTGGGATGAGCCTCAACACCTTCCTGAGCATCAATGGATTGAGCACTCGATCCAAAATTTATCCCGGACAACAGCTTTGGGTGATTTCTCCGAATAATGAGGATGAATAAGAGGAATTTCCCTCCCCTTATCTGAATGAGTAAGGGGGCGTCTCAGTCCATTCGAATTTATTTCTTGGATTTCGGAGAGGTAGACTTTTTCTTCTTTTCTTTCTGCTTTTCTTCAGACTTAAATTCAGTCCCTACCATTTCCAAGATGGCCATCTCTGACCCATCTCCAAATCGAGGTCCGATTTTCACAATTCGGGTGTATCCTCCAGGCCTCTCCCTAAAACGAGGACCAAGGTCTTCGAAAAGTTTTCTCACCACATCTTTTTTATACACAAATTGAAAGGCACGACGTCGTGCATGCAAACTGTCTTCTTTCCCTAAAGTGATAATTTTTTCAGCCACCGGTCTTGTGGCTTTAGCCTTTGCCAGAGTAGTCCTAATCCTTTCCTTTTCCAGGAATGAAGTGACCAAATTGCGAAGCAATGCCTTCCGGTGAGCCGTATCTCGTCTTAATTTTTTTCCTTTGACCAAATGCCTCATTCTTCACTCTCTCCTTCTTCCTCTTCTTCCTCTTCTTCCTTTTCACCTTTTTTAATTTTTTCTAACAACTTAGGGTGAAGATCGAGGTTTAAACCCAAATCTAATTGCTTAAGGTTTTCTTTGATCTCAGCTAAAGATTTTCTTCCAAAATTTTTGGTTTTTAACAGCTCTTCCTCTGATTTCTGGACTAATTCATAAATCTTATTGATACCTGCGGATTTCAAACAATTATTGGAACGGACCGAAAGCTCCAGATGATCGATGGTTTTAGATAGAATGTCTATCTTAGAAAAATAGGGAATTTCTTTTTTTTGAGGAGCTGGTTCTGTTTCCACTGGCTTATCTACGATGTTGAGGAAAATAAGCAAGTGATCTCTCAATATTTTTGCAGCTTGGGATAAGGCATCCTGGGGAAGAACCGCCCCCGTGGTCCAGACTTCCATAATCAAATTTTCATAATCAATCCTCTCTCCCACCCGGGCTGGTTCCACTTTATAATTCACTTTAATGATAGGAGAATGAGAAGAATCCAGAGGGATATAATCCACACTCAAGTTTTGATCATAGTTTTGATCTGCAGGCACATATCCTCTTTGGTTGCGGACAATCATCTCTATATTCAACTTCCCGTCTTTATCTAAAGAAGCGATATGGACGTTATCCTTAAGAATTTCAATATCCGAATCATGAACAATATTTGAGGATTTAGCTTCCACGGGACCTTGTACATTTAAGGCCATTCTTTTAGACTCATCCCCATGAAGCTTCAAAGGAATGCCCTTCAAGTTCAGAATAACATTTGTTACATCTTCAACAACACCGGGAATATGGGAAAATTCATGCAGAACTCCCTCTATCCGGAGATTGGTTATGGCTGCTCCGGTGATAGAAGAAATAAGCACTCTTCTCAGAGCATTTCCAATAGTCACACCGTAACCTCTCTCAAAAGGTTGGGCGGAAAATTTGCCATATGTCTGGGTTAAACTTTCATAATCGCACTCTAGATATCTGGGTCTTTGAAATCCCGTTTCGATCATGCTTCCTCCTTTGCGATCTCGATTCATAACCAATTCCAAAACTTAAATTATCGGGAATAAAGCTCTACCACCAAATGTTCTTCCACAGGAATGGGGATATCTTTTCGGGCAGGATAGGAAACCACAGTGATCTTCATATTTTCTCTGTCCACATCAAGCCAACCAGGCACAGCTTTGTTCTCATTCAATTCCATAGCATCCTGAACACCGCTTTTGTTTTTCGCGGATTCTTTAAATGAAATCACATCGTCTTTATCCACTAACATCGAAGGAACAGAGGCTTTTCGTCCATTTTTTACCACATGTCCATGATTAATGAGCTGGACAGCATCTCCTCGCGAACGGGAGAATCCCGCCAAAAACAACACATTATCCAGTCTTCGCTCCAGCTGGGAAAGAAGAATTTCACCCGTCACTCCCTTTCTCTTTTCTGCTCTTTTAAAGAACAATCGAAATTGCTTTTCGGTCATACTATAATATCTTTTTAATTTCTGTTTTTCTCTTATCTGAATCCCATATCCGAGAATCCTCCGCCGTCTCCTTCCATGTTCTCCAGGAGGATAGGATCTCCGTTCCACTGGACATTTATCACTTAAACATTTGGACCCTTTCAGAAAGAGTTTAGTCCTTTCCACTCTGCATAAGCGGCATACAGATTCTTGCTTTCTCGCCATTTTCTCTCCTTTATATACTCAGTGGTTAAACTCTTCTTCTTTTCCTGACTCGGCAGCCATTGTGAGGAATGGGAGTGATATCTCGGATTGATTTTATCTCCACTCCGGATGATTGCAGAGACCGAATAGCCGATTCCCTTCCCGCTCCAGGACCTTTTACCCTGACATCCACATACCTGACTCCAAAATCTTTAGCCCTTTTGGCTGCATCTTTGGCTGCCATTTGAGCCGCAAACGGTGTTCCTTTCCGTGCTCCCTTGAAGCCAGCTGAGCCTGAATTAGCCCAGCAAATTGTATTTCCTTTTTGGTCAGAAATGGTTATCAGAGTGTTGTTAAAAGTAGACTGTATGTAAGCCACCCCAAAACCTATTTCTTTCCTAACTTTCTTCTTCTTGGTTCTTCTCTTTGGTCTAGGCATTTAACTCTCCTGTATTCCCTTTATCTTTTCGTCCTTTTTATGGTTTGCCCCCGTGGACCCTTCCGGTTTCGAGCATTATTCTGAGTTTTTTGTCCTCTCACAGGTAATTTTCTTTTATGCCTCAACCCTCTATAAGAACCTATTTCCATCAACCTCTTTATATTCATGGAAATTTCTTTTCTCAGGTCTCCTTCGACTTTTTCTTTCTTCTCAATAGTTTGTCTGATTTTGTTGATTTCATCATCATTCAAATCCTTAACCTTTTTATCTTTCTCAACCTTGGCCTCGTCTAGAATCTTGTTTGATTTGGAACGGCCGATACCAAAAATATAGGTCAAACCAATTTCAACTCTTTTTTCTGATGGAATGTTGACTCCAGCTATCCTTGCCATATTAACCTCTCTTATCCTTGCCTTTGTTTATGTTTAGGGTTTGAACAGATAACCCTGAGGTTTCCTTTTCTTCGGATGAGTCGACAATTTCGACACATCCTTTTAACCGATGATCTGACTTTCATCTTCTCACCTCTTTCCTCTATTACTTATACCTGTAGACAATTCTTCCCTTGGTTAAATCATAGGGAGAAAGTTCGACCAATACTTTGTCTCCGGGTAAAATACGGATAAAATATTTCCTCATTTTCCCGGAAATATGAGCTAAGATCCGATGCTTATTGGCAATTTCCACTCGAAACATTGCATTGGGAAGAGTTTCGATCACAGTTCCTTCTACTTCCATAACATCTTTCTTAGGCATAAAAAGACTCCTCTGATACAGCCTTTCCTGGTTTATCCAATAAACTCAAAATCTTAGTTCCGGTACTGGTGACAGCAATGGTGTGCTCATAATGAGCCGAAAGACCTCTGTCTCTGGTAATGGCTGTCCAACCATCCTCTAATATTTCCACACTCCAATCTCCCCCAGCAATCATCGGCTCAATGGCCACAACCATCCCTGTTTTTATTTTAGGACCTCGTCCGGGCATCCCAAAATTAGGGACTTGAGGCTCTTCATGGAGTGAAAAGCCAATCCCATGACCTACAAAATTTCGGATTACCGAATACCCTTTTGATTCCACATAACTCTGAACAGCATGAGAAATATCGGATATCCTGTTTCCGTTTTTCGCTTGCTCGATACCTCTGAATAAAGATTCCTTAACCACTTTTATAATCTTCTGAGCAGGAGAAGGAATTTTTCCTACAGAATAAGTCACTGCCGCATCCCCGAAAAATCCTTCATATTTAACCCCAAAATCAAGGCTGATGATATCGCCTTCTTTCAGTTTGCGGGATGATGGAATCCCATGGACAATTTCTTCATTGACAGAAGTACACAAGGCACACGGGAATCCTCTATAACCTTTAAATGCAGGAACTGCATTCATTTCTTTACATCTCATTTCCGCATATTCATCTAACTCTTTTGTTTTAATCCCTGATTTCACCATGTTTCTTAATTCTGATAATATTTTTGCGACAATCTGATTGCTCTTTCTTATTCCCTGCATTTCTTCTTCACTCTTATAGACAATCATGAGGTCATTTCAAACTTTTTAATTTTGGATAATTCTTTATCTAAAACGGAAAATATATCTTTAGAAACATCCTTGATATCTTTTTCTCCATTTATTTTATAATAAATTCCTTTGTTTTTGTAGTAGTTGATGAGAGTTTCTATCTTTTCATGATACACTTTCAAACGTTCCCGTACCACCTGAGGCTTATCGTCCTTTCTCTGGACAAGTTCTTCCCCACATATATCGCATTTCCTATCCTTGAGGGGGCTGGAAGTATAGAGATTATAAACGGATCCATCCTTGGGGCATATCCTCCGGGCTCCCAGAAGTTGGACTACAGTCTCATCCGAAACATGGAGACCTAAAACCACTTCTTTATGACCAGGATGAATTTCTTCTAATTTCTTAGCCTGATTCATATTCCGGGGGAATCCATCCAACACATACCCTTTTTTACAATCAGTAGAAAAAATCCTCTTTTTCAGGATCTCCAGAACTACCTGATCATTCACCAACCGGCCTGCGTTCATGGAGTTTCGAGCCTTTTTTCCTAACTCCGAACCCTCTTGAACTTCTCTCCGAATAAGATTTCCTGTAGAAATAACAGGAAACCCATATCTCTCTTCCACTCTGCTGGCCTGGGTTCCTTTACCGCTTCCAGGAGGGCCCATCAAAATAATCCTCATCCTCTTCTTCCTCTCAAACGTCCTCGGCGCATGAATCCATCATAGTGCCGCATTACCAGTTGAGCCTCGATCTGCTGGAGTGTATCCATGGCCACACCAACCACAATCAGGAGAGAAGTTCCCCCAAAATAAAAGTCTATATTCATTCCTTGAGTGAACCACGTCGGTAAATTTCGCTCTAAAAATCCTCCGATCAAAGGAATCGTATGAACTTTAAACCCGGTCATAAGAAACGTGGGCAGTGTAGCGACAGCAGCTAAATACACAGCTCCAACGAGGGTGATTCGAGAAAGAACTCCGTCGATAAAATCAGCTGTATTTTTGCCCGGCCGTATCCCTGGAATAAACCCGCCGTACTTCTTTAAATTATCAGCGACATCGGCAGGGTTGAAAATGATAGACACATAAAAATAAGTGAAAAAAATGATCGCAGCCACATAAAGCAGTATATATAAAGGCATCCCCGGGGCGAACTGCCGGGCCAGATTTTGAACAAAGGGAATTTTGATTAACTGAGCTACGGTGGAAGGGATAGTGATCACCGAAGCGGCAAAAATAATGGGGATTACCCCTCCTGTGTTAACTCTCAACGGAAGATGAGTGCTCTGCCCCCCATAAATTTTCCGTCCGATTACTCTCTTGGCATAAGAAACAGGGATTCTCCTTTGGCCTCTTTCCACAAAAACGATGAAAGCCACCACTCCCAGCATCAGTATTATAAGAAAAATCATCCGCAACGGATCCATATCTCCTGTTCTCACCCTTGAAATAATATTCTGAATCCCTCGAGGCAAACTGACAACAATTCCTGCAAAAATGATGAGAGAAATTCCATTGCCAATACCTCGTTCTGAAATCTGTTCTCCCAGCCACATAATGAAAATAGTTCCTGTGGTTAGGGTCAATACAGTCATAAACCGAAATCCCCAACCTGGATTGGGCACGATAGGAGATCCACTCGGACTGGTAAGATTTTCCAAAAAGATACTGATCCCCGAAGACTGAATGATGCAGATGATAAGAGTGCCATACCGGGTATACTGAGTGATTTTTTTCCTTCCCAACTCTCCTTCTTTAGAGAGTCTTTCAAGATAAGGCCAAACCACTTGAAGAAGCTGAAGAATGATAGAAGCACTGATATAGGGCATGATCCCCAAAGCAAAAATAGTCATTCGGGACATATTTCGACCGGAAAAGAGATCCACAAACCCTAAAATGGTGCCCTTCTGCATCTCCCAGAATTCTTCCAGAGCGGGTCCGCTTATACCCGGATTGGGAATTTGAGCCCCTACACGGAAAACGGCTAGAAGAAGAAGAGTAAAAATGATCCTCTTCCTCAAATCTGGAATACTGAAAATATTTCTAATAATGTTAAACATGTCTAATTCTCGATTAAGATAACCTTACCCCCCGACTCTTCAACTTTCTTTTGAGCAGATTTTGAAATTCGATGGGCATGGATTGTTTTGGCGGAGTTTAGTTGGCCCTGCCCCAAAATTTTAACCCGTTTCCTTGGACTTTTGAGGATTCCAGCTTCAACCAAATCTTCCACTTTGATTTCATCCTTTTGTATCTTATTCAAGCGATCCAAATTCACCTCACTGTATTCTTTTTTAAAAATATTGGTGAACCCTCTTTTGGGGACTCTCCGCTGGAGGGGCATTTGCCCTCCTTCAAAATTGGGTTTTCGGGAGTATCCAGAAATGGATTTCTGGCCTTTGGTTCCTCGGCCGCAGGTTTTATCATAACCACAACCGGCCCCTCTTCCCACTCGTTTCTTGTTCTTTCGTGATTTCTTGTTTGGACGAAGGTTTTCTAGATTCATTTTTTCTTCATTGCCTCCACTTTAATGAGATAGCGAACTTTATTGATCATTCCTCTCACCTCGGGACAATCTTCTAAAGTCACCTCGGAATTGAGTTTTTTTAACCCCAGCCCTTTAACTACTTCTCTATGTTTCCGAGGTCGTCCTACCAGACTTCGAACTAACTTGATGTTTAACTGGGTGGAAGAGGATTTTTTCTTCTCTTTTGAAATTTTGGGGGTTCTCTTTTTTGATTTTTCTTCTTGGACGGCCATTTTACTCCTCTAATTTCCCTCTTTTTTGGCGAACTTCTTCAGGATTTTGAAGATTTTTTAACGCTTCCATAGTGGCATTGGCCACGCTGAGTGGATTATTGTTCCGAAGTGATTTTGTTAAGATGTCTTGAATTCCAGCTAATTCCATAATGATCCGTACCGCCCCTCCGGCAATCACTCCTGTTCCTTTGGAAGCAGGCCTCAACACCACTGATCCTCCTCCATGAACTCCATGGATAAAATGAGGAATTGTGGTTCCCTTTAGAGGAACTCGGATCAAATTTTTCTTAGCTGCTTGAACGCCTTTGGCTATAGCGGGAGGAACTTCTCGAGCTTTTCCTTTGCCAATACCCACCAATCCATTCTCATTGCCTACAGCGACCAGGGCAGAAAAACTCAAATTTTTTCCTCCCTTAACCACCTTCATCACTCTACGGATAGAGATGACTTGATCTTTTAATTCAATTTCCTTTTCTTCGACTTCTTCCTTTTCCTGTTCTTGGTCAGCCAATCTTATCTCTCCTTATCCAATCCTTATGGTTTAGAAGCTAAGTCCTTCCTTTCTCATGGATTCGGCGAGGGCTTTCACCCTTCCATGATAGGAATAATAACCTCGATCAAAAACCACATTTTGTATCTTTTTTTGTTTTAATCTTTGAGCTAAAAGCTGCCCCAATATTTTAGAGGCTTCGGTATTTTTTGTATTTTGATTTTTTTCTCGAAATTCCTTTTCCAAAGTGGAAGCAGAAGTTAAAACCACTCCCTGTTCATCATCGATAGCCTGGGTATAGATGTAACGATTGCTTTTAAACACAAATACTCTGGGCGCTTCGGAAGAGCCCATAACCTTTTTCCGAATTCTCCCTCTTTTTCGGTCCTTTCTTTCTTTTTTTGCTTTTATTTTAGACACCGCCTACTCCTGCCTTTCGTTCTTTTTTAATCAAATGCTCACCTACATACCGGATTCCCTTCAATTTGTAAGGTTCCGGTTTCCGGAAACTTCGGATTTTCTGTGCCACTTCTCCGACCCTTTGTTTATCTTTGCCTTTAACTGTAATCAAAGTTGGCTTTTCCACAACAATTTCTATATCTTCCGGGATATCATAAACTATGGGTCTTGAGTATCCCAAACTTAACTCCAATTTCTTATCTTGAAGCTTCGCTCGATAACCCACCCCTACAATCTCCAACTGTTGGGAAAAACCTTTAGTAATTCCTGTCACGGCATTAAAGGCTAAAGTCCGACACAACCCTTGATAAGAACGGAGCTGTGCTGAATCCTCCTCTTTTTTTAATAAAATTTGATTGTCTTGTTGTTCTGCCTTAATCCCCGGGAGTAAAGGAGAGGTCATTTTTCCTTTAGGGCCTTCGAATTCAAGCTTACCTTTTTGAATGTTTACTTTGACTCCTTCTGGTAATGGCACCGGCAATTTCCCTATTCTTGACATTTTTCCACTCCTTTTCTCTCTGGATTCACCAGATATAGCAAAGAATCTCGCCTCCAATGCCCTTTTCTCTACATTTCTCTCCGGTGAATATTCCCTGGGATGTGGAAACCACCACAATTCCCAGACCTCCAAGAACCTCAGGAATATTCTCTTTATCTCGGTAAATACGGCGACCCGGTTTACTCACCTTTTCCATTCCTTTGATCACACTCTCATTGTCCTCTGAATATTTGAGATATATATCTAGAATTCCCTGTTTGTTGTCATCGACTACTTTGAAATTGTTGATGTATCCTTCTTCCTTCATGATTTTGGCTATCTCTACCTTCATCCGGGATGAGGGGATATTGACTTCTCTCTTTTTCACTCTTTTTGCGTTTCTTATCCTTGTTAACATATCGGCAATCGGGTCTGTCATGGTCATCCTCTCCTTTAATTTACCACGAAGATTTCACAACTCCTGGTATTTCACCTTTCAGAGCCAGGTCACGGAAACACAATCGGCACATATCGAACTTTCGGATATATCCTTTGGACCGACCGCATATCCGACATCGCCTTTTTATCCTTGTTTTGTATTTTGGTCTTTTTGTCAATTTTGCCATAGATGCTTTTCTTGCCATTTGTCTTCCTTATGCCTCCTCACTAAAAGGCATTCCCAGTTTTTTTAATAAAGAATAACCTTGTTTATCATCCTGAGCCGTGGTGACAATGGTGATATTCATGCCCCGTGACTTTTCTACTTTTGTATAATCAATTTCTGGGAAAACCAATTGATCCTTCATTCCCAGAGTATAATTTCCATTCCCATCAAAGGAACCAGGATTCAAACCCCTAAAGTCTCTCACCCGGGGAAGCACCACATTAAACAATCGGTCCAAAAATTCGTACATTCGACTCCTTCTCAATGTCACACTACAAGCAATAGCCTGGCCTTTGCGAAGTTTGAAAGCGGATATGGACTTTTTAGCTCGCTTGATAGTGGGCCATTGCCCCGTGATGAGACTCAATTCTTTTTTGGCTGTATCCAATTCTTTAATATTATGAATGGCATCTCCTACCCCCATGTTGATCACTATTTTATCAAGCCGGGGAACAGCCATCGGGTTATCTATTGAAAATTCCTTTTGGAGTTGGGGAATCATCTCTTTCCTGTATCTATCTAATAACCGACTCATTTTTCACCTCATTTCTGGCGCTCTAAGCTCGTTTTGCATTTCGAACAAATTCTGATTTTGTTCCCATCTTCCAACTTTTCTTTTTTCTCTTTTACTCCTCTTCCGCACTGAGAACAGTAAAGTTCCAGGTTGCTTAAATGAATGGGAGCTTCCTTTTCCATTATCCCTCCCTGAACATTTCGACTTTGATCTTGACGAAGGAATTCTTTTGCAAAATTAACCTTTTCCACAATAGCTCTTTTCTTGTTTGGAAAGACTTTTAAAACCTTTCCTGTTTTTCCCTTATCCTTTCCACTGATCACCATAACTAAATCATCTTTGCGAATATTTATCTGTCCCATCACAACACCTCCGGAGCCAGAGAGACTATTCGCATAAATTTTTTTTCCCTCAATTCCCGGGCCACTGGACCAAAAACTCTGGTCCCTACCGGCTCATTCAGATTGTCGATAATCACAGCAGCGTTATCGTCAAACCGGATATAAGACCCATCTTTTCGGCGACTCTCTTTTCTGGTCCGGACAATCACTGCTTTGACCATCTCACCTTTGGGAAGTCTGCTTTCCGGGACTGTTTCTTTCACTGAAGCTGAAATCACATCACCAAGAGAGGCATTTTTCCCAACTCCTCCTCCTAAAGGCGCGATGCAAAGAATTCGTCGTGCTCCAGAGTTATCGGCTACCTTAAGCATTGTCTGTGCTTGTATCATTCCCTTTTAACCTCAATTTATTTTTTTCTCCTCGCTTTGGGTTAATCCTACGATTTGTTGAACTCTCCATTTTTTTCTTTTGCTCAACGGTCTCGTCTCCACTATTTTAACTTTATCCCCAATTTTGCATTTCTCATACTCATCATGAGCGAGGAATTTTTTCCTTTTCCGAAGGTATTTTTTATACAACGGATGCTTGACCGGACGTTCTACCGTTACAGAAACAGTCTTTCTCATTTTTTTTCCAATAACTGTCCCTATTTTGGCCTTCTGCCTTCTCTGAGGTTTATCCATCTTATCCTATTCCTCTCTCTTCTTTCAAGATTGTCTTTATCTTGGCAATATCCCGCTTTATATTTTTTAGTTTCATGGGATTTTCCAACTGGCCCAAGGAATGCTGAAACTTCAGCTTGAAAAGTTGATCTTTCAGTTCTTCTTCTTGATTGATCAATTCTTCCTTGGACTTCTCTCGAAATTCTCTGGCTTTCATTTAAGACTCCTGCCTTCTCGAGAAATAAATCTTGTTTTAATAGGGAGTTTATGAGCTGCCCGTCTCATAGCTTCCTTGGCTTCACTGATGGTCACTCCTTCTAATTCATAAATCACTCTGCCAGGTTTCACCACATCCACCCAGAATTCGGGTTCTCCCTTTCCTTTTCCCATCCTCACTTCAGTAGGCTTTTTGCTCACTGGCTTCCATGGAAACACTCTGACCCAAAGTTTGCCTTTCCTTTTCACACATCGGGTTATGGTGATACGTCCGGCTTCAATCTGCCTCGCTGTAAGCCAGTGCGGTTCCAAGGCTTGTATTCCGTATTCTCCATGCTCCAGGCTGGCTCCTCTTTGGGCGGTCCCTTTCATACGACCTCTCTGGAGTTTGCGGTATTTAACTTTGCCGGGCATTAACATGGTTAAACCTCCTCCACCTCTGTAGTTTGAGAAGTCATTTTGGCTTTATCCACATCCCCTCTATATATCCAAACTTTCACACCTATTTGTCCATAATTGGTAAAAGCCTCGGTAAATCCGTAATCTATATCCGCTCTTAAAGTTTGAAGAGGAAGCTGTCCTCTTAAATACCATTCGGTTCGAGCTATCTCAATACCTCCTAGTCTTCCTGAACACATCACTTTGACACCCTTTGCTCCCATCTTCAAGGACATATCCACCGATCTCCTCATGGCTCTCCGGTAAGAAATTCTTTTTTCCAACTGGACCGCAATTCCCTCTGCTACCAGTAAAGCATCCAATTCAGGTTTATCCACTTCCCGTATATCGATAAAGATTTCCTTATCTGCTACTTCTTGCACACTTTTTTTGAGATTTTCAATTTCTTTTCCACCCCGACCAATCACAATCCCGGGTCGAGCAGTGAATATGAGAACTCGTATTTTGGGTCCGACTCTTTCGACGGCCACTTCAGATATACCTGCATGACGATACCTTTCCTTTATCATCTTTTTCATCTTCAAGTCTTCGTGAATCAGTTGGCTGTATTCGTCTCCTTTAGAAAACCAACGAGAACTCCATTGTTTGTTAAATCCCAATCTAAAACCATGAGGATGAGTCTTTTGTCCCACTTTTTAACTCCCTTTCTTCTCTTCTAAATAAATATTGACATGACTGGTTCTTTTTAAAATTCGAACAGCTCGTCCCATAGGGGCAGCCCGGAACCTTTTCATTTGGGGGCCTTCATCGACAAATATTTTGGAAACAAACAGGTTATCTACATCCACATCGGATTTCTTTTGTTGAGCGTTGGCGATGGCAGAACGGAGAGCTTTCTCTACAATGGAACTGGCTCTCTTTCTTTTGGAAAAGTTGAGAATGGTCAAAGCTTCGCCCACATACCGTTCCCTTATCAGGTCGGCAACTAAACGACATTTCCTAGGTGAAACCCTTACGTACTTAGCCGAAGCTTTGGATAAATAGTTTTGTTCCTTCATTTTATTTTCTTATCCTTATCGTTCGAGCTGTTTTCGTTGTATGACCTTTAAATGTTCGAGTGGGAGCAAATTCTCCTAATTTGTGCCCCACCATGTTTTCAGTTATAAAAACGGGGATAAATTTTCTTCCATTATGGACAGCGATAGTTAGACCTACCATTTCTGGTATCACCATAGACCGGCGTGACCAGGTCTTTATCACTTGTTTCTTCCCTTTCGTCGCTTTGCCCACAGATTCAACTTTTCTCAGAAGTTTCTCTTCTATATACGGACCCTTTTTCAAAGACCTGCCCATGATTATTTACTCCTTCTTCTTACAATGTAGGGTTGAGTTCGCTTATTCTTTCTTGTTTTGTATCCTTTGGTCGGCTTTCCCCAAGGAGACACAGGATTCCGTCCTCCTTTGGCTCTTCCTTCACCACCGCCATGAGGATGATCAATGGGATTCATGGCTGAACCTCGAACATGGGGCCTTCTTCTCTTCCAACGACTCCGTCCTGCTTTTCCTCCCATAATATTCTGATGGTTCACATTGCTGACTCTTCCAATGGTAGCTCTGCAATCGAGATGAACAAATCTAATTTCCGATGAAGGAAGGCGAACATGCGCATATTTTCCTTCTTTAGCCAAGATCTGTGCTCCCGCTCCTGCTGACTTAGCCATCTGCCCTCCTTTTCCCTTTCTCAATTCTACATTATGCACAAGAGTCCCCACTGGAATGTACCGAAGGGGCATGGAATTACCAGGAAGAATATCTACTTGATTATTGGAAGAAACCACTCTTTCCCCTATATTTAATTTTTTGGGAGTCAAGATATAACGCCTTTCTCCGTCTTTATATTTCACTAAAGAAATGAATGCTGAACGATTGGGATCATATTCAATAGTTTCCACTTCTCCAGGTATATCAAATTTATCCCGTTGGAAATCTATCATTCGGTACTGTCTTTTGTGCCCACCACCATGATAACGGATACTGATATGGCCCCGGGAATTTCTCCCCCCAAATTTTTTTAGAGGTTTGACCAAAGGTTTGTATGGATTGTCTGTGTTTATTTCTTCAAAATCTAATGCAGACCTCTGCCGCAGGCTTGATGTCGTAGGTCTGTAAGTCTTTATTCCCATTTTTACACCGCCTCAAAGTATTCAACCATTTTTTCGCCTTCTTTGAGTTTTACGTAGGCTTTAACCCAATTCTTAGTCCATCCTTCGCTGCGTCCCACTCTTCTCCTTTTTCCTCTTTTCTTCACGGTACGTACCCGATCCACTTTTACCTGGAACAAACGTTCCACGGCTTCCTTGATCTCTAATTTATTGGCTCGGGGATCTACTTCAAAACACATTTCCCTATTTTTTTCCTTCAGCCAGGTGCTTTTTTCTGTGATCATAGGCCTTAAAATGGTTTGATATTGATCTCTACTCATTTCAATTTCTCCATCAATAAACCAAAAGCATTCTCACTCAAAATCAGCCACTTATATCGTAAAACATCATACAAATTGAGTTGATTGTAATCAATGGTTTTAACCTTAGGAACATTTCTTAAGGATAGGAAGAGATTTTTGTTCTCATGAGTATCCACAATTAAAGCTGACTCTACCTTTAAAGCCTCCAAAATTTTAATCCCGTTTTTGGTTTTGGGCTTATCCAATGTCAATTTATCCACAACAAACAGATTTTTATCTGCAAATTTCTTGGATAAAGCTGACTTCAAAGCGTTCCGTTTAGCTTTCTTGGGGATTCTGTAAGAATAATCCTTGGGTTTGGGACCAAAAGTAATCCCTCCCCCCTTAAATATGGGGGAGCGAATACTTCCAGTTCTGGCTCTTCCAGTGCCTTTTTGTCTCCAAGGTTTTTGTCCTCCTCCTCGGACCTCCCCTCTGGCCTTGGTTGAGGCTGTTCCTCTCCTCTGATTGGTCTGAAAATTCACCAGAGCTTCATAAATCAGATGCTGCTTGTAGGGATAGGAAAGAACCTCCTTGGGGGCATTGATATCCTTTATTTTTTTTCCAGTTGGGTTGTACATCTGAACTTTTTCCATTTTTATTCTTTCCTAGATTTCTTTTCAGGCCTGAAATAAGCCTTTTTAATCATCACATAATCTCCCTTAGCACCCGGAATACTTCCTTTGACCAGAAGGAAATTATTATCTTTATCCGTTTCCACAACTTGCAAATTTTTATTTTTAACTCTTTGATGACCCATTTGACCAGGGAGTTTTCTCCCTTTAATGACCTTCGCAGGAGTGGCTGAAGCTCCAATGGCTCCTGGTTTTCTGTAAGTCCTGGAACCATGAGTGGATTTTCCACCATGAAATCCCCACCGTCTCATAACTCCGGCAAATCCCTTTCCTTTGCTGGTCCCGATAACATCCACCTTTTCTCCCTCCTGAAAAATATCGACAAATAATTGAGATCCCGGTTGGACTTCACTTGAATCGTCAAATTGAAACTCTCTTAATATCCTGGAAGAAGAGACCCCGGCTTTATCTAAATGACCTTTTAAAGGCTTAGATATCTTTTTGGATAGCTTGTCTTCCATAAACGCCAATTGAACTGCCGAATAACCTTCTTTTTTTTCACTTTTCTTCTGAACCACAGCACAAGGACCTGCTTTGATCACCGTGACGGGAACTACACTTCCATCTTCGCTAAATATTTGGGTCATACCGACTTTTTTTCCAATCAATCCTTCCACCATGGTCATTCTCCTCCCGCACCATAAGCCTGAATTTCCACATCAATGCCAGCAGGTAAATCCAATTTCTGCAGTTCCTCGATGGTCTCATTATTGTAGTCACTGATATCCATTAGCCTTTTGTGTATTCGCATCTCGAAATGCTCTCTTGATCTTTTATTGACATTTGGAGAACGAAGAACACAGAATTTGTGGATCCGTGTGGGTAAAGGTACTGGCCCAGAGACTTGAGCTCCTGTTCTTTTTGCTTTCACCAGTATGTCCTTTACCGATTGATCCAATAAACGATGATCAAAAGATTGCAGCCGAATTCTTATCTTATCCATTTTTATGTCCCTCGCTTCTCCTCATATTCGAGAGTATTTTATATATTCATTCCTCCCTATATTATTTTCCGCTCACTCGATGATTTCAGTCACTGTCCCGGCTCCGACGGTCCGTCCTCCTTCTCGAATCGCAAACTTCTGGCCCTTCTCCATCGCCACATTCACAATCAACTCTATCTCTAAATTCGAATTGTCCCCTGGCATCACCATCTCAACTCCCTGCGGCAACTTCACTGTCCCTGTCACATCTGTCGTCGAAAAATAAAACTGAGGCCGATATCCGCTGAAAAACGGCGTGTGCCTCCCTCCTTCTTCTTTCTTCAACGCATACACCTCTGCCCTGCAGTGATGATGCGGCGTGATCGATCCAGGCTTCGCCAATACCATCCCTCTCTCAACTTCTTCCTTATCTGTCCCTCTCAATAAAACTCCTACATTGTCTCCAGCTACCCCTTCATCCAACGTCTTGCGAAACATCTCCACTCCGGTCACTACCCTCTTCTTGGTCTCTCCAAACCCAACAAGCTCTACCTCCTCTCCTGTCTTGACCCTTCCTCGCTCCACTCGGCCAGTCACCACGGTCCCTCGACCGCTTATCGTGAATATGTCCTCAATGGGCATCAAAAACGGCTTGTCCACTACCCTTGTCGGCTCCGGTATGTAGCTGTCCATCGACTCCAGTAACTCCTTCACAGGCTTGTTTACCTCTGCCTCCGCATCCCCATCCGACTCCATCGACTTCAACGCACTCCCCTTCACTACCGGAATCTTGTCCCCAGGAAATTCGTACTTCGTCAATAACTCCCGTACCTCTAACTCCACTAAATCCAGTATCTCCGGATCATCCACTAAATCTACCTTGTTGATAAATACCACTATCGCCGGAACATTCACCTGCCGCGCCAACAAAATGTGCTCCCGTGTCTGCGGCATCGGTCCATCATCCGCTGCCACCACTAAAACAGCCCCATCCATCTGGGCAGCCCCAGTCACCATGTTCTTTATGTAATCCGCATGCCCAGGACAATCAATATGCGCATAATGCCGATTCGCTGTCTCATACTCTATGTGCGCAATCTGAATGGTCAACCCTCTCTCCTTCTCCTCAGGAGCATTGTCTATCTTGTCAAACTCTACATAACTCACTCCCTCTACCGATTTGTTCAGTACCTTCGTCATCGCCGAGGTCAATGTGGTCTTCCCATGGTCCACATGCCCTACCGTCCCTATGTTTAAATGCGGCTTCTTCCGCTCAAACCTTGCCCTCGCCATTCCTTTTTACCTCCTATTTTAAATTCATTATTCCTATGATTCTATCGATTAGCCGTATTCCGTCCTTCAATTCTAGCAATCACTTCTTCCATAATCGGAGCCTCTAAAGCTTCATTCCGGTAAAACTCCATAGTAAACACTCCTCTTCCTTGCGTCAATGTCCGAAGAGTGGTAGCATAGCCGAACATCTCCGCCAAAGGAACCAGAGCTTTAATGTACCGAGAGCCCCCTCTGAGATCCACATGTTCAACTCTTCCTCTTCTCGCCGTGATATCCCCCACAATATCTCCAAAATATTCATTGGGAGCCACGGCGACCAAACTCATCACGGGCTCAAGTAATGTAGAATTGGCCTTTGAAGAGGCATTTTTAAAGGCTATGGATCCAGCGATTTTGAAAGCAATGGGAGAAGAATCCACAGGATGATAGGACCCGTCAATCAATCTTACTCTGACATCTGTGACCGGAAAACCGGCTAAGGTCCCGGATTCCATAGCCTCTTTAACCCCAGCTTCCACATAGGGAATGTATTCTTTGGGAATCACTCCTTTTTTGATCTCATCAATAAATTCAAAACCTTGTCCCCTCCCTAAAGGCTCAATCCTGATTCGACAATGACCGTACTGTCCTCTTCCTCCAGATTGACGTATGTATTTTCCTTCCTCTTCGATGGAATTGGTGATGGTCTCTTTATAAGCCACCTGAGGCTTCCCCAAATTGGCCTTGACTCCGTATTCTCTTTCCATCCGATCCATAATGATTTCCAGATGAAGTTCTCCCATTCCATAAACCACAGTCTGACCAGTAGAGGGATCCTGAGCGACTTTAAATGAAGGATCTTCCCTGCTCACCTTAGAAAGAGCTTCAGACAACCGGGGGTGTTCCCTTCGTGACCGCGGCTCTATGATAGCCGAAACCACTGGCTCAGGAAATTTAATAGAGCCAAACACAAGCGGATGGTTTCTTGTACAAAGAGTATCACCTGTAGAAATCTCTTTCATAGAGGCAATAGCTGCAATGTCTCCAGCGTAGGCTTCTTTAATTTCCTTTCTCTTATTGGAATGCATCTCCAAAAGCCGACTAATTCGTCCTTCTTTGCCTTGAGATGAATTATAGATAGTCGAGCCCTCCTTTACTTTTCCTGAATAAACACGCAAAAAAGCAAGAGAGCCCACATAAGGATCACTCATTATTTTAAACACCAAACCAGAAAAAGGTTCATCATCGGAAGCCCTTCGAGTCTCTTCTTCCATGCTCTCAGGATGATACCCTTTTACGGGAGGAACCTCCACAGGAGAAGGCAAATAATCGACTATAGCGTCCATCAGAGGATGAACTCCCTTATTTTTAAAAGATGCCCCTAAAAGCACAGGGACAAATTTCAGAGAAACAGTTCCTTTTCGGATAACTCTCTTTATTTCCTGGGGAGAAATTTCAGCTTCTTCCAGATATTTTTCCATCAGCCGGTCATCGGCGTAACTCAATTGTTCAAGCATTTCATTTCTCTTTTTATAAGCTTCTTCTTTGTTCTCTTCTGAAATCTCTCTAACCTCGAATTTTGTCCCCAGTAGATTATCGCCCCAATCAATTTCTTTCATTCTCACCAAATCTATGACTCCCCTGAAATTTTCTTCTCTCCCCAAGGGTATCTGGATGACCAAGGGATTGGTATCCAGTTGGTCTTTCATTTCCTGAATAGCCTTTTCTGGATTGACCCCAACTCTGTCCATTTTATTGATGTACACAATCCGGGGAATTTGATACCCATCGGCTTGACGCCAAACTGTCTCCGACTGAGCTTCCAATCCCCCGACTCCACAGAGGACGATAACAGCCCCATCTAGAACTCTCAATGAACGTTCCACTTCAGCCGTAAAATCTACATGTCCAGGGGTATCAATAATGTTGATTTGGCAATTTTTCCAGAAACAGGAGGTAGCAGCTGAGGTTATGGTGATACCGCGCTCTTGCTCTTGCGCCATCCAATCCATAACGGCTGTACCTTCATCTACCTCCCCCATCTTATAGGTGATACCTGTGTAGTACAGGATTCTTTCTGTGGTAGTCGTCTTCCCTGCATCGATATGGGCCATTATGCCCATGTTCCTGACTTTGTCTATAGGATTCCTTCGTACCAAATCTCAACTCCATCTTGGTTTTTGTTAAACCGTTTTTAAAGAAGACTACCATTTATAATGAGCAAAGGCTCGGTTAGCCTCTGCCATCCTATGCACATCTTCTTTTTTCTTTACAGAACCACCCCGGTTATGAACCGCATCTCCAATCTCTGAAGCCAGTTTATTCGTAAATTTTCTTCCGGGTCTTCCCTGGGCGTATTTCACTATCCATCTTACTGCTAAAGATAAAGATCGTCTCTCCGGGACTTCCACAGGTACCTGGTATGTAGCTCCCCCCACTCTTCTGGATTTGGTCTCTACCATCGGGCGTACGTTTTGCACAGCTTTCTCCACCAGTTTGAGAGGGTCATCTTTTTCTTTCTTTTTCACCTGATCCATGGCGCTGTAGACAATGTTTTCAGCGAGATTTTTCTTTCCATCATCCATTACATAATTGATGAATTTGGCGATAAGACGGCTGTTATAAATTGAATCTGGATTGATTTCTCTTTTCTTAACTTTTCCTTTCCGAGGCATTCAGCTTTCCTTTATTTAGAGATTTTCTTTTCTTTAGGTCTCTTAGTTCCGTATTTGGATCGTCCCTTTGCCCGGTCTTGGACTCCCTCACAATCCAGAGAGCCTCTCACCAAATGGTACCGAACTCCAGGCAAATCTTTGACTCTTCCTCCACGAATTAACACTATGGAGTGTTCCTGAAGATTATGTCCTGCTCCCGGTATATAACTGGTTACTTCTATATTATTGGTGAGGCGAATTCGGGCCACCTTCCTCATAGCTGAATTAGGCTTCTTCGGTGTTGTGGTAAAGACCCGAGTGCAAACACCTCTTTTTTGAGGGCATCTTTCTAGAGCTGGAGATTTACTTTTGTATTTCTCCTTCTTTCTTCCTTTCCTTACTAATTGATTGATCGTTGGCACTTTTTTTTCCTCCTATTTATTTTCAGTCTAATGAACACCCTCAAATTAAGTGGGTGGATAATAGCAAAAAGCCCTACTTATGTCAAGGTAATTAAAATAGTTAGAGAGATTTCTAACTATTTATTCTAATGGTTACTACCTTTATCCTGAGGCTTTCTTTTTTGGAACGAAACTCTTATCGAAAAGCCAAATTAATCGATGAAATCGTATCAAAAAAGACCTTTAATGTCAAGAAAATCCGAGCTGGATATCCCTTTCTCCATCCTGAATAAATCTGCCTAACCTTACATATTTGTAAAGATAGATCTGCAGGAAAATAATTTTTGGCCCCACCCCCTATTCCTTCACACTTGAGGGACATTTTTACCCATAGAAGAGGGGGGGGGAATTCTTTGCTAAAAAGGAGAGGATTACAAAAATTCTGTAAGAATGGCTTAGCTCCCCAGAGTCAAATCAACTTCTTTTTCTTTTTTTTCTTCTTCTTTTTTCTCTTTTTCTTCTTCCGCTAATTTCACATCATGGTAAAACCTGTATCCAGTACCAGCTGGGATTATCCTTCCCATAATGATATTTTCTTTCAATCGACGCAAATGATCCACTTTTCCGTAAAGGCTCGCCTCAGTCAAAATGCGCGTAGTTTCCTGAAAAGAAGCTGCAGCGATAAAACTATCTGTACTTAAAGAACTCTTGGTTATTCCTAAAAGGAGAGGTCTTGCCTTAGCCGGTTTTCCTCCGTTTTGTATGATCTTTTCATTTTCTTCCTGAAAAACAAACTTATCTACCTGCTCATCCACAAGGAAGTCCGTGTCTCCCACTTCTTCCACTTTGACCCACCGCATCATCTGCCGAATGATCACTTCCATGTGTTTATCGTTGATGGACACTCCTTGAAGCCTGTAAACTTCTTGAAGTTCCCTAACAAGATATTTGGCCAATTCTTTTTCTCCCAAGACTTTCAGTATATCATGAGGATTCACAGCTCCGTCCATCAAGGCTGTCCCCGCTTTGACTCTTTCTCCATCTCCGACACTCAAGTGAGCTCCTTTGGGAATAAAGTATTCTTTTTCTCCTCCGCGTTCATTATGGACAATAATCTTTCGAGTATTTCGGGTCAGACCCCCAAATTTTACCACCCCATCAATCTCAGAGATAACTGCGGGTAATTTAGGTTTTCGGGCCTCAAAAAGCTCTTCAGCCCGGGGCAATCCTCCTGTAATATCTTTGGTGCGGGCCACCTCTCTAGGTATCTTAGCCAAAACATCTCCTGGAGAAACTTCATCTTGATCTTTCACTTCCAGATTAGCTCCGGATGGCAGAAAATATTTCTTAAGAGTCTTTCCTTGTTTGTCTTTAACCAGAACCTGAGGCTGCATCTTCTCATCTTTGGGTTCGATAATAACCTGACTGATCAAACCAGTGAATTCATCCTGGACTTCCTCCATTGAAACACCCAATTTCACATCATGAAAATCGACGTTCCCCTTCTCTTCAGCCAGAACAAAAGTGTTGAAAGGATCCCACTCAGCAAATTCCTGGCGGGCTTTAACCTCTTCCCCTTCCTTCACCATAATCTTGGCTCCGTAGGGAACCTGATAATGTTCTACTTTTCGTCCCCTATGATCAAGAATAGCGATGTTGGCATTCCGGTTGACCACTATCAACGAACCTTCTCTGTCTATAATGGACTTCAAATTATAAAATTTAATCACACCGTTATTCTTTGCCTCCAGCTTGGATTTTTCGGCTCCCCGGGTGGCTATGCCTCCTACATGAAAAGTTCTCATGGTCAGTTGTGTCCCTGGCTCACCGATAGATTGGGCAGCAGTAATCCCCACAGCTTCTCCGAGTTCTACCGGAAATCCAGAAGCCATATCTCGTCCATAACAGAGTTGACACACACCTCTTTTAGATTCACATGTGAGAAGAGATCGGATTTTGATTCTCTCGATCCCTAATTCTTCCAGCCTTTGGGCCACTTCTTCACTAATCTCTTGATTGACATCCACAATCACCTTATTGGAATCAGGATCGGTAATTCTTTCCAGCGAAATCCGTCCCACTATCCGGTCAAAGAAAGACTCGATGAGTTCACCATTTTCCACTATGGCTGAAGCCACCACTCCTTTCAGGGTTCCGCAGTCATGCTTATCCACAATCACTTCCTGAGCCACATCGATAAGCTTTCGAGTCAAGTACCCTGAATTAGCCGTCTTTAAAGCTGTATCTGCCAATCCCTTTCGAGCTCCGTGAGTAGAAATAAAGTACTGCAACACATTCAATCCTTCTCGCAAATTGGAAACAATGGGAGTTTCAATGATTTCACCTGAAGGTTTACTCATCAATCCCCTCATCCCTGCAAGCTGACGGATCTGTTGTTTGTTTCCTCGAGATCCCGAATCAGCCATTACAAAAAGAGGATTCAGTTCATTTCCTTCAAAACTCCCTTTCCGCATTCGTTCGATCATGACACTGGAAACATTATCTGTCACCGAACCCCAGATTTCTACAACTCGGTTGAATCTTTCTCCAGCAGAAATGGTTCCTTCTCTGTAAAGTTTCTCCACTTTTTGAACATCTTTTTGGGCTTTTTCCACCAATGTAGATTTTTCTTTCGGAATAAGACAATCTTCTATGCCCAAAGAAAATCCAGCCTGGGTGGCATAATAGAAACCAACTTCCTTCATCTGATCTAACATCTGGATGGTAGGAGAAATTCCTACCTTCAAATACGTATAATAAATCAGATTCCCCAGACCTTCTTTCTTCAGCATGCCGTTGATAAAAGGCACCTCGGAGGGAAGAATGTTGTTTAAAATAATCCTTCCCGGGGTAGTTTCAATAATTCCACTTTCCACTTGGGGGGAAGGACAGGTCATCACGGCTTGGCTATCATAATAACTCTCCAGATTCATAAATTGGCCGTTAAACCTGACTTTTACGCGGGTATGAAGTTCAACCTCTTTGTTTTCCAATGCTAATATAACTTCATCAAAGGAGGCAAAAAATCGCCCCTCACCTTTTTGGGCTTCCTTACCCAGAGTTAAATAATAACATCCTAAAACCATATCTTGGCTAGGAACAGCCAGAGGTCTCCCATGCGCAGGAGAAAGAATGTTTTTAGTAGACAACATTAAATTTTGAGCTTCCACTTGAGCTTCCACCGACAAAGGTGTATGAACCGCCATTTGATCTCCATCAAAATCAGCATTGAAAGCCGCACATACCAGAGGATGGACTTGAATCGCCTTTCCTTCAACTAAAATGGGCTCAAAAGCCTGGATGCCTAATCGGTGCAAGGTAGGAGCTCTGTTGAGAAGTATGGGATGCTCTTTCACCACCTCTTCCAAGTAATCCCAGACTTCAGGCCGCTCCTGCTCATGCCATTCTCGAGCTACTTTGACACTGGGAACCAAACCTTCTTTCTCCAACTTATGAAAAATAAAAGGCTTGAACAATTCCAAGGCCATTTTTTTAGGCAATCCACATTGGTTCAACTTGAGTTCGGGTCCCACCACAATGACAGAACGTCCCGAATAATCCACACGTTTACCTAAAAGGTTTTGACGAAACCTCCCCTGTTTCCCCTTCAAAGCATCACTCAAAGACTTAAGGGGTCTCCGGTTGGCTCCTAAATGGACTCGACCTCTCTTTCCATTATCAAAAAGAGCATCCACCGCTTCCTGGAGCATTCGTTTCTCATTCCGGATGATAAGCTCTGGAGCCTTCAACTCAATGAGCTTTTTCAACCGGTTATTCCGGTTGATAACCCGGCGGTAGAGATCATTCAAATCCGAAGTGGCAAACCGACCTCCGTCCAAACGGACTAAAGGTCTTAAATCGGGAGGAATAACCGGAATCGCATCCAGTATCATCCATTCCGGGCGATTCCCTGAATTCTTGAGAGCTTTGAATACTCTCAATCTTTTTGCATGACGCAGCCTTCTTTGTTGGGAGGTTTCACTCTTCATTAACTTTCTTAGACGGGAAGATTCTTTATTGATATCGATCCTCTCCAACAATTTTTTTATGGCCTCCGCCCCTATTCCTGCTTCAAAAGCTTCTCCATGTTTTTCGCGGGCATCCCGGTATTCTTCTTCACCCAAAACTTGTCTTTCTTTAAGAGGAGTCCCTCCGGGCTCAATCACAATGTATGATTCAAAATAAAGAACCTTTTCCAAGTCTTTCATGGAAAGATCTAGCACCAGGCCAATACGGCTTGGGGTGCTTTTAAAAAACCAGATATGAGCCACAGGAGAAGCCAGTTGAATGTGTCCCATCCGTTCACGTCGAACTTTAGATTTGGTCACTTCAACTCCGCATCTTTCGCAAATAATTCCCCGATATTTCATCCTCTTATATTTTCCACACAGACATTCGTAATCATTGATGGGTCCGAATATCTTAGCACAAAAAAGGCCATCCTTTTCCGGTTTAAAGGTTCTATAATTGATGGTTTCGGGTTTCGTCACTTCTCCCCATGACCAACTTTTAATCTTTTCAGGAGAGGCTATGTTGATTCGCACTCGATCAAAATCAACTTTCGGCCTTCCGCCCATGGAATGTCTTGTGTCCATTTTTACTCTCCTTTAAGAATTTTTGGGACATCTATCCCCCAAGGAAGAATATCCTCTTTTCCTGCTTTTTCTAACTCCACATTCAGGCACAAACTTTGAAGTTCACGGATGAGCACATTCACAGATTCAGGAAGTCCCGGAGTAAAATCAAGGTCTCCCTTAACAATAGCTTCGTATATCTTAGCCCTTCCTTCTACATCATCCGATTTGGCGGTCAACAATTCTTGAAGTGTATAAGCAGCCCCATAGGCTTCCAGAGCCCAAACTTCCATCTCTCCAAAACGCTGACCTCCAAACTGGGCTTTTCCTCCTAAAGGCTGCTGGGTAATCAATGAGTAGGGTCCTGTGGAACGAGCATGTATTTTATCTTCAACCAGATGGTAAAGTTTCATCATATATATATATCCTACGGTAACTTGGTTATCCAATTTTTCTCCAGTGATCCCGTCATAAAGATGAATCTTCCCGTTGAGAGGTAGATCCGCCTTCTTAAGCAGATCTTTTATTTCTTTTTCTGAAATTCCATCAAAAACAGGAGTGGATATCCACATATTCAGTTTATCGGCAGCCCACCCCAAATGAGTTTCCAGAATTTGACCCACGTTCATCCTGGAAGGGACTCCTAAAGGATTCAAAACCATTTCTACAGGGGTTCCATCAGGCATCCTGGGCATATCCTCTTCAGGTACAATCTTAGCCACTATCCCTTTATTCCCGTGGCGCCCGGACACTTTATCCCCTACAGATAACTTTCTCTTCATGGCAATATCAACCTTGATCACTTTAATCACTCCAGGAGCCAACTCATCGCCTTTCTTGAGGGTATTTATTTTTTCTTTATTGATCGATTTCAGGGAATCAATCTGACGTTTAACCTTCTTTTTGATATCCCTGATCCGGTTATCTCGCGGGGTGTCCTGCTTGAGATTGAGTTTTGAAAAATCCTCTGGATTCAATTGATTCAAAATCTCTTCATCTAATTTAGACCCTTTCTCTAATTTTATTCCAGAAAGAGTTTGAGTCTGTTGAACGGTCTCTCCCTGAAGTACCCCTCTAATCTTTTTCCACTTCTCTCGCTCCAGGATACTGATTTCATCTTCTAAATTTCTCCTCATCTTGGAGATTTCATCTTTCTCTATTTCTTTGGCCCGTCGGTCTTTTTCAATCCCTCTCCGGGAAAATATCTTCACATCGATAACCGTTCCTTCAATCCCTGGAGAACAATACAAAGATGAATCTTTCACATCCAAAGCCTTTTCACCAAAAATGGCTTTAAGAAGTTTTTCCTCAGGGGAAAGTTGGGTTTCACCTTTCGGAGCAACCTTTCCTACCAGAATATCCCCTGATTTCACTTGGGCTCCTATCCGAACAATCCCATTCTCATCCAGGTTCCGAAGAAGATTTTCTGAAACATTGGGAATATCTCTGGTGATTTCTTCGGCTCCTAATTTGGTATCCCGAGCTTCAAGGGATTCTTCCACCACATGAACAGAGGTAAATATATCATCCTTTATCAATTTCTCACTCACGAGGATGGCATCTTCAAAGTTATATCCTCTCCAGGGCATAAAGGCACACAACACATTCCGCCCCAAGGACAATTCTCCTTTATCGGTGCAGGAGCTGTCGGCCAGCACTTGTCCTTGGGCCACATAATCTCCTTTACGAACTACGGGACGATGGTTCAAACAGGTGTTCTGGTTGGTCCTTAAAAACTTGGTTAAAAGGTAAAGATCGGCTCCTAAATCATACTCTCTATTCCCTTCACTCTCATCCACCCGAACCAATATTCTTTCTGCATCCACAAACTCAACCACACCACTCCGTCGGCAGGTAATGACATCTTCAGAGCCTTTCGCCACAATATGCTCGATCCCGGTTCCTACGCGCGGAGCTTCCGGACTCAATAAAGGAACAGCCTGTCTCTGCATGTTAGAACCCATGAGAGCTCTATTGGCATCATCATGTTCCAAGAAAGGGATTAAAGAAGTAGAAAGAGAAACCAACTGCTTGGGTGACACATCGATATAATCAATCTGCTCTTTGGGGATAATCCGAAAATTGCCTCCCTGGCGGGCATTGATAAGGTTTTCTGTAAAATTTCCTTTTTCATCCACCGGAGCGTTAGCCTGAGCGATGTTATATTTTTCTTCTTCCCAAGCTGTTAGATAAAAACAATGAGGCTTTGTCACCGGTAATGGCTTACCTTCTTTTTTGAGTCTTTCTAATTCTTTTTCTATTTCTTCCTTCTCCACAATCTCTCCGATGTGATAAGAACTGCCTCCCGGGTTCAATATTTTGAAATAATCCACAATTCGACCGTTCTTCACCTTCCGATAAGGAGTTTCCACAAATCCAAACTCATTGACCTGAGCATAACTACTCAGAGAGGAAATCAATCCAATATTGGGACCTTCAGGAGTTTCTATAGGACAAATTCTCCCGTAGTGGGAGGACTGTATATCTCTGACTTCAAAACCGGCCCTTTCTCGACTTAGCCCGCCGGGGCCCAGAGCACTCAAACGCCTCTTGTGAGTGACCTCAGCAAGAGTATTGATTTGATCCATAAACTGAGAGAGCTGGGAACTCCCAAAAAATTCCTTCAATGCCGCTATCACCGGCTTAGAATTGATCAAATCCTGGGGCATCGCTGAAGCCAAATCAGAAGTTACGGTCATCTTTTCCTTGATAGTTCGTTCCATCCGGGTAAGACCTATCCGAAAAGCATTTTCTACCAGTTCACCTACGGATCGAACTCGGCGGTTTCCCAGGTGATCGATGTTATCCACACTTCCTTCACCAGCCTTCAATTTAAGCAGGTATTTGATAACTTCAACAAAATCGAGAGGGGATAAAACCTTCTCTTCCAAAGACTCATTAAGACCCAGCTTGATATTCATTTTAAGGCGGCCGATGCGGGAAAAATTATATTTTTGTGAGTTAAAGAACATATTCTGGAATAAATTGTGAGCACTTTCCATGGTATGGGGTTCACCAGGTCTCAATTTTCTGTAAATTTCGGAGAGAGCATCATTAGTATTCTTATTGACGTCCTTCCTGAGGGTATTGGAAATAATAGGACCTATCTTATCTTTTCCAGGGAAAAATATTTCAAACGGCTTAGACTGTTGAATGAGTTGATCTAACTTTACATCCCCTATTTCTTCATTGGCATTGACCACTCCTTCCACAGAAGAAGCCGCAAAAGCTCCTTTAAATTCCTTGTCTGCCAGAAAGATTTTATCTATCTGAACTTTTTTTAATTTATTGTATACTTCTCTAGTGAGCTTTTTATTGGCTTTCACCACTGTTTTGTTGCTTTGAGGATCTACGATATCTTCTCCGATCACCTTTCCTAAAAGATTTTCATCGAGTTTCCATTTCAGCTTTCCTTCTTCTGGAAATATCTGATAAGTCTTATAAAACAACCTCAGGATTTCTTCTCCGGAGCCAAAACCCAAGGCTCTTAAGAAAACAGAAGCTAAAAATTTCTTCTTTCGATCCAAACGAACAAACAGAACATTTCTTCCATCATACTCAAACTCAACCCAAGCGCCTCTGTAAGGAATGACTTTGCCTGTATAAAACCCTTTTCCATTTCCTGGCCTGAAGAAAACTCCGGGAGACCTTTGCAGCTGATTTACGATCACTCGTTCAATCCCGTTGAATATGAATGTTCCTTTTTCAGTCATCAACGGAATATCTCCGAAATAAATTTCCTGCTCTTTGATGTGTTTCAATCTTTTGGCTTTGGTTTCCGGATCTTTGTCCCAAGAAATCAACCGAACCTTTATCTTCAAAGGCACCGAATAAGTATAACCTTTCTGAAGGCACTCATTCGGACTGTATTTCATCTTCAACCTAACTCGGTCTCCACAGTGGTCACACACCGGAACTTCGATCTTTTTCCCGGCTCCACAGTAAGGACACATCTCATTTTCGGTAAGAATCACCTCTGGAGAAATAAGAGTCCCGCATTCCTTGCACCGGCGCCGAGAGTTTTCAACGCCTTTTAATCGTCCACATTTGCATTCCCAATCGCCGATAGAATAATTTATGTAGTCCAACTGGGTAGTTTCCTTAAAATCAGATATGGGAAAAATATCTTTGAACGCTGCTTGGAGGCCCACATCTTTTCTTTCTTCTGGAAGTAATTCCATCTGGAGAAAGTCAGAGTAGAAGTTTTTCTGTACAGATAACAGCTCTGGCATGGGAAAAGAACTTTTGATTTTGGAGAAATTAATTCTATTCCGATACTGGTTATCTATTTCTTTTGCCATATTTATCCCCTCAACATTTTTTATTTTTTCTTTTTCCTTAGAAATTAAACTTTACTGTAATTCAATTTCGGCTCCTTGCTCTTCAAATTTCTTCTTAATCTCTTCTGCCTCTTCCTTACTTACACCTTCTTTGATAGGTTTAGGAACATTATCCACTACATCTTTGGCTTCTTTCAAACCTAAATCTGTGACCTCTCTCACTGTTTTGATTACATTGATTTTCTTATCTCCCACACCTTTAAGAACCACATTGAATTCAGTTTTTTCTTCTTCAGCCTGAGCCTCCCCTTGAGGTGCTGCCGGTGCGGCTGGAGCGGCGGCCGCTGCGGCACTGACTCCATACCTTTCTTCAAACTCCTTGATGTACTCAGCTAATTCAAGAACCGTCAGATTATCTAAATGTTCAAAAAACTGTTCTTTGGTTAATTTTGTCGTTTCCTTCTTTTTCCCTTCTGTCTTCTTGGTCTGCTTGGATTCTGCAGCCTCCTTTGATTCTTTGGTTTCTTTAGTTTTTTTGGTCTGTTTGGTCTCTTTAGCCTCTTTTGATTGTGCTTTGGCCATAATTACCTCCAACTCTATTTTTTAGATTTTAGTTGACTCAACAAACTATCTAAACTTTGTAATGGTGCTTGCCAAGTCCTTAAAAACTTTATTAAAGGATACGCCATTAAAAATCCCATTTTACTCAATAAATCCTTTTTTGACTTGAGCTCTGCTATTTCACTGAACCGGTTTTTTTCTAAATAATGTCCTTCCACCACACCAGCTTTGACAGTTAAGACATTGTTTTTTTTAGAAAAATCCTTAATAAGAGAAGCAAGTCCCAACGGATTTTCAGGAGCATAAGCCACCCCTGTAGGGCCTCGAAAAAACTCTTTTATTTGTTCCCCGTATTTCTCATTTAAGGCTCGAAGGGCTAATCTGTTCTTCACTACTTTAAAAGAGTATGAATTTTCATTTAAAATTCTCCTTAGCTCTACAGCCTGATCTACAGTCATGTTGGTGAAATCGACTAGATAAAATGTTTCATTGTTTTCAAATATTTCACTCAATTCTTTAACCTGATTTATTTTCTTTTGCCGATTCACGTTCACTTTTTTCTCTCCTATCTCTCCAGAACACTTTCTGAAATCTTAAGGGAAGGTCCCATAGTGGAACAAACATAAATCCCCTTTATATATTTTCCTTTCGCCGAAGAGGGCTTAGCCTGAAGGATAGCTTGAATAAAGGCCTTAACATTATCCTTTAATTTTTTCTCCGAAAAAGAGACTTTTCCTACCGCAGAATGTACATTACCTGTTTTATCCACTCTAAATTCAACCTTTCCCTTTTTTATCTCCTCAACCGCTTCCTTAATCTCAAAAGTCACTGTTCCTGATTTAGGATTGGGCATAAGACCTCTAGGCCCCAGGATTCTTCCTAACTTTCCCACACTCTTCATCATATCCGGAGTGGCCACCACTGAATCAAAATCAATCCAGCCTTTGGAAATCTTTTCGATCAATTCATCTCCTCCTACATAATCGGCTCCTGCTTCCTCAGCTTCTTTGACCTTTTCTCCAGAAGTGATCACGCACACTTTCTTCGTTTTTCCCGTTCCATGAGGGAGAACGACAGTGCCTCTCACCATCTGATCAGAATGTCTTGGATTCACTCCCAGACGCATAGATACCTCCACGGATTCATCAAAATTGGCAAAGCTGAGCTCTTTTATCTGACTGACAGCTTCATCCAAGGTATGCTCTTCCTTTTCCCTTATTTCTTTGGACTGAATATACTTTTTACCTCTTTTAGCCACTGGATATCTCCAATCCCATATTTCTGGCTGTCCCTTCGATAATCTTTTTGGCAGCCTCTAGATCAAATGCATTCAAATCTTTCATTTTTGTTTTGGCTATCTCCTCAATTTGTTGAGGAGTCACTTTCCCCACTTTCTCCTTGTTGGGCATTCCAGAGCCCTTAGCGATTCCAGCTGACTTTTTCAACAAGTAAGCAGCTGGAGGAGACTTGGTGATAAACTTAAAAGTCCTATCCTTGAAGACAGTGAGTATAACCGGAACAATGGTTCCAGGTTCCATGTTTTTGGTCCTTTCGTTGAACTTACGAACAAAATCCATAATATTCACATTATGTTGGCCCAACGCTGGACCTACCGGAGGAGCTGGACTGGCTTGTCCCGCTTCAATTTGCAATTTGATGTTGGCCACAACTTCTTTCTTAGGCATTGTTCCTCCTAAATTTTCTCAACTTGTAAAAAATCCAACTCTACGGGAGTCGATCGACCGAAAATAGTTACCATCACTTTTAAAGTATTCTTCTCATGATTGACTTCTTCAACGATTCCATTAAAGTTATAAAAAGGTCCATCCATTATCCGGACAGCGTCTCCTTTTTCAAAGGAATGTTTAGGCTTAGGTTTTTCTGAAGTGCTCTCCATATGTTCCACAATCTGTTTAACTTCCTCATCACTGAGAGGAGTGGGCCGCTGTCCAGAGCCCACAAAACCTGTGACTTTAGGTGTATCACGGATGGTCAGCCAATTCTGATCATTCATGATCATTTCAATCAATATGTATCCTGGATAAGATCTTTTGGTAGAAACTGCTTTTTTCCCATCCTTGATTTCTACCACACTTTCGGTGGGGATAATAATTTGTCCTATCTGATCCTCTATATCTAACTCAGAAGCTCTCTGTCTGATGGATTCAGCCACAAATTTTTCAAATCCTGAATAGGTGTGAACAATGTACCACTTCATCTCTTTATTTTTTTCCTGTTTGTTTTTATCTGTTTCTTTTTTCATTTTATCAACTCTTTAAAATAACAATTTTATTTTTGAAATGATCCAAGAAAATATCATATCCATAAAGTAAAGGTAAAAGCCGAAGAAAAAAGTCGTTACGATCACCACAATGGTAGTATTGGTCACCTCATCGCGAGAAGGCCACGTAACCTTTTTGACTTCAGCCTTAACTTCTCTCAAAAAAGGACGTATACGTTTATACCATTTAGTTTTTTGAGCCATTTAAATCTCTTTTAATCCAATATTCCTTTTCAACTTCCCAACTATTCAATTCTCTTTAAAATCGTTATTTTTGATTGTCATGAATATTTAAGGATCGGAACAGGTGAGGCAGGACTCGAACCCGCAACCTTCGGTTTTGGAGACCGATGCTCTAGCCAGTTGAGCTACTCACCTTACAACTCAATCCCTCTATCTTTATTTTACTACGCTTTGACTTCTTTATGAAGGGTATGTTTCCTGCAAAATTTACAGTATTTTTTTTGTTCAAGCTTATTTCTTTGCTTCTTTTTGTTTCGAGTCGTTGTGTAATTCCTTCTTTTGCATTCTTTGCACTGTAAAGCTACGTTTTCTCTCATCTTATTAATCTCTTAATTTAATAGAATCTTCACTTCTTACTGAAAATCTCTGATCTTTGAACCCCTCACTCGATGATTTCAGTCACTGTCCCGGCTCCGACGGTCCGTCCTCCTTCTCGAATCGCAAACTTCTGGCCCTTCTCCATCGCCACATTCACAATCAACTCTATCTCTAAATTCGAATTGTCCCCTGGCATCACCATCTCAACTCCCTGCGGCAACTTCACTGTCCCTGTCACATCTGTCGTCGAAAAATAAAACTGAGGCCGATATCCGCTGAAAAACGGCGTGTGCCTCCCTCCTTCTTCTTTCTTCAACGCATACACCTCTGCCCTGCAGTGATGATGCGGCGTGATCGATCCAGGCTTCGCCAATACCATCCCTCTCTCAACTTCTTCCTTATCTGTCCCTCTCAATAAAACTCCTACATTGTCTCCAGCTACCCCTTCATCCAACGTCTTGCGAAACATCTCCACTCCGGTCACTACCCTCTTCTTGGTCTCTCCAAACCCAACAAGCTCTACCTCCTCTCCTGTCTTGACCCTTCCTCGCTCCACTCGGCCAGTCACCACGGTCCCTCGACCGCTTATCGTGAATATGTCCTCAATGGGCATCAAAAACGGCTTGTCCACTACCCTTGTCGGCTCCGGTATGTAGCTGTCCATCGACTCCAGTAACTCCTTCACAGGCTTGTTTACCTCTGCCTCCGCATCCCCATCCGACTCCATCGACTTCAACGCACTCCCCTTCACTACCGGAATCTTGTCCCCAGGAAATTCGTACTTCGTCAATAACTCCCGTACCTCTAACTCCACTAAATCCAGTATCTCCGGATCATCCACTAAATCTACCTTGTTGATAAATACCACTATCGCCGGAACATTCACCTGCCGCGCCAACAAAATGTGCTCCCGTGTCTGCGGCATCGGTCCATCATCCGCTGCCACCACTAAAACAGCCCCATCCATCTGGGCAGCCCCAGTCACCATGTTCTTTATGTAATCCGCATGCCCAGGACAATCAATATGCGCATAATGCCGATTCGCTGTCTCATACTCTATGTGCGCAATCTGAATGGTCAACCCTCTCTCCTTCTCCTCAGGAGCATTGTCTATCTTGTCAAACTCTACATAACTCACTCCCTCTACCGATTTGTTCAGTACCTTCGTCATCGCCGAGGTCAATGTGGTCTTCCCATGGTCCACATGCCCTACCGTCCCTATGTTTAAATGCGGCTTCTTCCGCTCAAACCTTGCCCTCGCCATTCCTTTTTACCTCCT
>JAGXKI010000010.1:0-16197 GCA_018335295.1 bacterium | reverse complement strand
TGTTCAGTACCTTCGTCATCGCCGAGGTCAATGTGGTCTTCCCATGGTCCACATGCCCTACCGTCCCTATGTTTAAATGCGGCTTCTTCCGCTCAAACCTTGCCCTCGCCATTCCTTTTTACCTCCTCATATAAAATTTTAAAATCTTTTATTTCTTTCATTCCGGAGCCCACGACCAGATTTGAACTGGTGACCCCGTCCTTACCAAGGACGTGCTCTACCGTCTGAGCTACGTGGGCCTCCACTCGATCTAACCAAAAGCGGGAAACGGGATTCGAACCCGCGACCCACGGCTTGGAAGGCCGATGCTCTACCAACTGAGCTATTCCCGCTCCTATGGGCAGGGGAGGATTCGAACCTCCGAAGCGTTGCCGCAACGGGTTTACAGCCCGCCCCATTTGTCCACTTTGGTACCTGCCCACATCATTTTCATCTTAAGATTCGAAAACGATACTTCCAAGAGTCCCTAAAAAGCCAGCGAGAGGATTCGAACCCCCGACCCGCTGATTACAAATCAGCTGCTCTACCGTCTGAGCTACGCTGGCATAATTTTTCATCTTTCGGTCTAAAATTAATTGGGAAAAGAGAAGATAAGAAGGTTTCTTTGTTTTCCTTACTCAGGCACCTTTTATCTTTATAAAATAAAAAAATTCATGAAGGATAATATCTTAATTTATTTTCTTTGTCAAGAGAACCGATAAGCCATTTGTAAACATCGATTTTACTGAAATTTCAAACCAGGTCAACCCCTTAAAAAATAAGAAGTTCTTAAAGAGTAAAATGTATATCTTTTCGTTTTTATTCTCTGATTGACATCAACAGGGGTTGTTGCTATGATTTATTTTCATTTTTAGGGAGATTCCATGATTCAACGGTACACTCGAGCTGAAATGGGTTCTATCTGGACCCAACAGCATAAATATCAAAAGTGGCTTGATGTAGAACTTGCTGTATGCGAAGCATGGAATCAACTGGGTAAAATTCCTTCCTCTTCTCTTCAAAAAATCAAAGAAAACGCCTGTTTCTCATTGGAACGGATTGAGGAAATCGAAAAGGTAGTCAAACACGATGTGATCGCTTTTCTAACCTCTCTCTCTGAAAATGCAGGAGAAGATTCCCGGTATATCCACATGGGATTAACCTCTTACGATGTGGTAGACACCGCTTTTTCTCTTCTTCTTAAAGAATCATTAGAGAAAATCCGCAAAGATGTCCTCTCTTTGCAGCACATTTTGAAAAATGAAGCCTTACGTTATAAAACAACCCTCATGGTAGGAAGAACCCACGGCGTCCATGCTGAACCCATCACCTTCGGGATCAAACTTCTGGTGTGGTATGAAGAAATCAAGCGGCACCTCCATAGAGTGGAGAACGCTCTAAAAGTCATCAGCTGGGGAAGAATTTCGGGAGCTGTGGGAACATACATTCACCTGGACCCTCGGGTCGAAGAGTATGCACTCAATAAACTGGGGCTTCAAGCAGCGAATGTTTCCACCCAAATCCTTCAAAGGGATCGACATGCTGAAGTGATATCAGCTCTGGCTCTTCTGACTTCCTCTCTGGATAAATTTGCCACAGAAATCCGTCATCTCCAGAGAACTGAAGTTCTTGAACTTCAAGAACCCTTCACTTCAGGTCAAAAGGGCTCCTCATCAATGCCCCATAAAAAAAATCCAGTCCGGTCTGAACGAATTTCTGGATTAGCTCGAGTTATCAGGTCCAATCTCCATGTTTCTCTGGAAAATATTCCCCTCTGGCATGAAAGGGATATTTCTCATTCCTCTTCAGAACGAATTATCTTTCCTGATACCTTCATCCTTACTGATTTTCTATTATTTGAAATCAAAGATATCCTCACTCATTGGCGGGTCTATCCGGAGAGAATGAAAAAAAATCTGGAATGGACTCAAGGTCTCATCTTTTCTCAAAGAATCCTCCTGGCTCTCACCCAAAAGGGCTTATCCCGGGATCAAGCCTATCAAATGGTCCAAAAAAACAGCTTCAAAGCTCAAAAAGAAAACACCCATCTAAAAAAAATCCTTGAATCGGATAAGGAAATCACCCAAATTCTTTCCTCTGAGGAAATTGAACAATGCTTTGATTTCAAATCATATTTAAAAAACATCGATTTTATTTTTAATAAGGTTTTGTCCGATGAAAGTTAGGGTCCTTGTTTCTTTTAAAGACAGTGTCCTCGACCCTCAAGGCCAGACTGTCCAATATGCACTCCATACTTTGGGCTATGATTTCATCAAAAACGTGAGACAGGGAAAAGTTTTTGAACTTGAACTGGAAGGAATATCTAAAGAGAATGCCCAAGAGATCATTCCTCAAATATGTGACAAAGTGTTGACCAATCCCATTATCGAAAAATACAGTTGGCATTTTCTAGAGTAAAAAATCAACAAATGAAGTTTGGGGTGGTGGTATTTCCGGGTTCAAACTGTGATAGGGACACTTTCTATGTTTTGGAAGATATTTTTGAACAAGAAGTGAATTTTCTCTGGCATAAATCTCATGATTTAAAAAATGTAGACTGTGTCATTCTTCCTGGTGGATTTTCTTACGGAGATTATCTCCGCCCCGGAGCTATAGCCAGTTTCTCGCCTCTCATGCAGGAAGTAAAAGAATTTGCTCTCAACGGAGGTTTGACTGTAGGAATTTGCAATGGATTTCAAGTGCTTTTGGAATTGGGACTACTCCAGGGAGCCATAATCCGGAACAAAAACCTCAAATTTCTCTGTCAACATGTCACCATCCGGCTGGAAAATGACCAGACTATTTTTACCAATCAGGGCCAAAAGGGAGATATTTACAAAATGCCTATCGCTCACTTTGACGGCAGCTACTATGCTCCTCCCCAAATCATCCAAAACCTCCAAGAGAACCATCAAATCATTTTCCGGTATTCCGATATCAAGGGTTCTCTCACTCCTCATGCTAATGTAAATGGCTCACTGGATCACATAGCGGGCGTCATCAATAAACCAGGAAATGTCTTGGGGATAATGCCCCATCCAGAAAGATCATCCGAAGCTCTTCTCGGGAGTAAAGATGGACGGGTTATCTTTCAGTCAATACTCAATGAGAGGAAAAAATAACTCCTCTTTGGATGTTTTTTGAAATGCAGGAAAACAAATGATCGATAAAAAAACACTGAAGGAACATAATCTTACAGAAAATGAATATCAAAAGATCATATCTCTCATAGGGAGAAAACCCAATCTTACCGAATTAGGAATTTTTTCTCTTATGTGGTCAGAGCACTGCAGTTACAAGAGTTCCACCATCCATCTCAAAAAACTACCCGTTTCTGGAAAAAGAGTGATCCAAGGACCTGGAGAGAATGCCGGTATTATCGACATCGGAGAAGATCTTAGTGCAGTGTTCAAAATTGAATCCCATAACCATCCTTCCTTTATTGAACCTTATCAAGGAGCGGCCACCGGGGTAGGCGGAATTCTCAGAGATGTATTCACTATGGGAGCACGTCCCATCGCTTTATTGGATTCCCTTTGTTTTGGTCCTTTAACTCAAAATAAAAATAAGACCCTTATGGAAGGGGTTATTTCAGGGATTTCTGGTTATGGAAATTCCGTAGGAGTTCCTACGGTAGGGGGAGAAATTCACCACCATCCATGCTACTCTCTCAATCCTTTGGTCAATGTATTTTGCCTGGGAGTGGCGGAAAAAGATAAAATCTTCTATGCCAAAGCCGAAGGGAAAGGTAATCCTGTGCTGTATGTGGGAGCGGGAACAGGGAGAGATGGAATTCATGGAGCCACTATGGCTTCCGCTGAATTTGACAAAGATACGGAAGAAAAAAGGCCCAATGTCCAAGTTGGGGACCCTTTTCGGGAAAAACTCCTCTTGGAGGCTTGCCTGGAGGTTATGAATAAAAACCTCATCGTAGGGATTCAGGATATGGGAGCCGCCGGGCTCACATGTTCCACCACAGAAATGGCTTCGAAATCAAATTCAGGCATCGAAATCAATTTAGACCGAGTTCCCCAGAGAGAAAGGCGAATGACCCCTTACGAAATCATGTTATCTGAAACTCAAGAAAGAATGCTCATTGTGGTCAAAAAAAACAAGGTGAAAGAGGTTCAAGAAATATTTGCCAAGTGGGATTTAGAAGCCGTGATCATCGGCCATGTAACTAAAGGAGAAAATCTCAAAGCCAAAGCAGAAGGGAAAACTGTGGTGGATCTTCCTGTCAAAGCGATCATCGATGAATGCCCTCGTTATGAACGAAGAAGCCAAATCCCTTCTTACCTCCAAGAAGCCATGAAGCTTCCTTCGATTCCTTTTCCCGAGGATTTCAATCACACATTCCTCCAGCTCCTCTCCTCCCCTACTATAGTCAATAAAGAATGGGTCTACCGACAGTATGATCATATGGTTCAAACAAACACCACTATTCTTCCTGGTGCTGACGCTGCCGTTCTTAGGTTGAAAAACAAAAAAAAGGCTCTGGCTTTAACCCTGGACAGCAATTCCCTCTTCACCTATCTGAATCCCCGGCAAGGAGGGAAAATCGCGGTATCAGAAGCCTGCCGGAACCTGGCATGTGTGGGGGCCTATCCTGCGGGAGTGACCAATTGTTTGAATTTTGGGAATCCAGAGAAGCCTGAAATCATGTGGCAGTTTAAAGAAGTCATTGAAGGTATGGCTGAAGCCTGTCAAACTTTTTCCATCCCTGTAACGGGAGGCAATGTAAGTTTCTATAATGACACAGCTGGAGAATCCATATACCCCACTGCGGTCCTGGGTTTGGTAGGAATTATAGAAGATATGAATCACACTCTTACTCCCGGCTTTAAGGAAAAAGGAAATGCCATCTTTCTTCTGGGAAAAAACAAAGAAGAGTTGGGAGCATCGGAATATTTAAAAAATATTCATAACCTGGAAAAAGGCTCTCCTCCTCAAATCGACCTGGAAGAAGAAAAAAAGGTTCATCAACTTTGCTTGGAGGCATCATCCCAGAATCTCCTCCTTTCCGCTCATGACGTTTCGGAAGGAGGAATTTCTGTTTGCCTTGCCGAATGTTCTTTTTTGAGTGAATCAAAAATTGGCTGTACGGTGAACATTCCCGACGATATTCGTCCGGATGCCCTTCTCTTCGGAGAAACTCAATCCAGGATTGTGGTCTCAACCAGAGAAACGGATTCCACTAAACTCCTTACTCTGGCTCAAAAAAAGAAAGTTCCTGCTCTTCGCATCGGAAAATCTAAGGGAGATCGGATCATTATCTGGAATGGAAAACATAAATTAATCGACATCCCTGTTCAGCGCGCTTATAAGCCTTGGAAACAAACTCTTCCAGACATATTTAAAATTAATAAAAGTTAATGATCTTGAATTATTACTTGGAAAACAACCATTCAATCTGGATTATTCAGAAAAAAAGCAGAGACTTTTAAAATGCTTGTCCTCAAACCTTTTGAACTTAATGCACAGAAATGAAAAAAAAAGCTGTATCTTTCACCTTAATTTCTATTTTTATTTTTGTCTTTTTTTCCTCTGGTTATGCCACCCGATTTAATCTGAGGTTTTCAGGGGGTCCCACTTATCTCTCTCTAAAAAGCACCAATGCGATACTTCAAGATCGGGAACTCTATTTAAAAAAATACACAGAAAACCATATAATGGGGCAATTTTTAAAAGGGACAACACCTGGTTTCCACCTGGGGATGGATTTTGAAGGAGAAATCACCGCTTTCCTTTCTCCCCGGTGGGCTTTGGGGATCAGTACTGGTTATATTTACGGAGAACTGAGTGAGAAAAATTCAGCTCTCACCCTTCAAAGAAGAAACAATTCTTTCCATTACGCCAGCTTAACCACAGTGAGTGCTTTTCCTCTGACTGTCTGTGGGTACTATTTTTTGCCCATAAACAAACCAATCGATATTTATACAAAGTTGAGCGGAGGATTCATCTGGGCCCAATACGCTCACCGCAGAGCGTTAAAAAAAGTAGAGGCCTCCAAATACGAGTACCAATATATTCAAAAAGCCTCCGCCCACAGTCCTGTTTTGACTTCAGGGCTGGGAATTATGTATGAAGTGGATAAAGGCATATCTTTTTTTACAGAAGTGAATTTTCGGTACGCTCGAGTTAATGGGTTTAAGCATAAAGGTCAAAAAGGAAAGACAAAGCATTTGTTTTACTTTGAAGAATACATTCCCTCTTTCCAAATTTGGCAGTCTAAAAAAGAAAGCCTTGCTGAAAAACCAAAAGGGGAGAATTTCCGGTCCGTCAGAGAAGGTGTGGTTGATTTCAGCGGATTATCCGTTAAAATAGGTTTCATGATTCAATTTTAACCAGCCTGAATTATCCAGGCCAATAAAGGGAGACTCATGAGCGAAAAAATCTTCAGGAGCCCCAAAAAAAAGGGGAAAATGGCTGTATTCCTTTCGGGACGAGGATCTAATTTTAGGGCTATCCATGATTCTATACTTAAAGGAAAGATAAACGCAGAAATCAGTGTGGTTTTCAGCAACAAAAGAAAAGCTCAGGGTTTAAAGTTAGCCAAGGAAAGGAACTTGAATACTCTGTATCTCAATCCCAAAGATTATTCCTCAAAAGTGGACTACGACAAAACAGTGATCCAGGAATTAAAAAAAATAGGCGTGGATCTTATCTGCCTCGCAGGATATATGAAAATCCTAACTCCACATTTCTGTCAGCAGTTTCCTCACCGTATCATGAATATTCACCCCGCTCTCCTTCCGGCCTTTCCAGGTCTGCATGTTCAGAAAAAAGCTTTAGAGTGGGGAGTGAAATATTCTGGAGCTACGGTCCATTTTGTAACCCCTGATGTGGACATGGGACCCATCATACTTCAATCTGTAGTCCCTGTGTATCAGGATGATACCGAAGAAACCCTAAGCGAGAGAATTCTCAAAGAAGAACACCGCATTTACCCGGAGGCCGTAAAGCTTTTTTTCCAAGGCAAATTGGAAGTGAGGGGCCGAAGAGTTTTCATCTACTGAACCCCCCTCTCCTTAATTACCCTTTTAACGGAGAACAGTCCTTCAGAAAATTTCATTAATCAAAAAATCTTTTTTGCCAAGATTCAATTTGACATTTGGTTTCACTCTTTTTATCTTAACCCTGCACATCATGGAAATCTACTTGGCTGGATTCAATGTTGACCGCGAAGTATTAGAAGAACTCAAAAAATCCAGTCCTTCCAGAGATGATGTGACCCCAGAAACTCTTTCTGCCTCTTACGCTCGAATTTCCCGAGACCCACGACCGGTCAATGAACTCCGTTCTATAGCTCGAGCTGAAGTGGAAAAGGCCCGTCGTTCCAACCGCAACATCATATTCAAAATGGGGCATCATTCTGTGGCCGAACACGCTGTGTTCAACTTTGACATTCTGGGAGTCAGCCGATTAGCTATTGAAGAAATCGAAAAATTCAGACTCTGTTCTTATACAGAGAAATCCCAGCGGTATATCTCCTTAGAGAACGATTTTATCGTTCCCACCGAAATCAAAAAATCAGGAAAACAAAATATATTCGAAGATACCATCCGGGAACAGAATTCTCTATATCACAAACTCTATCAAAAATTGAAACCATATTTTTTTGAAAAGTATAAGGATTTAGCTAAAAATCCCAAAAAACACTCTCTGTTGGAGGGTTGGGCTAAAGAAGATGCTCGGTATGTGGTGAGTTTAGCCACAACGGGTCAATTAGGAATGACCCTCAATGCCCGCAACCTGGAATTCATGATTCGGAGGTTGGCTTCTAAAAAACTGGCTGAATTGAAACAATTCAACCGGAAAATATATGATTTGGCTAAAAAAACCGCTCCTTCCATCATTTTATTCACTAAAGCTCATGATTTCGATTCCCGAACATATTCTGAGCTGAAGAAAGCAGCCCAAACATTTGGCAAATCGTCTCCCAGGAAGGAAAAAAAATTGGTTCACCTCCTTCATTTTACCCCTAATGCAGATGAAAAGCTGATCGCCTCCCTCCTCCATTCAACCTCCCCACTATCCTATAAAGAATGTTTAAGAAAGTCCAAAAAAATAAGTTCAAAAGATAAAAAAGAATTTGTAAAAAAAGCCTTTCAGTATATGGAATTTTACGACGCGGCTCTTCGGGAATTTGAATATATTGACTTACACTTTGAACTCACTGTTTCTGCTTCCTGCTTTGCTCAGCTCAAACGCCACCGACTTTCCACCCTTACGGTTCAAAACTATAACCCCACTCTGGGTGTCACTATGCCTCCTTCCATAAAAGAAATAAATGCTCAGCAAGAATTCATGGAGATTATGGATAAAACCAATGATGTCTATTCCCTTTTAAAAGACCGGACCGAAAAAGGAGCTGAATACATCCTGACCAACGCTCACCGCCGAAGAGTCTTGTTCAAGGTCAATGCTCGGGAACTCTATCATATCTCCAGACTCAGAGAAGATTCCTCTGCTCAATGGGATATCCGTAATGTGGCCGGGGAAATGGTTCGTCTGGCTAAGGAAGTCATGCCCTTAACCTGTCTTCTCATCGGAGGTAAAGATTCGTATCCTCAAATTTATAAGCAGGTCTTCGGGAAAATTCCTGGAATGAAGCCACCCACGTAAAAGATTCCCCTTTTTTAAGGACCACCCGAAATTATTTTCTTCTTTTCTTTTTTCATTTTTATTTTTAGAATAATAGAGAGAAAGATTTGAGAAAAAGTTTTTCTGTCGATCAAAAAAAGCTTTATGAGAAAGGAGACAAAAAATGGTGGATATTTCTAAGTATTCCCTTAAAGAGCTTCTGGGGTTTGCGGTTCGGTCTGAAATTGATTCCAATCAAACTTACTCCAACCTGGCCCACAGATTAAAAAATCCACTACTCAAAGAAAAATTCCAGCTTCTCGCCTATGAAGAAACCAAGCATAAAGAAACTTTAGAAAATCTTTTTGGGTCCATTTTTCCAGGTGAACAAATCCGAGTCCCTGAAAAACAAAGTGAAGAGCTCTTCAAAAAGATACAAGTGACTCCTTCTTCGAGCCTGGTGGATATCCTCAAACAAGCCATGGATTCGGAAAAATCAGCTGAAAATTTCTACGCAAATCTGGCCAAACAGATTGAAAACACCAAAAAAAGGATCTTGGAATACCTCAGCAAAGTGGAACACAGTCACTTTCGTATGCTGGAAGGAGAATTGTCTCTCGCTTTAGAATATGAAGATTACGCGGAAAAACCTATTGATAAAGTAGTGACCTAGAGTTATCCTTTTATTACTCCAACCGGGATAAGACGGGCTACTAATTTTCCTATGCCTAAGGCGTGGGATGTTTTCACCACTTCCTCTATATTTTTATAAGCTCCCGAGGCTTCTTCAGCTACACCTTTCCAGCTCGCTGTTTGGAGCTCAACTCCTTGAGCTTTCAAGTCCTTCTTAATAGCTTCGCCTCGAAATTGACGTTTGGCCTTTTTACGGGACATCAGTCTTCCCGAACCATGGGCTGTGGAACCAAAACTTATTTTTTCAGCCTTAGTGGTTCCCATTAAAACATAAGAAGCCGTGCCCATGCTTCCGGGAATGATCACAGGTTGTCCCACAGAACGATAAACTTCGGGAATTTCCACCCTCCCAGGACCAAAACTTCGGGTAGCCCCTTTCCTATGAACACAGACATTCTTCATCCGGCCATTCACTTCATGCTTTTCAATCTTGGCCACATTATGACACACTCCATAAACCTGATTCATTCCTTCAGAATGGCCCATGATGTTTTTAAACACCTGGCGAACCCAATGAGCGATCAATTGACGATTGGCAAAAGCATAATTTACTGCACATTTCATTGCACTGTAATACTTGTCACCGAGTGTTGACCGAACCGGAGCATTGATCAGTTCTCTATCCGGCAGTTGTTCATCTTTCGATAGGTTTTCCATCATCCGGATGTAATCGGAAGCAGTCTGATGTCCCAAGCCTCGGCTTCCACAGTGGATCATGACCAAAATCTGATCCTTGGAATGGATTCCATAAGTTTCCGCCACATGAGAATCATAAATTTCCCCGACTTTCTGTATTTCTAAAAAATGATTTCCGGCTCCCAACGTCCCCAGCTGAGGGATTCCCCTCTCCCTAGCTCTTTTGGAAAGTTGACGGGGTTCAGCTCCTTTCATTCTTCCATACTCTTCAGTCCTCAAAAGATCCTCTCTCACACCATACCCATTTTCCACGATCCATTCCGCTCCTTTAACACACACTTCCTCAAGTTCTTTTCCGCTGATCTGAAGGGCACCTTTTTTTCCCACTCCAGAGGGAATTTTCTGGAACATCCCGTTTAAAATCTTTTTGATTTGAGGCTGGATGTCTTTCAAATGGTACTCCGTTTTCAATAAACGAACTCCACAGTTTATATCATAACCCACTCCCCCGGGAGAAATGATTCCTTCATCCAGATCAAAGGCCGCAACTCCTCCTATAGGAAATCCATACCCTTGATGCGCATCCGGCATGACATAGGCAGCCCTCTGGATTCCCTTCAGACAGGCCATGTTTCTTGCCTGTTGGAGAGTCTTATCCTGCTGAAGATGAGGCAAAAGTTGGGAGTTCACATAAATGTATGCAGGAACTTTCATGTCTCCTGTCCGGGGTATTTCCCATGTATAATCGTTGACTTTTCTTAAATCCATTTTTACACCTCAAACATCCACCACTACTTGAATAAAGTAGTGTTGTCTTTTTTCTATTTTTAAATCATGGTAGGTTACAGCTTTAACCTCCCCAAAAGTTGGGTATTTGGAGGAATAGTCATCTCCTCTCAAATCAGTGGTCAAACGATTCCCTTCATCCCTCTGCTTAATCTGCATTCCTTCCACTGCGTTTAAAAGAAAGCTCCTCGACTCAAACAGAAAAAGGACCTCTTCCAAGAAGTTGACCAGTAGTTGGGGGAGATCTTTGCCTTCTATTTTCACTGAAATTTTTCTTTTCTTCTGTACTTTTTTCCAATCCCACATCAAAGAAACTAAAGCTAAAGCAGCATTGCTGAAGGCTTCTTCTAAGGACTCTCCAAAAGCCTGAAATTTGGCATCTCCCGTATGGGGCATAAATCTGTACCTCATTTCTTCAGCTCTCCCCCAGTTCCTTTACCCTAATTCTGTGCATGGTTCGGGATTGAACCTTTTTCAACTCAGGAGAAAGATAGACCGGATACTCTTCCTCCACCTTTTCCAATGACTTGTATTTGGAATCCAAACGAGAAAACTCATCCAGAAAAACCTTCTGTATCTGGGACAAAGAAGGGAATTCTTTAACCGGAGATCCTTTTTCCATTCTTTTTTTCAAAAGCTTCTCTCCCCCTTTCTGCTTTTCCTCTCTCAAAGAAATGATATCTTTTTCCAGCTTACCTTCAGATGAGACAAACCGAAAGATTTGCTTATCAGAGGCTAAAGTCTTTTTCCCTGGACTCATTTTAAGCACGGGTTTACCGGCATACTTGACCAGCTTATAGGCCATATCCAAATAAGGAATATCCGCGGAAACGCCCATCTTCGTGCCCACACCAAAGGAATCAATATCGGCGCCTTCAGATATAACTTTTTGAATCTTATACTCGTCGAACCCACCACTGGCAAATATGAGGGTGTCGTTTAGGCCAGCCTGTTGGAGGATTCTTCTTACTTTTTTGCTCAGCTGGGCCATATTTCCACTATCCAGTCTCACTCCTCGGAGTGACCTTTCTTGTTCAGCCATTTCCTTTCCAATTTTGGCCGCATTTTTGGCTCCGGAAATGGTATCATACGTATCCACAAGTAATACGGTATTTTGGGGAAAAATCTCAGCAAAAGCACGGAAAGCCTCTATCTCTTTTTCAAAACTGGTGATAAAAGAATGGGCCATTGTCCCCACTATGGGAAGATCATAGACTTTTCCCGCCAAAACATTACTGGTTCCTTTAAACCCCCCGATAAAACTGGACCGAGCCACTTTCATCCCGGCGTCTGTCCCTTGAGTTCTTCGCAGAGAAAAATCTACAAGCTTTCGAGGCCATCCTGCATAAACGCAACGGGAGGCTTTAGTGGCGATGCTGGACTGAAAATTGATCGCATTGATTATGAAAGTTTCCACAATTTGAGCCTCGATTAAAGGGGCTGTGACCTCGAGTATAGGTTCATGACTGAAAAAAAGACGTCCTTCCGGAAGAGCATAAACATCTCCACTGAACTGAAATTTCTCAAGATAAGAGAGAAAAGATTTTTTGAATAATCCAGTCCTCTCCAAGTAATCTAAATCCTCCTGATCAAATTTCAATTCTTTCAGATAATTCAAAACATCTTCCAACCCAGCATTCACAAAATAACTGCGTGAGGGTGAATTTCCCCGAACAAACAGACTGAAAGTGGCTGGATCAAACATTTCCTTTTCAAAATAGACCGCAGCCATAGTCAATTCATACAAATCGATTAATAAATCTAAATTTTTAATCCGATGCATTCATCACTCCATCTCTTAACATTCCGACGAATTTCCCTTGAAATTCTGGCTTGAAACAACAATCCATCCCCTCAGTCAGAGGTCTTAAAGACTCCCGAGATCAAAGTTCCACAATGAGGACATTTGGAATCTTTAAGGAGGTTTTGAGAAGTCGAAAAGCCTGATCTCTGGATCAATGGCTTCTGGCAATGAGGACAAACTGTGTTCTCCGATTCTCCGACCACATTCCCGATGTACACATAACGAAGTCCTTCCTTTTTACCGATATCCATAGCTTTACGGAGAGTTTTCACAGGTGTAGGAGGTTTATCAGAATAGTTATAATGAGGATGAAATCGACTTATATGCCAGGGAATATCTGCATCCACATCACCAATAAACTGAGCCATTTCTGTTAATTCCTCCTCTCCATCATTCAAATGGGGAACTACTAGAGTGGTCACTTCAACCCAAATGCCTAATTTTTTCATGTACCGGATAGAATCAAGGACGGGTTGAAGGCGGGCCTTACAGATCTCTTTATAATATTTTTCTGAAAACGCCTTCAAATCCACATTACAGGCATCTAAATAAGGATTGATGGCATCCAAAGCTTCTGAAGTCATGTACCCGTTGGTCACAAAAACATTGGTAATACCCTTCGCATGGGCGATCTTGGCGGTATCATAGGCGTACTCAAAAAAAATGGTGGGTTCTGTATAAGTGTAAGCTATACTCCGGCATCCATATTTCTGAGCTAAAGAAACAGCATCTTGAGGAGATAAGGAATGCCCTGGGAGCTCTTCCTTTTCTTTCTTTGTCGCATGTGAAATCTGCCAATTTTGACAAAATGGGCAACGGAAATTACACCCAATTGTGGCCACGGAAAAAGACTGAGTTCCCGGAAGAAAATGATAAAAAGGTTTTTTTTCTATGGGATCCACATGAGCGGCGATCACTTTTCCATAAACCTGGCTATAAAGCTTTCCCTCTTTATTTTCCCTAACCCCACAAACTCCAAACTTCTCAGGTGCAATTTGGCAGCGATGACGGCACAGAAAACAAGAAACCTTCTTTTTTTCTAATTCCGTATATAGCATGGCTTCCTTCATTTTTTGTCTCTCCGCTCATAAATTTCAATGAGATTCCCATCCGGATCCTTTATAAACCATACCTCTCCCTTCTCTTGATCAGCCCGAACGAGTTCCACTCCTTTTCTTTGAGCCATTTGAAGAAAACTCATTTTATCCTCCACCACCAATGCCCAATGGTTGTAACCCGAACTCTGAGGGTTTTCTTTGTTGAAATCAAAATCGGGATGAGAAAAGACTTCAAGGATAACCTGACCCTTTCTTAACTTGGTAAGACGGCAGGGAGAAGGAACGTGGAAAATTGTTTCCATGATATTTTGAGGCACTTCCTTGGTTCCGCTTTCCTGGAATCCTAATGGTCCTGTATAAAATTCCATGAGTTTTTCCGGATGGTTAGTGAATATTCCAATATGATGACAATAATTCATTTCCCGACTAAACCAAAACAGACCTCTCTATTCAACGGCCGAATTATTTAAAACTCGATAATTAACTAGATAAGATATTTAAATGATATAATAGGAAATCGAAAATTTCAAACAGAGAGAGTGAGGATTCTCCTCCTAAACCTTATATGATTCATCATAAATATTTGGCCTTATTCGGTCTTTAAGATATTTCTACAGAGTCAAGGAATTATCCTTAAAAGTTCATGAGTTCAAATCAGAGAAAAATTCTCCTGCCGAGGGGCACAAATGTTTGACCGCACACTGAGGGCAACGGGGCTTTTTTGCCTGACAAACTCTGCGGCCATGATTCACTAACATATAATTGAAATCAAGCCAATTTTCCCTCGAAACGATTTCCATCAGATCTTTCTCAATCTTATCGGGATTTTTCTGGCTGCTCAATCCCAATCGATAGGAGAGACGTTTGACATGTGTATCCACGGCAATTCCTTCAGCTTTGTGAAAAGCACTGGACAAGACAATGTTGGCTGTTTTTCTGGCTACTCCGGGAAGTTTTACCAAGTCCTCCATATTTTCAGGAATTTCTCCCCCGAAATCCTGGACTATTTTCTGGCAGGCTTTAATCACACTTTTAGCCTTATTCCTGTAAAAACCTGTGGAACGGATATCATTTTCTAACTCGGCCTGAGAAGCGGTGGCAAAATCATGAACGGTCTTGTATTTTTGAAAAAGAGAGGGGGTGATTTGATTGACTTTTTCATCGGTACTTTGGGCGGAAAGAATGGTCGCGATTAGAATCTGAAGAGGGGTTTTGAAATGGAGAGCGGTTTGACTTTGGGGATATTGATTCCGCAAAATTTTGATGATTTCTCTGACTCTTTCTCTGGAATCTTTCATGTTGAGGTCATCTAAAAAGGGCATACTCCGGATTGGCATCCTCCTGAATACTCCGGATCCGCTGTGAGAAATTTACCCTCTTTATTTTTCTCTTGCTCCACTGATGAACCAAAAGAAAGGACTTGATCCTTTTTGGTTCCATACCGATAGATGGTTATTCCTTTGCACTTCAACTCATGAGCGCGAAGATAAATATGACTGATATCCTCAACAGTGGCATCTTGAGGTAAATTGATGGTTTTGGAAACGGAATTATCGGTATATTTTTGAAAAGCAGCTTGAACTCGGAGGTGCATTTCAGGGGAAACATCAAAAGATGTAATGAATAAATCTTTCAATTCTTCGGGGAGCTCAGGAATATTCTTGATCGAACCCGATTTTCCAATCTTTCCCATCAATTCCTTGGAATAGAGTCCTCTTTTCTGGATTTCCTTTTCAAAAATCGGATGAATTTCAAACATTTTAGTTCCCGAAAGTACATTTCTCACATAGCTCAAAGCAAACAAAGGTTCAATGCTGCTTGAACACCCAGCGATGAGGCTTATAGTCCCAGTGGGAGCGATTGTATTGACGGTGCCGTTGCGAATTTGAATTCCCTGCTGGGCATACATTGATTTTTCGAGGTTTGGAAAAGCCCCTCTCTCTTCAGCTAACTCCTGAGAAGCTTTCAAAGAGTTCTGACGGATGAACCTCATAACCTTGGATGCAACGGTGAGGGCTCTTTCGCTTGTATAAGGAATACCCATTTTAATCAGCATATCTGCAAATCCCATAACTCCCAACCCTATCTTACGATTGCCTTGGGTTATTTTTTGGATTTCAGAAAGAGGAAATTTGTTCACCTCAATCACGTTATCGAGAAATCTCACTCCCCACTCCACCGTATTCTTCAACTTCATCCAATCGACGGATTGATCCTTCACAAAGTGAGATAGATTGATGGAAGCCAGATTGCAACTTTCAAACGGAAGTAAAGGAACTTCTCCACACGGATTGGTGGCTTCTATTTTTCCTATTCCCGGAACAGGATGTGTCCGGTTGATCTCATCCAGAAAAACGAGACCAGGGTCTCCAGAACGCCAGGCTGTGTAGGTAATCAAATCAAAAAGACTTTTGGCTCGTATGGATTTAACTTTACCCTGAGTTCTGGGATTGATGAGGTTAAAATATTTATTCTCACGAACCGCTTCCATAAATTCATCGGTGACCCCCACCGAAAAATTGAAATTGGAAAAAGCTGTTTCATCCTGTTTGGCTTCCACAAAATCAAAAATATCTGGATGATCGCACCGAAGAATGCCCATATTCGCTCCTCTTCGCTTTCCTCCCTGAACAATGACTCCTGTAGCTTCTTTCTTCT
>JAGXKI010000055.1 GCA_018335295.1 bacterium | reverse complement strand
TGAGTCATGGAGCCCAGAGACATTGGCATTAAAGGGGTCTCTTTTTCAGAACGAATGATTATTTTTTTTGCAGGTTTTGTTTTTTTCATGATAGTCCTCTCATTGGGTGGGATGGTTCTGAATGAAAAATTTAAAGAAGGAAGGATATCTTTTATTCATCTTTGTTTCACCCATCCCGAATAATAATTTTACCATATTTATAGGAATTATAAAATAATTCAACCTGTGAAAACTGAATTTCAGGATTCACTTTACTCTTTTCTTTCCCACGAAACCTTTTCGTAGGCTTCTTTGGCTGCGGCCGCATTCTCATCGGGCTTTATAGGAACGATTTCTTTGACCGCTTCCAGCACAGACTCAATTTTGGCAAGGTTCAGTATTTTCACGACAGCTCCTACGATCCCGGTATTGACGATGGGTGCGGTTTTTGTTCCCAGTTTGTGGTTTATGGCAATCGAAGTTGCATTTACCGTAGCGACTTTATATTTAGAGGGGAGGTTCAGTTGGCTGGGTTTTTTATCCGAGTTAACCAGGATCCATCCTCCGTCTTCCAGTCCTTCCGTCACATCTATAGCATCCAGCAGAGTGGGTTCCACCACCACAATATGATCAGGTCTGTAGATTCGGCTTTTATCATAGATAGGTTTGTCGTCAATGCGGATGAAAGCAACCACAGGAGCTCCTCTCCTTTCCACTCCAAATTCGGGGTAGGCTTGGACGAAATTTCCTTCCTTGGCAATAGCATCGGCTATGATTTTTGATGCCACCACCGTTCCTTGTCCACCCCTTCCATGAAATCGAATTTCAACCATTTCTCACTCCTTTTTTATTTTCGATTCATCCTTTTAGAGATAAACGGGGGATAAGAGATGATTTCCTCCGTTGATTTACATCTCGAAGCTCAATACTCTATGAGAATGACACTGAATATTCACCGCCGCGGGCATGGAAGCAATATGACAGGGATAGGATTCCACATGAACGGCCAGAGATGTGCACTGGCCTCCCATTCCTTGAGGGCCTATTCCCAGTTTGTTGATTTTTTCCAAAAGCCTTTTTTCCATATCTGCATAAAAGGGGTCTGAATTGTGAGTCCCCAAAGGTCTTCGAAGGAGAGCTTTCTTGGCTAACAGCGCAGAATATTCAAAATTGCCTCCTACCCCGACTCCCACCACAATAGGGGGGCAGGGGTTAGACCCTGCTTGATCCACAGTGTTGACCACAAAATCTTCAACGCCTTCTGTTCCAGCCGCTGGAGCAAACATATTGACTGCACTCATGTTTTCAGCTCCTCCCCCTTTAGCGATGAAGGTCACCTTGAAGGTGTCTCCGGGCACCAATTCCCAATGGATGTAAGCGGGTGTGTTATCTCCCGTGTTTTTCCGTCTTAAAGGGTCTTCAACCACAGATTTCCTCAAGTAACCCTCTTCATACCCCTCTTTCATCCCTTCAGTAATGGCTTCCCGCAGACTATTCAGCCCTTCTTCCTTTTGGAGTTTGACATCTTCTCCCAATTCCACGAAGAAAACGGCCAGACCGGTATCCTGACACAATCCCAGTTTTTCATCTTGGGCGATTTGGGCGTTATCCTTAATCTGCTTGAATACGGCTTTTCCTGCAGGGGATTCTTCTCTTTGTTCCATATCTTTGATGACCTTGAGCACATCTTCTTGAAGTTCAAAATTAGCTTTTTGGACGAGACCTTTTATTTTGTTTCTGACCTCGGAAAGACGAATATTTTTCATATAATACCTCCGGATAATATGATGATAAAATTATAGAATGGCATGAAGTAAAAGTTTAGATTTAAGAACGGAACCTGTCAAGAAATAAAATGAACGTTAACTCTCTTTATTTCCATATATAAGGATGAGGGATGGAAGATGAGGAAGCCCCTATGAGGACTGAGCGGGCATGGTTCCTCTCCATAGGAGAGGAGAGCGAGGTCCGAATGGGAGCTGATTTTCTCGCTGGGGAAATCAGCGTGCTGACGATCTTTCATCCCTCATCCTATTTAATCCTTGGGGCTTGAGGTGTAGTTTTAAGGTTCTATTTTATTTCGTTTGGTTGAGATTGAGGGCCATCAGTTTTATTTCGGTCATCTCTTCAATGGCGTATTTAAGGCCTTCCCGTCCGAATCCTGACTCTTTAACTCCACCGTAAGGCATGTGGTCGATGCGAAAAGTGGGGATGTCGTTGACGATCACACCCCCAACATCCAATACTTCAAAAGCTCGAAAAGCTTTGCTTAGGTCATTGGTAAAGATTCCGGCTTGAAGACCGTAAATAGAATAATTCACGTTTTCCAAAGCCTTCTCGTAATCTTTATAGGGATAGACCACCACCACTGGAGCAAAAGCTTCCAGCCAGGAAATCTTCAGCTCCGGTTTGACATTTTCAAGGACAGTGGGTTCGAACAGAGTCCCGTCTCTTTTTCCTCCCAGGATAATTTGGGCTCCGTTATCCCCAGCTTCCTTGATCCATTCCTCTGTTTTTTGAGCCGCCTCTTCATTGATCATCGGACCGATATCTGTATTTTTATCCAGGGGATCCCCCATTTTTAGATTCCGGGTTTTCTTTAGAAAACGGTTCATGAAGGTCTCATAAATTTTTTCATGGAGAAAGATTCGCTGGATGGAAATGCAGATTTGACCTGAGTAAGAAAAGCCTCCCAAAACACTCCGGGGAACCGCGAAGTCGAGGTTGGCATCCGGCTCGATGACGGCGGCTGCGTTTCCTCCTAATTCCAGAGTAACTCTTTTTTTGTGAGCTTTTTGTTTGAGGTCCCAGCCGATGGAAGGGCTTCCCGTGAAGGTCACCATTTTGACCTTTTCGTCTCTCAGCAGGATGTCGGCGGCTTCATAGGTGGAAGGAACCACGTTGAATCCTCCTTCTGGATAATCGGTGTGGCTGATAATTTCTCCTAACAGGTGAGAGGTGACAGACACCTGAGTGGAGGGCCTTAAAACCACGGTGTTTCCCGAAGCGAGAGCGGGGGCCACTTTATGGGCTACCAGATTCAGAGGAAAGTTGAAAGGAGTGATCCCGGCGATCACACCAATGGGAAACCGTCGGACAAAACCCCAACGGTTCTTTGTTTGAGGGCTTAGGTCCAAAGGGAGGATTTCACCATTTATCCGTTTGGCTTCCTCTGAGGCGATTTTAAAAGTGTTCACAGCTCGAGAAACTTCAACTTCTGCCGACTTATAAGCCTTTCCTCCCCATAGAGCAATAGAACGAGCCAGCTCTTCCTTTCTTTGTTCAATTTCTTGAGAGATTTGTTCCAAAACTTGAGCACGCTCGTGGCTGGAAAGGTTTTTTGTTTTTTGGAAAGCTTGATGAGCTGAGGAAATGGCCCTTTCCATCTGATTTTTTTCAGCCAGGTGGACTGTGCACACAGAGTTTGGGTCATAAGGGGATTTAATTTCTCTGGTTTTTGGAGATTTTTTCCAAACACCATTAATCAATAATTTGTAATGTTTTTTCATTCCTCCCTCCAATAAAGTTGATTACAGATATTATAGTTATTTCAGTGACGCCGTTCCTTTGTTTTCAATTGATTCTCAACTGAATAATTTTTTCAGCATCACCGCATCTTGTTCCAGATTGGGGCTTTCACAGATCACTGTTCCCTCTAGTTCAAAATCTTTGAGGACTTGGATCCACTCGTCGTAGCGGAAATCTGAATCTTCAAGATCAATGTGTTTCATTTCTCCCTTATCGTTGTATTCACACCCTGAAATGTGGATGTGGATATTTTTTAAAGCTTGATCCCCCAATTTTTTCCGCAGTTTTTTCAGCATCCTGTAGAATTCAAGGTAAGAATTGAATTTTCCTTCCCGAGCATGAATATGAGAAAAATCAATGCAAGGATAAATCCCGTCCACCTCCCGACACAGGAAAAGGATTTCTTCAAAGGAGCCAAATTGGGATTTTTTTCCCATCGTCTCCGGTCTTAACGTGATGGGGATGCGGTCTTTTTTGATCAAAGACACCACTTCCTGGAGTCCTTTTTTAATTTTTTGGAAAGAGTCTGTAAGAGAACTTTTCCCGTAGTATCCGGGATGGAAGATCACACTTTTTGCGCCGCATAAAGAAGCCATCCGGGCCGAATGCAGAAGTCTTTCCTGACTGGTTAGCCGTTTTCCTTCATCTTTCGAATTTAAATTGATGTAGTAGGGGGCATGAAGGCTGAGATGGATCCCCTGATCCCGGGCTTCCTTTCCGATTTTTCGAGCCAGGTCACTCCTTAGATCCCATCCCTTCACTGTTTCGATTTCCAAACAGTCTAAACCCAGATGAACAATATGGGAGATAGCTCCCAAAGTGGATTGAACAGGGGAAGATTTGGGGATACCTGCTGTTCCGAAAAGGAGTTTTTTAGAAGCAAGTGTGATCGGCCTCTCCTGATGAATTGAGAAATTCACTCACAATACGCATCGCACAAAATTCGCCGCACATGGAGCAGGCCTCGGATTTAGTTTTTCTTTTTTCTCGAATTTCCTCAAATTTATGAGGGTCGATGACCAGGTCCCTTTGTGTTTCCCAGTCCAATTTGTTTCGAGCTTCGGATAATTTTAAATCTCTCTCCTTGGCTCCTTTAATTCCTTTGACAATATCTCCGGAATGAGCCGCGATTTTCGAAGCGATGAGACCATTCTTCACATCCTCTGCTGAGGGTAAGCCTAAGTGTTCGGAAGGAGTGACGTAGCATAAGAAATCGGCACCGGCTGCGGCAGCTATGGCTCCTCCAATAGCTGAGACAATATGGTCGTATCCAGCGGCAATATCTGTGACCAAAGGACCCAGGACGTAAAAAGGAGCTTCTTGGCACACCCTTTTCTGAAGCTTGATGTTCATCTCCACTTGGTCTAAAGGGATATGTCCTGGGCCTTCCACCATTACCTGAACATTTTTCTCCCAAGCTTTCTTTACCAGTTCTCCGAGAGTCAGCAGTTCCTCAATTTGAGGCCTGTCCGTGGCGTCACCTATGGCTCCCGGACGCAGTCCATCTCCGAGGCTTAAAGTCACGTCATATTTCCAGGCAATTTCCAGGAGCCGGTCAAAATGAGTATAAAGCGGATTCTCTTTTTGATGATGAAGCATCCAGGCCAGATGAAAAGCTCCTCCCCGAGAGACCACGTTGGTTAGTCTTTTCTGGCTTTTGAGTCTTTCAATGGCATGAGAAGTGAGCCCTGCATGAACGGTCATGAAATCCACCCCTTCCTGGGCTTGGTTTTCAATGGTTGAGAAAAGATCTTCTTCGCTCATCTCTACAATGGCGCCTTTTTTTTCGATGGCTCTTAGAGCCGCTTCGTAGACAGGGACAGTACCCAGGGGAATCGAAGCTCTTTTTAGAATCATTCCCCGAGTTTTCTTGATGTTTCCACCTGTGCTCAAATCCATAAGTGTATCTGTCCTGTATTTGAGAGCCGTGTCCACCTTTTTGATTTCTTCCTCTGCTTGAGGAAAATCCTGGGAAGTTCCGATGTTTACATTAACCTTTGTTCGAAGGCTTTGGCCTATCCCTACAGGATGATCCAGAGAATGATTGGGATTATAAGGGATGATCATTTTCCCTTGTGAGAGTAAATCCTGTAAAAATTCAAGGCGCAGGTTTTCTTCTTGAGAAACTTTTTTGAGAGCCTCTGTATTGTGACCCTTCCGGGCTTGTTCTAATTGTGTACTCATGGTCCTTTCCTAACAAAATAGTTTACAATCAAATTTTATATATTACAACCTCTCTCTAAAGGTCTCTGACTTCCCCCTTGTATAGATAATTCAGGTTAAATTAAATTGGCAGAAAAATGGATTTTTTGATAAAGTATAGAGAAAATTATGGAGATGATTCGCCAAGAAAAAATTAAAAAAAAAATCTAAAATAATAGAGGGAATGAAAAATCATGGCTAAGAATTTGTATGTAACCCGAGAAAAACACATCCGTACGGTGATTAAAGCCATTAGCTGGCGGGTGATAGCGACTTTGACTACCATGGGCATTGTGTTTATTTTCACAAGAGAACTTATGCTTTCACTCGGGGTGGGCTTTACAGAGGTGATTGCCAAAATTATCTTCTATTACCTTCATGAGAGGTTTTGGCACAGCACTTCATGGGGGAAAGACCAACATCCTTTATCCGATATTCCTATAAAAAAGGAAATTACTCCCGAGGACATGGAGAAAATAAAAGGACAGTTGAGAGATCTGGGCTATATGGATTGAGAAGATGGGAAGAAAAACAGGGAGGGGGGTGCTTTTTCTTCTTCCGTGGATTTTCTTGTGCTCTTGGCTCTGGGGAATACAAAATTATTCCTTGGATGAGGCCTTGAAAGTTCAGAAGCTTCTCCGTCAAATCCAGTCTCAACAGAATTTAAAAGAAAAAGGGAAGCAGCAAAAGGCGTTGGTTTCAGAGAGTGAACTCAATTCCTATGTGGCCTATCGGATTGAGGTAGAGAAGGAAGAAATTTTGAGAGAGCTTCGGTTTAAATTATTCGAGCACAACCGAATTGAAGGGAAGATGAGTTTGGATTTAAAGAATCTGGATATTTCCAATCTCTTTAAACGCCAGATTGATCTTTTCTTCAGGGCTAAACTCCGGGTTAAGGAAGGGAAAGGGAAACTAAAGATCCAAAAATTATTCCTCCATCAAAAACCCATCCAACCGGCTGTACTGGACATGATTGCCTCCGCAGTCTCCCAGAAAGAAGATGTGGAATATAAAAGCCTTGAAGATTGGTATAACCTCCCTTATGAAATTGAGGATATGGAAACCCAAAAGGGAAAACTTATCATTTATTACTAAACTGAATAATCCGGGCTAAAGAAAAAGGAAAGGGAAATGCTCAGGGTGATTACAGGCCAGTACAAAGGGAAGAGATTAAAAAGAGTGACCAGCCCTGAGGTTCGGCCTATGCCTTCAAAATTAAAGGAAAGCCTGTTCAATATCATCCACACCCAAATCCCTGGAGTTGTATTTATGGATGGCTTTGCGGGAACCGGGTCCGTAGGGATAGAGGCCTTGAGTCGGGGGGCTCAATTTGGTGTATTTGTGGATGAATTTTATCCCGCGGTTAAAGTAATAAAGAAAAACCTGGCCAAAGTGGGAGCCGAAAACCAGGCTCGGGTGATCCACAAGGAGTTCAATCGGGCCGTCATTCGTTTAGCCCAAGAAGGAACCACATTTGACCTTATTTTTCTTGATCCTCCCTACAAGTTATTGGAAGAAAGGGATCCTTTAAAAGTGATAAAAAAAAGAGATGTGCTGAAAGAGGGAGGACTGGTGATCCTGCGTCAATATTACAAGATTCCCTTTAAAACCAGCTATTTTCAACTGAAAAGAAAAGTGACCTTAGGAGATGATACTCTTTCTTTTTATCAATGAATCGGGATAATCCAGAAAATCGAGCTTCTGGGGAGGATTTTATTTTAAGATGGCGCGGCCCACTCACGGGCTGAGAAAAGTGGAGACCCCCCTCAAGTACCACCAGAGTCAGTGAGGGACCGTGCCATTATGTATTCATGTATGCCAAAAGATGGGGTCAGACGTCTTGAGGTTTGACCCCATCTTTCCCTATTTTTCTCATTCATGCTCTTTGTCTTATTGATAAGCAGCAGCTTTTTTTATTAATCATTCGGGTTCATTAAATAAAGACGAAAATTTTTTCATTTTTTCTCATTTTAGTTTATTTTTTTTAAAAAAAATTAACCGGACCTTCCTTGGGGATAGAAAATACCTTTCTGTTGAAAAGAAGACAGGATTCCCATAAAATTTAAGAGAGTGGGATTTGATGATAAGTATGAAGAAATTCAAATCAATGAAAAATTCTCAAAGGAACAATTCTTTCACTCTCAACAAAGAAGATATCAACTTAGATCTTTCCCGAAAAAGAGGGAGTTCTCTTTTTCTGGGGAAATATTCCATTCAAGAAGTGGAAGCTGTTCTGAAGAAGAGGAATTTTTTAAAAGAGGCCCAAAAAAGGGGGCTGCTGCCTTTAAAGTCCCATCTGAATTCATCGGAATTTCCTTTACAGAGATTTCAGCTTTTCCATAAAAAAAAGAAACCAAAAAATTTAATTGTGGATTTAAAGATAAAAGAAGGAAAACTCAACCTGGACCCGAAAAGACCTTGGCTGGCTTCATTCTCTCAATTCCGCTATCTTATCCTGGAATGGTTAACTCTCCAGAATCCTCTTCAAGATTTTTCTTCCAATCAAATACCCCTCCCTGGTCAAGAGCATCCAGGTCTGAGTTTAGGCAAAAAAGTGATGAATCTTTTCGTCTACCTGGCCCGGTTGAACAGAAATGACGGCATTCTTGCTTATCCAGCCTATTTTCATAATGCTCTTCTTTTTTCCCGGTATTTTTACTTCTTTAACCCGGAGAAACAAGGAGAGATTTTAGCTATTCGAAAAACTTTTTCGGATGTGCCTTTCAGGAAATTAGCCTGGATCATTCATCTTAAATGTTTGAGAGAAAAAGATAAAAATGTCTATGAATGGAACGCTGAAGAGCAGGTTTATCCGTTGAATAAGGATTTGAAAAATTATTTTGATTCCAAAGAGTATAAAAAGAAAGCGAAACAGAAGAGAGAAGAGGAAAGATATTCCATAGATTGGGATTGTTATGAAAAAAAGATAAAGAATGAGCCAAAGATAAAACAATAAAGTTCACAAGAATGACCCTAAGAAAGAGTTTCTATCCCTCCTATATCTTCGCATTTTTGATCGTGGTGTTTTCTTCGCTCCCCACGGGACAGTTTGAGAAAATCAAAGAATCTTCTTCTATTTTGAAAATTTTTCTTTCTGATTTCACTTTCCATGTCGCTGCTTTTGGAGTGATGGTAGTGCTGCTGTATTGGGGATTTTCCAGAATCCCGGTCCTTCCCCCTCCCTTTTTAAAGATGGGAATTTATTCTTTTTTGTTCGGGTTGTTCATCGAATTCTACCAGTTGATTTTTCCTTACCGGGATTTTGCTTTAAACGATTTAGCCGCCGATTTGCTGGGGGTGACGGTGGTCGTTCTTATCTTGTGGGGAAAAGAGAGACAGAAGGAAAAGTGAAGAGCTTGGAGGAAAGAATGTCAGAGGAGGGGCTTTCTCATCCCCATCCCTCACCCCCTATCATGGAATTAGAGATGTTTACCTCTCAGAGTGAAGGCTTTGCGAATCCGCGGGGCCTCTGATATAATTGATTTGAATTGAGGAGTGACGCCAATGAAAAAAGAAATTCAGCCTGATTACCAAGAATGCACCGTTATCTGCGCCTGCGGGAATACTTTCACCACTCGTTCCACAAAGAAACAAATTCGAGTGGAAATATGTTCCCAATGCCATCCCTTCTTCACAGGGAAGCAAAAATTTGTGGATAGTGCCGGCCGGGTGGAGAAATTCAGGAAAAAATACGGTGAACGTAAAAAATAATCAAAATGCAACTGCAACAAGAACTAGAGAATTTAAAGGAGAAGTACAACCAGTTAACCCAATCCTTAGCTGACCCTCAAAATGTTTCCAACCCCCAGAAATTAAAAGAACTTTCCAAAGAAAGGTCCGATTTAAAGCCGGTGGTGGAGAAGTATGACCGGTATCAGCAGGTAAACAAGGAAATCAAGGAATCCAGAGAGCTTCTTAGAGACTCGGATACAGACCCTGAGCTTGAAAAAATGGCTGAAAAAGAGGTGGAAGAACTGGAGAAAAAGAAAGAGAAGCTGGAACAGGACTTAAAAAAGCTTCTCCTTCCCAAAGACCCCAACGATGAAAAGGACGTCATCCTGGAAATCCGAGCTGGGGCCGGCGGTGATGAAGCCTCCCTTTTTGCTCAGGATTTGTCGCGTATGTACTCTCGATTTGTGGAAAAGAAGGGATGGAAGATGGATGTGTTGAACACCAGCTATTCTCCCATCGGAGGTCTTAAAGAGATCATACTGAATATCCGGGGAGATAGGGTTTATTCCCAACTCAAATATGAAAGCGGAGTTCATCGAGTCCAGAGAGTTCCTGAGACTGAAACCAGCGGCCGGATTCATACCTCCACAGTGACCATAGCGGTTTTACCGGAGGCAGACGAAGTAGACGTTCAGATCGATCCCAAGGAATTGAAGGTAGAGGCTTTCGGAGCTTCCGGACCTGGAGGACAAAACGTGAACCGAAATTACACGGCCATTCGGGTAACCCATGAACCATCGGGAAGCGTGGTCTCTTGTCAGGATGAAAAATCTCAACACCGGAATAAAGAAAAGGCCCTCCGTATCCTTCGTTCCCGCCTTTTTGATAGGGCCCAAAGAGAACAGCAGGAGCAGATTTCTCAGGAAAGAAAGTCCAAAATAGGAACAGGGGAAAGAAGTGAAAAGATTCGTACGTATAATTTTCCTCAATCCCGGGTTTCCGACCACCGCCTCAATCTGACCATTCACAAATTGGAAAATGTTTTGGACGGAGATTTAGAAGAATTCATTGAACCCCTCATCATGCACTATCAAGCTCAGATGCTGGAAAGACAGGAAGCCTCTTTTTCATGATTTGATCTTCCATTGAGTACAATCCAAGAATTATTCACTAAAGGAAAGTCCTTTTTGAAGGATGTTTCCTGCCCCCACCTTGAAACGAAACTTCTTCTGATGGAGAGTTTATCCATTCAAGAAGCACAGTTTCATGCCCATCCCCAAAAAAAAGTTTTCCGCAAACAAGAAAGAGAATTTTACCGGTTGATTTTTAAACGCTCCTGTGGATTTCCTTTGGCCTACCTGAGAGGTAAAAAGGAATTTTGGTCCTTAGAATACCAAGTAGGTCCAGGAGTTTTTATTCCCAGACCCGAAACAGAGCTGTTGGTGGAGAAAGTGATTGAGTTGTGGTCGGAGGGGAAGGAAATCATTGTGGATATAGGGACCGGAACGGGGAATATTGCTTTGAGTCTGGACCTGGAAATTCCCAATGCCCGCATCCTGGCCACCGATGTGGATTCCACGGCTTTGAATACAGCCAGAAAGAATAGTTTGCTGAATCAAGGAAAAAATATTCAGTTTATCCAGGGAAGTTTATTTGTTCCCTTGGAGAAAAAAGAATGGGTGGAATCTTGTGATTTTATCGTTTCCAATCCTCCTTATGTATGTGAGAAAGAGTGGGGAAATCTTCAACCTGAAATCAAAAACCATGAACCTAAAAAGGCTGTGGTAGCTGGGAAAAGAGGTCTGGAATTTATTGAGAAACTTATCCAGGGGGCTCCTCGATACCTTAAACCAGGAGGATATCTTTGTTTGGAGATAGGATCCCTGCAGAAATCATCCGCTTTGGCTTTATTCGGAAGGGAGTGGAAGAGTGTTCAAGTCCATAATGATATGCAAAACTTACCCCGGGTTGTAACGGCTCAAAAGTCCTGAATAATTTATAAAAAAGGCCGATACTTAGAAATAAAACAAAAGGCATGGATGAGAAAAAATTGGTTTAGAGAGGCCCCCTGGTTGAGAGGGACTCAGAGAAAGTTGGCTTCTTCAAAGAAAGGAAGGAATTTGGTGGATTCGTAGCGAATTTTCTTCCATTTTTTCAAGGTCACCGAACTGAAAGCTTCCACAATTTGGGGATCAAACTGGATGTTTGAATTCACTTGAATTTCATTTCGAGCCGTGGGGAAATCTCTTTCTTTCCGGTAGGGTCGGTGAGAGGTGATGGCATCCAGTGTATCGGCCAGGGTAAAGATACGGGCTTCCAAAGGAATTTTTTCCCTCTTCAGCCTTTTGGGATATCCGTTTCCATCATATCTTTCGTGATGGTAAAGGATGATGTTCCCCACTTCTTTCACCAGCTTGATTTCTTTAATCAGTCCAAATCCCAGGGTGGGATGAAGTTTTATTTTATGCCATTCTTCCGAAGATAGGGAAGTGGGCTTTTTGAGAATGGCATCGGGGATAGCGATCTTCCCTACATCGTGAAGCAGGGCTCCCTTTCTTATGTTATCCAGGGTTTCCTGGTTTTTGATGCCCATTATTTGGGCCAGGACCTGACTGTACTTGGCCACGGTTCGGGAATGTCCAAACGTTTCCACATCTCTCAGGTCTAAGGCTGTCATCAAGTTTTCCAGTGTGGCCTCATAGATTTCTTCCATGTCCATCTTTTCTTGAGCGCTCTTTTGTTGTTGGGATTTGATTTGATTCAATTTTCGTTGGAAAGATTTATTTTGGGAGGAAAGTTTATATTTGAGCATTTCATTCTTAATGGCGGAAAGAATTCCTGCCCAATTGTCCGGGTGGATCACCTGATTCACAACTCCTTGTTCGAGGAGAGAGAGGGAGATGTCCGGAAGACTGGAGAGGAGAATGATGGGCAACCGAGAGTTGGAATTTTTTATGCTGCGGAGAAGAGAGAGTTCCTGGCCGTTGGAGGTGGAGAGGGAGATCAAGGCTATGGAATCTGGGTTGGAATCCAGGATGTAATCCTTGAGCTTTTCGAGAGAAGGGACCTCCTTGAAAGGAATCGATTTCTTGGATAGAAAGGATTGGAGATGATTTCTTCTCTCTTCCTTTGGGTCGAAAATAAGGATTTTTTTGGGGAATTTCATGAAAGTTTCCCTTTCTCTTCTTAAATAAAGTTCAAATTATTATATAATTTATTTTCATTTTAGGTAAAGAAAAATATTCATTCAAAGGAAGATTTTTTGTTCCGCACAGGACCTTTTCCTTTACTCCTGAAAAAAGTTTTCCAAAGATTCATCGTAAAGGGTGATAAAATCAAGTTAAAATTCCTCCCCCAATTCGTCCTCAAAGGCGATTGTCATTATCATTAGTGTTTGCCATCATGGGGAAACTTAAAAGG
>JAGXKI010000001.1 GCA_018335295.1 bacterium | reverse complement strand
AAGGTGGTGCCGGAGGTGGGATTCGAACCCACACCCGAGTCGCCCCGGACTGGATTTTGAGTCCAGCGCGTCTACCCATTTCACCACTCCGGCACTCAGTCTATTTCTAACATTTATCCCCTTTTTGGTCAATAAGATATGGAAATTGGGGGGAGCCGTTTTATAGGGTACAATATTTTCATCACTAAATTAGAAAAAATCACGGATCCCGGCTTAAGAAAAAAACCAGACCGGTCCAAAAGGAAAAAGATAGACTCAAAGAGAAGGGGTAAAATCTATGGCTCAAATTAAATTCTCGTAGAGAGTCATCCAGCCCTCCGAGAGAAAATGATTTTGGACCTTCAAAATAAGGTAAATATAAAATTTCCACTATTTTGACAAATACTCTGTTTGGATTTATAATTAAGTATATTAGTGATGACTTAATTAAATTGAGTTCAACTAAATCCGAGATGAAGTTATCTGATTTCACTCAAAAAAATCTAGAAAAAAACCAAGAAAAGCAAACCGCCATTTTCAGTGCTCTCTCTGACCCCACGCGGTTAAAAATAATTAAACTGCTGGGAAGATCTTCTAAATCCAACGCTCTCTGTGTTATGGCTGTAGCTCATATTTTGGGGATTTCTCAATCCGCCGTCTCCCAGCATTTACGGGTATTGAAGTCGGCGGGTTTGGTGAAAGGGGAAAGAAGAGGGTACCGGGTTCATTATTTCATTAACCCTGAGTCATTCGATTATATTTTGAAATCCATCCAGGAAATATATGTATCCCCGCAAAAAAAAGGAAAGCCCAATGGCTGACTCACCCAAAAAACATGGTTCGCTTGCCCTTCAGGTGTCCGGTCTCACTAAAAAATACGGAAATGTAACCGCAGTCAATGCCATTAGTTTCCAGGTAAAAAAAGAAGAAATATTCGGATTTCTAGGACCCAACGGAGCTGGTAAAACCACTACAGTGAGAATTCTCACCGGAGTGATCAAGGCGGATGGAGGAAAGGCCGTGGTTTTGGGGGGTTCTGCTGGAAGTCTCAAAGCCAAACAGAAAGCCGGAGTGGTTCCTGAAATGACCAACGCCTATCTGGATATTTCAGGTTGGGACAACCTGATGCTCATGGCAGAGATCTATGGAGTCCCCAAAAGGCAGGCCTACAAAAAAGCCGAAGAGTTGTTTAAAAAAATAGAGCTCTATCCCCAAAAAGGTCAAAAGGTCAGGACTTATTCTAAAGGAATGAAGCAGCGTCTTATCCTGGCCATGTCCCTTATCAGTGACCCTGAAATTCTTTTTCTGGATGAACCCACATCCGGCCTCGATGTCAAGAGTGCCCGGCTTATTAGAGGGTTTATAAAGGAATTGAGCTCCCAGGGAAAAACCGTTTTTCTCACCACTCACCAAATGGAAGAAGCCAACCAGTTGTGCGACCGGATTGCCATCATCGATCAGGGAAACATCGTGGCCATAGACCCTCCAGAAAAACTGAGGGCAGAAATCAAAGAGATGCATTCTGTGGAGGTCAGTTTCGACAGAAAGGTTAAGACTGAATCCTTATATCAACTTCCTCAAGTAAGCACAGTGGAAAGAGTGGGAGATAAATTCAGGCTTTACACTTCATCACCCGGTGAAGCCATCGTTTCCTTAGTGAATTATACTTCGAGAGAAAATGTGGGGATTATTTCATTGAACACTCTCACTCCATCCCTGGAAGATGCATTTCTGGCTTTAACAGAGAGGTGATATTTCGATGGATTCTTTTTCTACTTTAGTTCAACAGGCCCAAAGGTCATTGGTTATCGCCCGAAAAAACATCCGAATCTACTACTCTAAAGGGCCGGTGGTGATTTTCGGTATCCTTTTTCCGGTTTTCCTTTTCCTGGCATTCGCGGTGGGACGAGACTTTTCCATTCAATTCATGCTTCCCGGCCTTCTGGGGATGGTCCTCTTTTTTACTTCCACCGCCATATCTCCGGCCGTAGCCCCGTGGGAAACCCAGGCCAGAACCCTGGAAAGATTGATTTCCTCTCCTCTCACCGCCTCTACCATTATATTGGGGGATATACTGGCTTCCTTTGCTTTTGGATTTCTTATTTCTCTGATTCCTTTAGGAGCGGGATTGGCTTTGAGTTTACAAATCCATACTCCGGCTGCTTTGTTTGGTGGTTTAATATTGGCTGGATTCTGTTTTTCTTCTTTGGGCCTGATGTTCTCCGCCGCCCCAGCCACTATGCCCAGTACCATTATGATGCTTTCCTCCATGATTAAATTCCCTGTGGTTTTTATAAGCGGTATCTTTATCCCTCTGAAACAACTCCCGGGGTGGGGAAAAATCATTTCTTACATATCTCCCCTCACCTACTTTACCGATATCGCCAGACACTGCATCCAAAACGAAGGGTATCTCTCTCTGGGAGTTGATTTCTTGGCCCTCTTTGCTTTCACTGGACTTTTTCTTATTTTAGCACTGAAGCTTCATCAAAAAACTATGCCCGAAAGGATATAGGGTTTTTAAATAAATTCTAAAGAAGAATCGCTGGACTCTACTTCAATAATGAGTCTGTTTGGATGTTTGGAGGATAAGGAGGATTTATTTTGGAACATTTACATCAACCCTCTTCCGGGATAGGCTCAGGGGTAACACTTCTGACCATCGGAGTGCTGGTTCTTTTAATCGGCATTTTGATATGGCTTATCAGCCAGAAAAAATTGAGTTTTACCGGTCCCAACCCAAAGGATCGGAAAACTTTCTCCGGCGAACAGCGCGAGATTCTATCTTTGATCAAAGATAGAGGGGAACCGGTGGAACAAACAGAAATCATTCATATCATTTTTGGGGATTTGGGTTACGGGGAAGAGATTTTAAAAGACATGGAATCCCGAAATCTTATTCACAGAGAATGGAATCCCCGAAAGAGAACCTATCTGATCAGTTCTAAGTAAAAAAGATATATTGTTCCCTCCCTAAAATTATTATCTTCTGGATGTCTTTTTTTCACATTTTATTGTGCAGTTTGTCAGATTTATAAAAAAATCAATTTTATTGTGAGAATTTTTTCGAATTTTCAACAGGTTTTTCCACAAAGAAAGTGGAAAAAATGGGATTTTTGAACAGAAATCAGTATTTTTGATTAAAAAGAGAAATTTCTTTTCAATTCTGGTAAGATTCCCTTACGATTTTGAATCATTTTTAGGGAGCACCTCCATGAGACAACCGATATGGAAAAAAATATTGATTTTAATTGGGTTTATACTCCTATCCCAATTGGCAGGATTGATTGGCTCCCTTTTCACAGCTCCATCTGTGGACACCTGGTACACCACCCTCCAAAAACCTTCCTTTACCCCTCCCGGTTGGCTTTTCGCTCCGGTATGGACCACACTTTACATACTGATGGGAATCTCCGCTTTTATTGTCTGGCGAAAAGGATGGAAAAACCCCCTGGTTAAATGGGCCCTGGGAATTTTTTTGTTTCAGCTCATCCTCAATGCTCTGTGGTCTGTTCTGTTTTTCGGTTTGAAGCAGCCCTTGATCGCCTTTGGTGAAATTGTGCTTCTCTGGTTAGCTGTGGGAGTGATGATTTTCAATTTCCACAAAGTCTCCCGATGGGCGGCCTATCTCCAGTTCCCCTATATCCTCTGGGTCACCTTTGCAGCATTGTTGAATGGTTTCCTATGGATCCTTAACTCCGCTCCTTAGTTTTTGCTCGCACACGGAGAGCGTCTTTCCTGAATCATAATGGATTGCTCTTTTCCCTAAATCTCCAACTTCAAATTTTTCCTCATAAGGATACAGGAAAGATGGATATCATCCACCAGATGATAGCTGGCTCTTTTGATCCGATGGTACCCAGCCTCTTTGTAAAATCCCACGGCATTGAGAGTGGAAAAGAGCTGAATGGTTCTAATTTTCTCCTCTAAAGCGGCCTTTTCCAGCCTCTGTAGAAGTCGTCTTCCAATCCCCTTCCCGGTATAAACGGGGCTCATATAAAGAGCTTCAATCTCTTGGGTCGCTGGATGGAACTGACCAAAACCAATAATTTTATGATTCTTTTCAGCCACATAAACATACCTGTGCTTTATGATTTCTTCATAGGATTTGGGCCTGAGCATTCCAGACCACACTTGTATTTCCCGAAGGGAATAGTGGTTTTGGCAGAGATTTCGTATGGAATTCACATGAACTCGATTGAGGGACTCTTTGTCTTTCTTTCTGGCTTTCCGAAGTTTTATCATCAGGATTCTTTATGCCTTTGGGATTATTCTTGAAGCCCATCCCCTCACTCATTATCGGATTACTCTTTAGTTTTAAAATAATATAATAGGATACATGGAAGGGTAGAAACAATCCCTATCCAAAGATGAATGTCGGATAGAACCCCAAACTCCATTTGACCTTTTGGGGCTTTTCTGATACAAATTTTGGCTTGCAGTCCAGTGAAAAAACAAACAAAAAAAATAATTCAGTTGGTGGAAAGATTCAGCCGCAAAAAAGTGGCTGTATGGGGGGATTTTATATTGGACGAATTCATTTACGGCAACACCCGCCGTATCTCCAGGGAAGCTCCTGTCCTGATTCTAAGTTACAAAAATCGGGAATACAAATTAGGAGGGGCCGGCAACGCTCTCCTTAACCTAAAAGCTTTAGAAGCCCAACCTTATCCTGTGGGGATAGTGGGCCAAGATGATGCCGGCGATAAGATCCTCCAAATCCTCCATCAACATGGGCTTTCCACAGACTATATCATCAGGGATAAAAATTACAGAACCCCTATTAAGACCCGGATTCTGGCCGGAGAACAAACCGCCCAGAAACAACAAATCCTCCGCATCGACAAAGAAACCAGAGTCCCAAACAGCAGGGATATTGAAATACAACTGCAGAATTATTTAAAAGAACTGCGCACTCATGTCCGGGCTTTTCTTATTTCCGACTACAACTATTTGACCGTAAAAGAAAATGTATTTAAACGAATCTTAAACCTTTACAAGAACCGTCAAATTCCGGTCATTTTGGACTCCCGTTACAGGTTGTTGAATTTCAAAGGAATCACCATCTCTACCCCCAATGAGCCGGAAGTGGAAAACTGCCTTCAGATCAAGTTGAATGACGATGAAAAAACCCTGAACAAAGCCGGAAGGACTCTGCTCAAAAAAACAGAAGGCACCGCTGTCCTTATAACTCGAGGATCCAAAGGAATGGTCCTTTATGAAAAAAGAAAGCCGGCTTTTGAAATCCCCATCCACGGAACCAAAGACATAGTGGATGTCACCGGAGCCGGAGACACCGTTGCCAGCATCCTATCTTTGGCTTTGGCCAGTGGAAGCGGTTTTAAAGAGGCCTCTCTCCTTTCCAACGTCGGTGCCAATCGGGTGGTTATGAAAAAGGGGCCCGCAACTTTATCTCTTCTGGAACTCAAAGACTCTTTGAAAACCTGAAAAATGAATAAACTCTGTTCTCTCTCTCAATTAAAAAGCTTCATCGAGGAACACAAACAAAAAGGAAGGACAGTGGTGTTAACCAATGGATGCTTTGATCTCATCCATGTGGGTCACATCCGGTACCTTAGAGAAGCAAAGAAAAAAGGAGATGTGCTGGTGGTGGCTCTCAACAGTGATTCTTCTGTGAAGAAGATCAAGGGAAAAGGACGTCCCATCCTTCATCAAAAAGAACGCTCCGAGATTCTCTCTTCATTCCACTTCGTGGACCATGTGGTGGTCTTTGAAGAGCCTACGGCCGCCCTTATCCTGCTTACCCTTAAGCCCCATATCCATGCCAAGGGCTCCGATTACACAGAACAAACCGTGCCCGAAAAAGAGATCGTCCAGAGTTACGGGGGGAAGGTTGCCATCACCGGAGGACCTAAAGTGAAATCCACCTCCCAAATCATGAAGGAGATTGCCTTTAAAGTCCAATCTCAGGAGAGTTCCTCTCTCTAGAACCATGCATCAGTTTTTGATCATTCGACTGAGTTCCCTTGGAGATATCATTCATACCCTTCCCGCTTTTTCCTCTCTGAGAAAAAATTTTCCTCACTCCAAAATAACCTGGCTGACCGAGGAAAAGGGAAAGGATATTCTTGATCTGGTTCCTGGATTGGATAAAATCATCCCTTCTCTTTTAAAGAAATGGCCGTGGACTTCTAAAAAATTCTGGAATGAATTTTTTCATCTCAAAGAGAGTATCCAGAATAAAGACCAAACTGTTCTGGATTTTCAAGGTTTGTTGAAATCAGGATTTATGGCCTCCCTCTCCCGAGGTTCCCGGAGAGTTGGCTTCCACCGGAAAAATTTAAAGGAACCTTCTGCTTCTCTCTTTTACAATTTTCAAGGGAACCCCATGCCTGAAGGAATCCATGTCATCGAAAAAAATTTGAGGCTTCTCTCTTTTCTGGACATCCATGAGACCAAATATGATTTTCCTCTCCAAATACCCGAGAGATTTTCTGAGTCAATCAAAGAAAAACTGAAAAGGATCGGTTATGAACCTTCTCAGAAACTAATCCTTCTCAATATCGGAGCGGCCTGGGAAACCAAAAGATGGTTCCCTGAAAAATGGATTGAGCTCATCCACCTCCTCAAAAAGAAAAAACAACTCTTTTTTCTTATTCTATGGGGGGACGAAAGAGAACGATCCCTGGCCTACCACATCCACCAGAAAACAGATATTTCCGTGGCTCCCTATCTCACCCTGAAAGGAACCCTGGCTCTCATCAAGGAATCATCCCTTCTGGTCAGTGGAGATACCTTTGCCCTCCAAGCTGCCTCGGCTCTATCCTGTCCGGTGGTGGGAATCTTCGGTCCCACCAACCCCCGAAGAAACGGCCCCTTCCGGCCTTGGGATAAAGTGGCCTTTCATGAGCTGCCGTGTTCCTACTGCTACAAAAGATCCTGTTCCAATCTGGAATGTTTGAGGAGAATTCAACCGGAAGAAGTCTCTTTTCTGTGTGATCAGATTCTGGAAAATGAGGAATAAACAAAAAATCATCCGTTTTCTGTACAAGTGGAGAGTCCGGACCGGACTCATTGTCGCCCTCGCCGTACTGGGACTGTCCAGACCCACCCCCTTTTCTCTAGCCGGAGGATTTCTTCTGTGTGGGTGCGGTCTTCTACTCCGCACTTGGGCCTCGGGTTATCTCCACAAGGCACACAAACTGGCTACCTCAGGCCCTTACAAATACACCCGCAATCCCCTCTATCTGGGAAACTTTATCATAGGATTGAGCTTGGCTCTCGGATCATGGTCCTGGTGGGTTCTAGGTATATTTTTGATTTACTTCGGGTTGTTTTATCCCGTAGTGATCCAGCAGGAAAAGGAAAAAATGGAAAATCTTTTTCCCCAGGAATATAAAAATTACCGGGAAAAAGTCCCCCTTTTCTTTCCTTCTCCCAAACCTAATTCTTCCAATTCGGGAGAAAAATTCAGCTGGGTTGTTCATAAAAAAAACAAAGAATTCCGGGCCCTTTGGGGAATGCTGGTTTTCTGGGCTATTCTGTTTGGAAAATATATGCTGCTTTAATCCACTCGGTTTATCCCCAAGAGGAGGTAGCTGTAAGGGGAGGTTGGGATAGAAATTATGCCTACTAAACAAAGGATTGAAAAAGTTACCAAACTTCTTTCTCAAAGACAGCCTGACCTCAGAGTGGCTTTAGAGGAAGTTCAAAACACTCATAATGCCAGTGCAGTGGTGAGGACTTGTGATGCAGCCGGAATTCTGTACATGGAGATCATTTCCGCCCGTGAAAAACCATTTCCCGTTAATGACAGTATTTCCACCGGAGCTGAAAAATGGGTCAAATTCAATCACCATAACTCCACTTCCCAATGCCTGGCCCGGTTAAAAAGAGAAGGCTTTGCCATCGTCTCCACCTATCTGGAAAGTTCCTCTCTCCCCTATACAGAAGTGGACTACACCCGGCCCACGGTCCTAGTTTTCGGCAACGAAATGGAAGGGATTTCAGAGGAAGCATTGAAGTATTCGGACGAGTTGATTAAAATCCCCATGAAGGGTATGGTTCAAAGCCTCAACCTTTCGGTTTCAGTAGGCATTATCCTTTATGAAGCCTTGAAGCAAAGAGAAAAAAAGGGAGATTTCCAGAAAACGAAACTTTCCCCAGCTAAGTTGGAATCGTTAAAAAAGGAATTCCTCTCTCCTCTTTCCTCCGATTGAATCTTTACCTTCACAGTCTTTTTGTTTTTGTTCCGGATGAGCTCAATTTGAATCACTTCTCCCTTTTCCTTTCCCTGGATCAATCGAGCCAGCATTTCATTATTCTCGATTCTTTTGCCCTCAACCCGGATAAGGACATCTCCTACCTCAATCCCTGCTTCCTCAGCAGGACTCCCCTTTTCCACTTTGGAAACCAGGAGTCCTTTTCCTTCTTTGACTCCAAAATAATCGGAGAGTTCTCTGTTGATTTCCCTTAAATAAACTCCGATGTATTTTCTCTGATCCCAGAAAAAACGGAATATCCGGGAACGAGGACGCTCGACTGAAGGAGATTCCGGGGTTGAAGGGATTTTAGGAGGAAACAGATGGGGAAACTTGGACTCGAATTCTTTGAGCATCTCTTTCTCGGTATACTCTCCTAGTTTCACTGTAATCGTTTTTACTTCTCCATTCCTTTTAATCTTTACCTTCACACTCTCTTCAGGATTTTTCTTTCTGATCTCCCGGGACAACATCCGGATGCTGGATATATCTTTTCCCTCGAATTGAAGAATAATATCTCCTTCCCGAAGGCCTGACTTATCCGCAGGGCTGTTCTTTTCCACCTCCAGGATCTTAACTTCACCCTTTTCATTTTCTGCAATCAAAACACCCAGCCAGCCTCTTTCCACTTTTCCTTTTTTCTTGATTTCCTCAGCCACGTTCTGAACCCTATTGATGGGAATGGCTACAGCCATCCCTGAAGAAGGGGCCTCGGCCCGGCTGTAAAAATACCCAGAGCCCACCACATTCTTTTTCTTTAATTCAAAAACCACCGGCTTATTTTCATAATAGGCTCCTCTCAACATCCCCACCATCCGGCCTTTTTTATCCACCACAGGACTTCCGCTGGCTCCAGGCACCACCCATACATTCAGCCGAAGTTTATCCGGGCTTTTGTAACTGACGATCCCTTGAGTCACCGCAGGGGTGTTTTCAGGAGAAATACTGACCACTCCGATCCAGGAACCCGGGGAAAGACCCTTCGAATTACCTGTTCGAATAGGAGTCAAATCCACATTTTTTGCCCGGATAAGAGCGGTATGAGTCATCGAATCCATCCCTAAAAATTCGGCTTCCACTCGTTTTCCATTAGGTGTGATCACATAAACTTCCTCATTGTGGGGATAAATAAGAGCGGTGGTCACAATATATCCATCTCTGTCGATAACCACTCCGGTGGCCACTTTTCTCATCTTGTTCTTGGCTTCCACCTTCACCACAGAGGGATAGACTTTTTTTATGATATCTTCCGTCTCGTCTTTGCCGTTTGAACCGGGAACAGGTCCTGCCTTAAGGGGTATCCAAAAAGTCAGCAGAAAAATTGATAAAACCCATAAAATTTTGAATCGTGAATTCATTTTTCCTCCTTAATATTTGACCTTCCTTTTTGTAGATTCAGAGACCTGCTCCAGTATATACACGGTATGTTTTTGTCGAGTTTGTATTTCCCTTTCAAACTTCACGGGTTCCACAATGGGTATATAATTTTCCTCTCTAACCGCTTCTTTTTTATCTAAAATAGAAACATAACCTTCTTGTTTTTCCGAAACTTTCGTCTTTTCCCCTGTGGGAAGAATAAAAATCCCCACGATAAACACGATGACGGCGGCAGCCCCACTCACTCCTGCAAGAGAAAATCGGAATTTCCGTAATTTGGTCTTTTTTTCTTTTCTTGAAAAAAGCTGAGAGAAAACTCTCTGCTCGAAATCTGAAGGAGCTTTGACCTTTTCCAATTTTTTCAATTCATCCAATTCGTCCATCGGCTCCTTCCTCCTTATTTTGAGGTTTTTCCTTGGGGATGGAATATTTTTCGAGTTCTTTTCTCAGGCATTTCCTTCCACGGCTGACTCTCGCTTTGACGGTCCCCACCGGCTTTTTGAGAATATTCGCGATTTCTTCCTGGGAAAAACCTTCAATATCTTTCAATATGACCGGGATTCTGTATCGGGGGGAAAGAGAATTCAAAGCTTTTCTCAAGTTCCTGATTCTCTCAGAATTGGAAGGAGGGCTTACCGAAGCCACTTCCCGGGATGTGTTTTCGCGTATTTCGTCTATGGAGACAACAGGGTGTTTCTGCCGCTTCTTCATTTCTGTTTTAGCCAAATTGGAAGCAATGGAATAAATCCATGAAGACAAAGGAGCAATGGGTTTGTACTTATTGGCTTTGAAATAAACCCTCATGAATGTTTCCTGAGCAAGTTCCACTGATTTCTGGTAATCATGAGTCAACCGCCACAAAAAATTCACAATCCTGTTCTTGTAACTTCTGACAATCTTTTCGAAAGCCGTGTGGTCACCTTTTTTCACCTGTTCCATCAACTTCTGATCATCCATCCTCATTTAAGCAAACTCCGTTGGAGAGAGAATCGTTGCATCTAGAAAAATCCTTCCTTTTTTTATTATATTACCTGAAGAGTTAATTAGCCTGAACTATTATTCATAAAAAAGGCCGTGACTTATAATAAAACAAAAAACATGAATGAGTTAAGAGGATTATTAAAGGCGTACACAAAGGAAGTCAGTTTCATGGATTTTTTCTTTCTATTTCATCTAGAAATCGGCCTTTTTTACCTTTTAGGCGAGCCGATCTGGCCGCATCTGCTTCATTACAGGGCACTTGCGGTGGAGGACCAAAGCTGCGCACCCTGTGCCTCGCGCCGTCCCAACCTAGCCCCAGCCACCTCGACTCGTGAATAATCCAGGTTAGAAAATATCTATTCCGTTCATATGTATCAATCCGGGCTCAGAAGAATTCAAAATTCAAATCTCAAAAAGATAATACCTAAGATCAAGAATATTGTGCTTTTGCGGGAATGACAGGAGGATTCAAAAACAGAATTTCAAATACCAAAGAGATTAAATAAGGTGCAAAAAAAAGAGATCTGATTTATTCTTTGGTTCCCAGTTCAATCATGGGGTTCTCTGAGTCCACCGGATCTCCATCTGAAACAAATATTTTTTTGACAAAGCCGTCGATGGAAGACTTGACTTCATTTTCCATCTTCATGGCTTCCACTACAGCCAGAGTTTGATTTTTTCTAATTTCCTGATTTTCGGAAACGTTGATTTTTATCACTTTCCCTGGCATGGGGGACTTGATTTTAAGCATCTCCTCCCCCGCTTTCTCCTCTTCTCCGGCGAAGCTCTTTTCTTCGGAAGGCTCCTGGACCACAAACTGATGTCCTTCGATAAACACATACCACTTCTCTTTTTCCCTGGCCAGATAAACCGAGTAGGAACGTCCGTTGACCAAAACGGAAATCACATTAGGACATATGTATTCGATATTGGCTTGGTACTGGTTTTCCCCATCCGAAACCAAGAAAAAATCTTCTCTTTTTTCAAGATCGATTTTATTCAATAAGTTATCCACTAAAAATTCGTATTCCATCTCACTTTTCTCCCAAACGCCATTTTCCTAAACTTTTCCATGGAGAATAGATCTCTTTCTGATAAGAAGCTCCTCCGGTCCTCACCGGGGCTCGAAGGGAGGAGTCAAAAGCGCAAGCCAGTGCGGCCAATTTCTGTTTATCCTCGGTTTTTTTCTTTTCTTCCCAGTTTTCAAAATGCCTCTTTAAAAAATCGGTGGTGGTTTTTCCCTTCTTAAACTTAGAATGAGAGATCACATCTTTTAAAAAATCTATGGGGGTTTTAACACCCAAAATCACATAATCCTCCAGGGCATTGATCATCCTCTGGCAGGCCAGATTCCTGTCTTCCGCCCAAACGATGAGCTTCGCCAGTATAGGATCGTAAAAAATAGGGACCTCGCAGCCACCGTAAATCCCACAGTCATGACGGACCCCCGGTCCTCTGGGCTCTTTGAGGAAAAGCACTTTACCTGAGGAAGGAAGGAAATTTTTGAGAGGGTCTTCGGCATAGATTCGACATTCTATGGCATGTCCCCGCTGTTCTAATTTCTCTTGACTAAGGGAAAGTTTTTCTCCACTGGCCACTTTAATTTGCTGATGGACCAGGTCCACCCCTGTGGTGAGTTCGGTGACCGGATGCTCCACTTGAAGCCGGGCATTCACTTCCAAAAAATAGAAGTTTTTATTCTTATCCACTAAAAATTCCACAGTGCCGGCATTGTTGTATCCGGTGATCTGAATGATTTTCTTGGCGGTTTCCCCCATTTCATTCCTGAGTTTTTCGTCCATAACGGGAGAGGGAGTCTCCTCCACAATCTTTTGATGTCTCCGCTGGATGGAACATTCTCTTTCAAAAAGATGGACCACATTCCCGTAATTATCCGCCAGGACCTGAATCTCTACATGCCGGGGCTCTTCGATGTATTTCTCCAGATAAACGGATTCATCACCAAAGGCCGACCGGGCCTCCCTCATTCCTGCTTCCAGAGAGGCTTTCAAATCTTTCTCTTCATAAACAATCCTCATCCCTTTTCCGCCTCCCCCTGCGGTGGCTTTGATCATCACCGGATAACCGATTCTCTGGGCTTCTTCCTCATACTTTGCCACATCCTTATGAGAACCTTTCATCCCGGGGATAATGGGAAGTCCGGCCTGCTCCACACTCTTACGGGAGCGAATCTTATCTCCCACCAGGTTGAGGGACCGGGAATTGGGCCCGATGAACACCAGGTTCTCTTCTTCACACCGCCGGTCAAACTCGGAATTTTCCGCAAGAAATCCATACCCAGGGTGAACGGCCTCAGATCCTGTATCATGGGCGGCCTGGATGATATGATCCATATGAAGATAACTTTCCCCAGCAGGGGGAGGACCGATACACACAGCCTCATCAGCCATTTGCACGTGAAGACCGGTCCGGTCTATTTCGGAATACACAGCCACCGTATTTATTCCCATTTCCTGGCAGGCTTTAATGACTCTCACCGCAATTTCGCCTCGGTTGGCAATCAATATTTTTTTAAAACCCATGGTTTTTCCATCCTGTCAATTGAATGCAAATTTCGGAATAATTCCCTTTCTATTTTTAATTTTGCCCACGCATTCTCTACTCTTTATCCTGGCTCCAACGGGGCTTTCTCTTCTCCAGGAAAGCGGCCATCCCTTCTTGTCCTTCATCACTCACTCTGAGATGAGCAATCATCCGGGCCGTGTAGGATTTGGCTTCTTCCAGACTCATCGAAGGGACCTTAAAGAGAAGTTCTTTGCACTGAGCCATAGCCTCGGGTCCGGATGTCAGGAGCATTCCCACAATTTCTTCCACTTTCTCCTGGAGTTTTTCTTGGGGAACCACCTCATTGAAAAGGCCGATACGGTAAGCTTCCTCAGCTGTCACTCTCTTTCCTGTCAGAAAGTACTCCCGGGCATGACTTTCTCCGATTTTTCTTATGACATAGGGAGAAATGGCTGCGGGGATCAAACCAATTTTCACCTCGCTCAAACCTACTTTAGCTTTCTTTGAGGCCACAGTAATATCACAGGCTGAGAGAAATCCATTTCCTCCCCCTATGGCTGTCCCATTGACCATGGCCACGGTGGGCTTGGGAAGAGAGTAAATCCGGTGCAGAAGTTCGGCCAACTGCAGGGACTCTTGGAGATTTTGATCAAAGGAATAACGGATAATTTCCCGCATCCAGTTTAAATCCGCACCGGCACAGAAAGATTTTCCCCTTCCGGTCATCACCACCGCCCGGATGGAAGAATCTTCTTTCACCTTCTGGAAAGCATCCTCCAGCTCTGAAATCATAGCGGCATTGAAAGCGTTATGGACTTCCGGGCGATTCAGAGTGAGCCAGGCTACCTTATTTTTAGGTTCCAAAACGATGGTTTTATATTCCTTTTTTTCCATTTTACATCCTGAATATTCCGACTTTGTAATCGGGGATGGGAGCATTCAGACTCATAGCGATCCCCAACCCGAGAGCTTCCCGAGTCTCTAAGGGTTCCACAATACCGTCATCCCAGAGACGGGCTGTGCTGAAATAAGGGCTTCCTTCGTGCTCATATTTATCCAGAACCGGCTGCATGATTTTCTGCTCTTCTTCTTTGGAGAGTTTCTTTCCCTGTTTCTCCATTTTTTTCTTCTTCACTGTGAGAAGTACATTGGCGGCCTGTTGTCCGCCCATCACACTGATCCGGGCATTGGGCCACATCCAGAGCAGCCTAGGGTCATAGGCTCTTCCACACATAGCATAGTTTCCGGCTCCATAAGAACCCCCGATGATAACGGTGAATTTAGGAACATCCGCATTGGCCACCGCATGAACCAGTTTAGCCCCATCCTTAGCAATTCCTCCATGTTCATATTGTTTTCCTACGATAAAACCGGTGATATTCTGAAGAAAAACCAAAGGGATTTTTCTCATAGCACAGAGAGTGACAAAGTGGGCCCCTTTGAGAGAACTCTCCGAAAAGAGTACTCCGTTGTTGGCCAGGATACCCACTGGATACCCCATAATTCGAGCAAATCCACAGATCAGCGTCTGCCCGTAAAGCTGCTTGAATTCCTGAAAGCGGCTGTCATCCACCAGCCGGGCAATAATCTCTTTGATATTAAAGGGCTTTCGCAAATCTGGAGGCATAATTCCATATATCTCATTGGGGTCATAATAAGGGTCTTTGGGCTCTTGGATATCCAGAGAAAATTTCTGGGGAGGGTCCAGAGTCTCGATAATATTCCGGGCAATGCTCAAAGCATGCTCATCGTTCTGCGCATAATAATCCGAAACACCCGATTTCCGGCAGTGAACATCCGCTCCTCCCAGTTCTTCATCCGAAACATCCACTCCGGTAGCTGCTTTGACCAGAGGAGGGCCTCCGATAAAAATAGTTCCCTGCTTTCGGACAATCACGGTTTCATCGCTCATGGCCGGGACATAAGCCCCTCCCGCTGTGCACGAGCCCATGACGATGGAGATTTGAGGAATCCCCTCGGCTGAAAGCCGGGCCTGATTGTAAAAAATCCGCCCAAAATGCTCCTTGTCAGGAAAAGTTCCGGCCTGGTGGGGAAGAAAAATCCCTCCTGAATCCACCAGATAAATACAGGGAAGGCGGTTTTCCAGAGCCACCTCTTGGGCTCGAACATGCTTTTTGATGGTCATAGGGAAATAGGTTCCTCCCTTGACAGTGGCATCATTGGCCACCACCAGCACTTCCCTCCCGTGAACCACTCCAATCCCGGTGACCATACTGGCCGCCGGAGCCTGATTCTCATACATGTTGTAAGCTGCCAGGGGGCTCAATTCCATAAACGGAGTGTTTCGGTCAAAAAGTTTATCCAGGCGTTCCCTGACCAGAAGTTTCTTCCGGGATTTTTGAAGTTCTCTGTATTTTTGAGGGCCTCCCATTTTTATTTTGGAGAGGATTTCCCTGTACTCCTCCACCAGTTTTTTCATGCGCTCTCGATTATTTTTGAATTCCTCACTTTTGGTATCAATCTGACTCTCAATCCTGTACATAATCACTCCTCATTCTCATTCCTGAATCCTGTCCTTTCTCAGGGGATGAACCGAAATTCCGGGATCCAGGTGAATTTGCCAACCATTCTGGCTTCGGTCGGCTGGGTCCCAGAGTTTTCGCGTTTATTCGGGAACGAACTTGTATCCATAGCAAAGGATGCCCGATTCTCCCTGCTGGAAGACTTTACGGAATTCCACTTTGACTTTCATTCCTGTTTTTAACTCTTCGAAGGGACAATCCACGATCTGAGCGGTTAATTTAATTCCCTCTTCCAGTTCAGCCAATCCCACCGCATAAGGGGCTTGATCTTCGAACTGATGGGGAGGCACTCGAATGATGGTGAATGAAACGATCTGTCCTCTTCCCGAAAGCCGGATTTTTTCCATCTTCCTGCTCTGGCATTTCGAACAAACCAGGCGGGGAGGAAAGTGAACGGCTCCACAATTCTGACATTTATAGGCTTCAAGCCTGTATCTTTGAGGAATTTCTCTCCAATAACGAGACGGTAGACTCATCATATCCTCCTTTTTTATTCTTTTTCAAATATATGAACCAATGTACTTCCGCCGCTTCCGCCCATGTTCTGGGTCATCCCCACTCGAGCATCCTTGACCTGCCGTTTTTCCCCTTCTCCACGGAGCTGCTTCACAATCTCTATGACCTGAGCGATGCCGGTGGCTCCCACAGGGTGGCCCTTGGCTTTCAACCCTCCGCTGGTGTTAACAGGGATTTTCCCGTCCAAAGAACTCAATCCCTTCTCTACCGCTTCCCCTCCTTTGCCTTTTTCCACTATACCCAGAGCTTCCAGGACACAGATTTCAGCGATGGTAAAACAATCATGAACCTCCAGGACGTCGATATCCTGGGGCTTTTTATCAGCCATACCATAGGCTTTTTTCCCGGCCTGGTAGGTAGCTTCCAGCCAGGTGATATCGTCTCTGTGAGCCAGAGCAATACTGTCGGTGGCATGTCCCGAACCGGTGACTTTGATGACCGGTTTCCCTTTTTGCTTCACCATGTCCACAGGACAGAGAATGGCTGCCGCAGCCCCGTCGGTTATGGGCGAACAATCAAGGATGCGCAGGGGGTCGGCAATCATCACTGAATTCAAAACTTTATCCACGGTTACCTTGAAAGGAAATTGGGCCAGAGGATTTAAGGAACCGTTGGAGTGGTTTTTCACAGCAACCTGAGCCAACTGTTCTCGTGTAGTATTGTACTTTTCCATATGGGCCTTGGCTATCAACGCATAGAGACCGGGAAAAGTGATTCCATGGTAGCCTTCGTATTCCTGGTCGGCAGCTGAACCCAGAGCATAGGTGGCTTCACTTCCACTTACATCGGTCATCTTTTCGATTCCTCCAACCAGCACCACATCGCTCATCCCGCAGGCCACTTCCATAAATCCCGTTCTCAAAGCCAATCCTCCTGAAGCACAAGCTGTTTCCACACGGGAACAGGGGATGGGATTCACTCCCAAATAGTCCGTCAAAAGAGAAGCAATGTGTTCCTGCCCTACAAACAGACCTGAAGACATAGACCCCACATGCATGGAATCTATTTTATCTATGCCCGCATCATCCAGGGCTTGGAGAGCTGTTTCCACAAATATGTTCCGGAGAGATTTTTCCCACAGCTCTCCCCATTTGGTCATTCCTACGCCCATTACAGCGACATCTCTCATTTTTTTCCTCCTATTCAGCCTTTCGGATTTTTTTCCGGAATTTGGCATAGACCCCATAACTGATATAATTTTTATTCTTATCCAGTATATCTCTGGTTCGAGGTGCCAAATCCCTGATTTCATCAATGCGGTCTGTGACCTCGAAGATAAAGGCATCACTTCCCGCTCCTGAACCGTAAGAGACCATCAGAATTTTGTCTCCGGGCTTGGAAATATCCAGAGTGGAAGTCAATCCCAGAGGGGAAGACCCTGAATAGGTGTTGCCCAGGGTTTTGACCAGCCAGCCCGGTTCAATCTGGCTCTTCTCGAATCCGAGCATCTTTCCAACCCGGAAAGGAAATTTGCCGTTGGGTTGGTGGAAAATGACATAGGCAAAATCTTGAGGTTTCATCCCGGCCTTCTCCATAATTCCCTGAGCAGCCCCTTTGATGTGCCGGAAATAGGAGGGATGCCCGGTGAATCGTCCCGCATGCTGAGGATAATACTGATACTCCCGGCGCCAGAAATCAGGAGTGTCGGTCATGAAGGAGTAAGTTTCTAGAGTCCGGGCCACCAAATTTTCTTTTCCGAAAACAAAGGCGGCGGCTCCGGCTGCAGTAGAGTATTCCAGTGCATCTCCAGGAGCTCCTTGGGAAGTATCCGCTCCTACAGCCAATCCGTACTTGATTTCTCCAGCCTTGACCAAACTCTGAGCCACAAACATCCCTTCGGTACCGGCTTTGCAGGCAAATTCGAAGTCAGCATTGTGTACCTCAGGAGTAGCACCCAACGCTTCAGCCAGCACCGTCCCACTGGGTTTCACAGCATAAGGATGAGACTCGGATCCGATATACACGGCTCCGATTTCTGCAGGGTCGATTTGAGATCTCTTGAGAGCATTCTTGGAGGCTTCCACAGAGAGAGTGATGGTATCCTGATCCGGAGAGGGAACCGATTTTTCATCCAGCATTAAACCTTTTTTGAAAGAGGGTGCATCCGCTCCCCAAACTTTGGCAATTTCTTCCACAGTGATTCGATTTCGGGGAATATAAGCCCCATAACCTACAATACCTTCCATAGGCTTCCTCCCTTTTTAAATAATAAAAATATTTGTATGTTAACATGCAATTTTGGACCAAAATGATAGTCAATCCTGGCATAAGATAAAATTGAAGTCAAGATTTAAATCCATCCTCAGTGTTTGTCTTTTTCAAATTGACACCCCCATAGACCATCCATAGAATAAATACAAAATCATGGAACTTTTCGACCTTAATTTTCGTCTACCGTGGTGTGATAAGTGATAACAGAAAAAACCATTCAAGATTGTTTGAAAGGAAAAGAAGGAGCCTGGCGAATGCTGGTGGATACTTATTCCCGACGGATATTCAACATGGCCTATCAGTTCTCGGGAAGCTATGAGGAGGCCCAGGATATGACTCAAGAGATATTCATGAAACTTTACAACTCTTTGGACAAATACGATTCCCGCAAAAAGTTCAGTGCCTGGTTGTTGACTCTTTCTAAAAATCACCTTATCGACAATTACCGCAAGACCAAGTGGGAAAAGAAGAACAGGGACGAACTCGACGAGCATTTTCTCGCTGCCCAGGGCCGCAGCGGTCCCGAAGAAGGAATGATTAGAGAAGAAAATAAAAAAATCCTTTGGAGCGGATTGAATCACCTCTCCTCTGAAGTTCGCATGGCCGTGATCCTCAGAGATATTCAGGGAAAAAAATACGAGGAAATCGCTGAAATCATGAAGCTTCCCCTGGGAACGGTCAAATCCCGGGTGAACCGAGGAAGAGTCCAGTTGGCCAAAATTCTCAAAAATAAAAGGAGATGAAGCCATGAACTGTCAAAAAATTGAAGACCTCCTTTCGGCTTATCTGGAAGGAGAACTCTCTCTGGAAGAGAAAAGCACAGTGGAAGAACATCTTCGGACCTGCCCCCGTTGTGCTTCTCTCTACCAGGAAATAAAACAGGCCACTGAATCTCTGGACGATTTCCCTGAAGCGGAAATGAGCGAAGAACTGGTCCAAAGACTTTATGAAATCCCCCAACCCAAGAAAAAGTTCAGGCTGAATTTCGATTTTCTCCTTCGTCCCTCTCTTCAGCCTGTGCTGGCAGCCGCCACTGTCCTTTTGGTCATCATTTCCTTTTACTTTTTCAACCCAGACCAAAATGTCCTCAACCAGAAGCTCGACCGCCAGATTCATCTGGGATACAGCAAAATTCAAACCCTTTATGTGAACGCCGAATCCATGACCAGCTCTCTGGCTCAATCCATCACGGCTCAAAAAGAAAAAGTCATGGCTTCGATTCAAGAAATGAAACCCTTAAAAGAATTGGGAATTAAAAAAATAACCTAACCATGGAGGTTAAAATGAATGAAAATAAAACTGAAGAAAAAATTGTGGTTCAGAAGCCTCCCAAATCTCCGGCATTGGCCGGGATTCTGGCCTTCTTTTTTCCAGGGGTGGGACATCTGTATAATCGTCAGATCGTCAAAGGATTGATTTTCATCTTCATCTTTGCGGGTCTGGTTTCCATGCAGCCTACAGGTGGGGCTCAACCTTTCATTGCTCTGGTTCTCGCTGGTTTCTACATCTTTCAACTGGTGGATGCCATCCAGACTTCCAAAGCCATCAACCACCGCTTCTACAGGGGAGAAGAAGAGGAAGAAGAGAAACTTGAAGAGTTTCCCGAATCGGTCCGGTCCGGATCCGTGTTCTGGGGACTCATCCTTTTGGTCCTGGGAAGTGTCCTGCTTCTGGCCAATTATGATGTCATAAGCTATGAAAAGCTGATTGAATTATGGCCGATTGTGATCATCGTTATCGGCATCAAATTGGTTGTGGATCATGTCTCTAAAAAGTAAACAGGAGGAAAAAATGGCCAAGACAAAACAAAAAGATCCCCTTGCCTGGGGGCTTATCCTCATCCTCATCGGAATCATTTTCCTGCTTCACAACATTGATGTGGAAATCTGGAGTTACATTGCCCGTCTCTGGCCCCTTGTGTTGATAGTTTGGGGAGGATGGAAACTCTACTATGGATTGAAAGAAAAAAAAGAAACACCCGCTAAAAGTCAGGAATAAAATGAAAGCTAAAGAGATTATTCTTTTGATTTTCATCATCATTGGGGGAGTGTTTCTTTATCATGTCCAAACAGGAAAAATCCATTTCCACTGGGATTGGGAGGAAGGATTCAGTCCCTTTGAAGAAGATTTTGTGTTCGAAGAAACCGAAAAAATCGAACCTCCCTTCCCCTCTCAGATGCAAGTGGTGAATGCTCATGGAAACGTACATATCGAGGGCACTGAAGAAGAAATAATCACCATCAAATTAAAGAAAAAAATCTGGCGAAACCGAAAAGAAAATGCAGAAAAGGTTTCCCAGGATCTCACCCTAAATATTATCCGCGAATCCTCCCAAATTATCCTCACCACCAACCGAGATGAGTTTCCCAAAAAAAACTTCAGAACCCATTTTACCGTCACCGTCCCTTCCGAGATGTCGGTAAAGGTGCGAAATGCCTACGGAAAGGTAGAATCCTCTCATGTAGGACCCCTGGACATCACTAACCCTCATGGTGAAGTGGAGGTTTCAGATATAGAAGGAAATCTCACACTCCAGAACAGCTACAAAGATGTGCAGGTCACCGGAGTTCATTCAGAATGTCAAATTGAAACCAAGTACTCCTCTCTAAGAGCCCAAGACATAAGCGGGGATCTTCGAATCCGCCACCGCTACGGAGAAATTCACCTAGAAAAAATCTCGGGAAAAGTGGATATAGACGGTAACAACTCTGAGATCATTGGAAATCACCTGGGAGGCCCGGTGATGATAGAGACCTCCCGGAAAAAGGTTTCTCTTTTGGATACAGGGTCTGCGGTCATTCGGGGTCATCATTCTCCCATAGAAGTGCGGAAGGTCCATAAATCTCTGGATATTCAAGATAAGTACGGCCGCATTCACCTGGAAGAAATCCACGGAAACCTTAGGGTTGAAGGAAAAAGCTTAGAGGTCTACGGAAAAAACATAAGAGGAGAAAAAATTTCCATTGCCTCTTCTTACAAGGATGTAGAGCTGGAAGGTTTTTCTGGAAACACCTATATCCGTCTTTCTCACGGAGACATAATCTTAACTCCGTATCCCCTTACCCATCCCATATCCGCCAAAGGGAATTATGCGGATATAACTTTCAACTGGCCCGGAAAGGAAAAATACCCCTTTGAAGCTCAGGCAGAAAAAGGAAATTTAGACTGGAACCTATCAGCCAAGCTTTCTTATAAAAAAAAGAACGGAGTAACTCTTGTAAAGGCCTTTTCTGAAGAAAAAGGGAAACCCTCTATTTCCCTCACCACCCGGTACGGCACCATCAAAGTCATACGCTGACCTAAGCCAGAGGTTACATTGAAACCGCTCTTTTTCTGAATAAGGAGGTTTGAATTTAAACGCTCACTCAGAAGATTTCAGGTGGGTAATCTTCTCGGAGAGCCATCCGTTGATTTTGATATTAAAGTAGGAAATGGCGTTGGCCAAATCTTTTTTGTATTTAGTGATATAACGGACAAAATTGTTTTCTTTATTATTCCAAAGATAATTCTCAAACTCAGCTATTTCCCCATTGAGTTCGATCAAATAATGGTTGATGGTTCGGTACTGGCTGTTTATCTCGATCAAGTCCTTGGCTTTTACTTTATTCATGTCTATGTGCATAGGAAGAGACTGGAGGATGAGTAAACTTTCATTTTGAAGTTCATTCAAATATTCTTTAATTTCTTGGAAAAAAGATTTAAATGAACGAGGATTTTTTAATTTATCTTCGGCTCTCTCCAGTAAGCTTTCATACTGCTCTTTTAGGGAATTAATCAACTCCTTCACTCCAAAATACTTTCTTCGAAAATTATAAATATCCATAAAATCCCGGCCAATATAGATCTTGTCTTTGTAGTGGGTCATCAGCTCTCGAGAGGAATGGGTATAAAATTTGACTTCATATTTACTATCTTTGGAATCCTTTTCCCTGAGCCTGGCTATAACCAGGAAATTATTCTGTTCTATGAAATAACTGTTCACGTCGAGAAGGACCGAATACACGGCCAGATTTTTAATAATTTGCTCTTTCAATTGGGTAAGAACATCTTCCTTCTTCTGAATAAAATCGTTGATCGAATCATTGGGGGTAGGATTAATCACAGAATAGGAGGGAGAGAGAAGATAAAGGACTGCCCCTGTACCCAGCTCAAAATGAAGATTCTTTAAAACGTTCTGGTGAAGTTCATCCAAAAGAATATGGTTGATTGAGGGAAGCTTGTCGGCTTCGATTTGGGAAATACTTTCGATTTCATTCATCCTCTTCTGCTCTCTTTGAGAAAAATAATACCATGGAAACCCCAAAAAATCAAATCAACGGAATTTTGGAGGTTCCTCATTTTTTTTCTCCCAAGGAAGTTTTTTTTCCTGGTTTTATTGGAGATAGGTGTGAATCCGAAGCTCTGGAAACTCCTTATTTCCCGTAAGTCCAATCATCGTTTTCATAACGGTCTCGTTGAATTTGTCGGATCCTCTCTTTTTCTTCCTCATTGAATTCTTTGGGTTCCAGTTGGATACCAAAATAATCTTCAAAACCCTTTATGAAATGGTCCACAGCCCAGTCAAAGCGGACTGTCTTTCCTAAGGCCCGGGAAATGGAAATGACCCGCACTACGTCTTTTCTCTCTTCCAGAAACGTGACGGACCTGAGAAGCTCCTCCTCTTCCTGGAGAGGGATGGACCCGTGCTGGACAAACTTTGGACCCAAACGTTTTTGGGCACTTCCGATCATCTTTTTTCCCTGGATTTCAATCTCGTCGCGGGCAGGGTAAGAGAAGCAGGGCATGGTCCCCCGCACATAAGAAACAGGCGGGGCATCGGCCAGATAGGGATCCAGGGACATCCTTTTCAATCCCTCCATCAAAGCCTTGGAGATTCTTTTATAAGAACCTTTGAGGGTGGAAGTGAAGGTATCCCCATCTGAAGAACAAACTGAATACGTCACCTCTTTGTTGTGCAATACCAATTTCCCGCCGGTGAGTCTCCGGACAATGTCCACTCCATTCTGCTGGCAGTAAGGGAGGTTGACTACCCGGGAAACTTTCTGGGAATACCCTAGGGAAATCGTGGGCCTTTCCCATCTGTAGAACCGGACATAGGTTAAGGGTTTTTCTTCCAGGGTCCGGAACAGGTAGTCATCGACAGCCATATTCCAGGAGCCTTCCAACGGCTCCCTGTCCAAAAGAAGATACCACTTTGAGTTGCTCTTTTGCATATCTGTTTCATCCTCCGATGGAATCGATCATTTCTGAAAGTTACGTCTAAATTGATTTTCTTATTTTACAGGAAATCCCTCTCCACTCAAAATTCAGGATTAACAATTAATGGGGACGGTTCTAATTAATGGGAATGAGCCCGGCCAATTATTTTATTATAAGATATTAGTAGTACTTTTACACAGAAAAAAGGAGGAATATACGCGTTTTTTGGCCCCAAAAACCTCGATTTTTGGCCCCAAATCTGTGGAAAACTCAGGTTAAATTATTGAAAAGAAATGGCCGGACCTGACCCCTTTTTGATATACTTTTTGGCACGCTTTTGGTAATAAAAATTTTGGTAATGAAAAAGGGTGGGCGGCGTTCCATGCAGGTCAGAGCGCTGCGGATAATCCGCATTCATACTTTTTAAGTAAGATCTGACGCTTCGGAACAAGGACCTGGAACCGATATTTGATCTGTGGTTCTGCCACCCACCATTAAGGAATATAGGTTTCAACCCCTTTCCTGTCAATAAATTTTTTACTATTTTTCTAGTCCACATTTTTTCAACTTTTCCTTACCCCAATTTTCAATCAAAATAGAGATTCCGTTTCTGTAACTTACGTTGAAAAAAATTAACCCAAACTCCTCTACTTAGCAGCCTTTGAGCAGGGATTTGGTGGGAAAGAGCCAAATTCTACCTTATTTAAAAAAGCATTTGTGATATAATCTTAAAAAGCAAATCAAATGAGAAACTTAAAAATCAACAAACAAAGATTAAATAGACTCTGCCAGAAATACCATATTCAATTGCTCATTTTGCATGGGTCCTTTGCACAGGGTCATCCAAGGGACCAGAGTGACATAGATATTGGAATCCTAGGCCGGAAAAAGTTTGATTTGAAGACCCAACTCAATATGATAAATGAATTCAGCGAAGTATTCGGCAGCCAATTTGATCCGGTCTTCCTCAATGGAGCAGAACCTCTCATCACCTACCAGGTAGCTGTAAACGGGAAGGCTTTGTATGAAGAAAAAAAGGGAAACTTTCAACGATTCCGAATTCAAGCTGTGGCCCGGTACATGGATTCAAAGAAATTTAGACAGATGGAAAAATTGTACATAAAAAAGGCCCTGGGAAAGATACAACCATGATAAATTCAGAATTGGTAAGGAGAAAGCTTTCTCGACTCAATATGTACCTGGATAAACTCAAGCCCATCGCTGATTCCACATTCAACGAATATGTCTCTGATTTCTATAAAAAAACTTCTGCAGAAAGGTTGATCCAGTTGATCGTGGAGTGGGCCTCCGATATCAACACTCATGTGGTACTGGAATCTGGAGAACGGCCTCCGGAAGATTACACCTCATCCTTTTTAAAAGCTGCCGAAGTAGGACTCATTGATCAGGAGCTGGCCAACAAATTGAAAGGTTCGGGAGGGATGAGAAATATCATCGTCCATGAATACATGGATATAGACGACAGAAAAGTCTATGGGACTTTATCGATAGCCTTCTCTGATTATAAAGAATATATCCGCCAAGTGGATGATTTCTTAGACAAACTGGAAAAATAAACCGGCGAAAGAAATGGTTTCATTCCAGGATTTATCCCATTTGTGGAATAAACTCCTAAAAAATATCTCTTGAATTTCATCATTATTTCTTAATTTATAAAGATAATTGGAAAAATAAAAAAAGAGCGGGCAACGGGATTTGAACCCGCGACCCCGAGCTTGGGAAGCTCGTACTCTACCAACTGAGCTATACCCGCTCTCTTTTCCTGGATCCAATCCCAGAATGGACCAGGGAATCAGCCTCCAGAACATTTTACATTCATATTTAATCACAAAACGATTTCTTGTCAATATCTTATTTTTTCATTGATTCTTTCATGTTATTTTGATCTTTTTGCCGTTCCTAGAGAGGCGGGAATCCAGGATTTCTTCTTCTAGATTCCGGGGCGAGCCCGGAATGACATATATTGACGAATACGACAATCTCTAGAAGATAGAAAAATTAAAGAAACTAAAGAAACGAGATGAACTAAACAAACCAAACAAACTTTACAAACGAAATGTCTATTATAGATCTAAATTTCAAGGGAAAATGTCATAATGTAAGACACGACCCTATTCTTTATTTTTTAAAAGGCGGTTTGGAGAAGTTGGAAAGCGGGCTTCAAGGCTTTATTTTCCTGGACCGCCTTCTGGATCATGGACAAAAGGTCTTCCCACTCCGAGTCAAATTCCTGAAGTTCCGAACGGGCTGTTTGGGGCCTCAAGGTCATCCTCAACCCGGTCTGGGCCGCATGGACCACCTTGTCGTTGGAATACTTGGACTTATCCCAGTTGTTGTTGGCCAGCACTTTGGCAAACTTGATCAAATCCCTGAAAGCTCCTTTTTTCCCAGATAAAAGAGTTCTGTCTGTTTGGGGAAATTGAATATGAACCACCACTTTCTCCTTGACAGGAACCTCAGGGGTCAGAACGCAGGCTGTCAAATCGCCGCCATTATAATTCCACCCGGGCTTGCCCTCCTCTTCCCTGTAAGAAAGAGGTTCCCCGTTCACCCGGACTTTCTCTGGAGGCAGGGTCAAAGGAAACTTCAACTTATAGGCCCTGGATTCGATCATCCCAGGATAACTTCCCTGGATAGGTTCGATAATGAGTTCCATCTCCTGGTTTTCTTTTTGAAAATGAACCGGAGTGAAGGTGAATTCTCCCGACAAATAACCCTGACTGTTGCCTTCATCATCGTAGACCCGGGTTGAGCCTGAGTTTCCGGGGAAAACATTCAAAATCAACGGATTCACCGGCTTCTCCCCCACCCCACTCATCTGGGGCTGCATGGGGATGATGGCCCCTTCCCTGACATAAACGGGGATCTCATCGATAGCGAAGGCTCTCTGGACCACCTTTCCTCCTTCCAGAGAGGTTCCTGAAAACCATTCCACCCATCGTCCCGAAGGAAGCCAAATCTCTTTGGAAACGTAAAGATGGCCTTCTTCCATGGGCTGGGTCACCGGGGCCACCATTAGGTCATCTCCATACATGTACTGGTTCTTGAACCGGTAAGCCTCTTCTTTTTGAGGATACGAATAATAAAGGGGACGGCACATAGAAATCCCGGTATCATGCGCTTTCCGGGCTGCCGTGTAAATATAAGGCATCAGGGCATACCTCAGCAAAAAAGCGTTTCTCATGGCATGAAAATTCTTCAGGGGATAGGCCCATATCCGCCTTTCGATACTGGGGTCTTTGGTGCAGTGGGTCCTCAAGATAGGACTGAAAGCCCCCCACTGGACCCACCGGGTGTAAAGCTGAGGGGTGCTTTCTCCTCTCATATGACCGCCGATATCATGACTCCAGAAACCAAAACACACGTTGGAAGCCGTGGAGGTGAAATAGGGTTGGAAATCCAGGGAGCGCCAGTTGATGTAGGTATCCCCGGAAAATCCGATCTGATACCGGTGGTTTCCCAGTCCACCGTAGCGGTGCATAATCAGAGGGCGTTTCTGGCTGTGGAGTTTCATATCGCTGAAGAAAACATAGTTCAAATAAAAAGTGGGGTTGACTCCGGGAATCTCGGTGGTGCTCCACTGCTGCCAGTCCAGCCACCAGAAGTCCACTCCCTTTTTCTCCATGGGATGAAGGATGATATCCAGAAAATTCCGGGCATAATTTTTATCCACGATATCGAAAGGTACATACTTTTGAGACTCCGGGTCTATTCCCATGGCCCGGGCCATCTGAGGGTAATTTCTCTCATGGGGCTGGATTCCCGAAGCCGGATGAAGATTCAGGCAGACTTTAAGCCCCTGGTCTTCTGTCCACTCCAGAAAATCTTCAGGATGGGGAAAATAATTCCGGTTCCAGGTAAATCCAGTCCAACCTGCGGACTGTCCGGCCTGGTCTTTGATTTTTTCTCCTTCTTCATACCACTCCGGCTTGGTGGTGATATGCCAGTCCATATCCACGACCAGAACATCCAGGGGAATATCATGGATTTCAAACTCGTGGACAAGCTCCCGGAGCTCCCAATCCGTGTACTCCCAGTAACGGGACCACCAGGAACCGAATGCGTATTTGGGAGGAAGGGGGATTTTACCGGCAATCTTTGTGAAATCATTCAAAGCGGTTTTGTAATCATACCCATAGCCGAAAAAGTACCAGTCCTGCTGGTCTTTTTTCGGCCGGGGGATCACCCAGGGCCATTGGGAACGGTCGAAAAGAGGACGCCGGGAATCGTCGATAAGCACCCATCCTTCTTTTGAGATGAGCCCCTTTCCCAGGTCCACTTTTTCTTCTTTCCAGTGATTGTACCTTCCATCAAAACCATCCAGAGTCCGTATGGTGCCTTTCAGGTTTCCTCGATTCTCCATTCCCGGACGCCACAGTTTTTTCCGTCCCTCCATTTGAAATTCTACCTGAAGATTTCTCTGAGTGAATCTTCCACTTCCTAGTTTGTACTTGAGCCTCAGTCGTTTGGTTTCCACGACCAGCCATTCGTCCTGGACTTCTCTCTGGAATTCAGGGACAGGAAGCCGGCGGTTAACAAAGACCAAAGAGGCATGGTCCTCGAAATCTCCATCCGCACTCCATTCCATCCTCACCACTCTGGGCGTAAGGATCGTGAACCGCACGTCACCTTCAACCACCACGGCATCCGGATGGGGATGGGGATTGTATTCCTGGGAAAAGAGAACAGATAGTCCCAGGATAAAAAAGACAGCCCCGAAAAATAACTTAGAGATTCTTTTCACCGTAGCCCTCCTTTTATATCCAGAAATGATTTACCTTTCATCTCTCGTTCCTTTCATTCTCAACCTATTTTCTCTTTTTTTCAATAAAATATTCACCGATGTTCACGTAAACTTTTGTGGATATCATCATACCACTTATGAAATCTTTCTGGATATTTTAAATGACGAACTGGAACATGAAGAAGACCTTGAAAATTTCCTGGAAGATATGGAATCCACGGGGAAAAAATAACACCTGCTGAGAAATAGATTTTTCATTTCAAAACAATAAAGAGGGCTACCTGTAAAATTAAGAAGGATGGAAATCTTCAAGTAAATAGTTTATTCACAATTTCCATTAATTCATAATCAGAAATCGGCTTTCTCAGGATTCCTTCGGGTTTTGTCTTTTTGAGACGGTCTGTGTCCACCAAATCCAAATTGCCGGTCACATACACAACAGGAGTATCTTTCTTATCTTTTATTCTTTCCGCTGCTTCAATCCCGTCCATATTTCCTTTGAGTTTTATATCGATAAAAACCATATCAAATTTATCATGCAATGCCTTCTGGACAGCTTCTTCTCCTGTGGCCACGATTTCAAAATCATAATCTCCTTTGGATAGAATTTGGGTCTTCAAATCCAGGGCGGTGATGTATTCGTCCTCAACGATGAGAATATTTTTTTTGGGCATATCCGTACCCTTTAAACTGGATTTTGAAAGTGGTCCATCCATTTTGTCGGAAAGTGGCTTCCCCCTCAATCTGGTCCGCCAGATTCTTAATCAAATGAAGGCCCAACGTCTCAGCCCTATCCAAGTCAATATCTTCCGGCAAACCCACACCGTTATCTCTATAGATGAGCTGGTGAGTTTCTTCATCCAAGGGTTTGAAATAAACCTCTATCAACCCTTTTGTGTTACCCGGAAACGCATGTTTTACGGAGTTGGTGAACAACTCATTCAAAATAAGAGCAACAGGAATGGCGTCATCCAAACCCAGCTCCACATTTTCAACATCCAATTTCAAATTGACCCGGTGACTCAATCCTGATGAGAGAAATATATTCTTCAGGACATCTTCCAAATATTCCTTAAAATCTATACTGGTAAAAGTTTTGGAGCGGCACAGCTTTTCGTAGACCGAAGCCATCATTTTAATTCGATTTCTGCTCTGGTTAAACAAATCAAGAATGCGTTTATCCTCAATCTCCCGGGACTGCAGATTCAATAAGCTGGCAACGATTTGAAGGCTGTTTTTCACCCGATGATGGATTTCACTCAAGAGCACTGTTTTTTCCTGAAGTTCCCTTTTGATTTGTTTCTCGGCCTTTTTACGCTCGGTGATATCTTTGGCTATAGCTACAAATGCGGTGACATCTCCCTCCGCATCCCGAATGACCCCTGCGGAAACCTCCACCGGAACCCGACTACCGTCTTTTTTAAAAAGATTGTATTCCTCATTTTTGGTCACCCCAACTCTTATAGTTTCTTCAATTTTATCAAATACTTTTTGTTTTCCTTCTCCCTCAATAAGTGAATTGGCGTTTTCCCCGATGACTTCTCTCCGATCTTCATAACCCAGCAAATCAAGGGCGGCCTGATTGCAGTTGATTATGTTGCCTTTGAGGTCGGAGACAGTGATAGCATCTGGCGATGATTCAAAAATGCTTCTCAGCTTCTCTTCACTCTCTTGAACCCTCGCATTGCTGGTACGAAGGTTATGCAAGGCATTCTCCAGGCTGCGGGCGGAGATCCAGGAAACAAGAGCCAACATAAAAAAAATAAGCATTGCAGGAACATTCGGAAAGGATTGCTGAAAAAAGACCAATCCCATGACGACAATCATCAATGAAGAAACGGCTGCCGCAGCAAAACTGGCCCATGGTCTCAGGAGGAAGCTGGCTGCTAGAATGGGTATGACAAACACAAGAAGCCCCCGTCCATTAACCACCTGCTCCGGCTTGTCGGAAAAAGCAGCAACGGCAAGCAGCAGCACCAGAAAGAGGACACTGGCCAATTCTCCCGAGACAAAGCGGTTGATCGTGTAGATGATCCCCAGACCGACAAGGGTCACTCCAGTGCTGAGAGCAAGTAAAAAAACCTGTCCTTCTCCACCGACAAGGCCCATCGGAGCCGTGATAATGAGAACGATGATCATGACCACTGCACTTACTGCTGCGGCCAAAAGCATCACATTGAGCAGTTTCCCTCTCCGCATCTTTTCTGGTTCCACATAAGGAATCTCTAAAATGCGGGATATCGTTTTTTTCCTTTCTTTCATGGGACCTCTTCCCTAAATTTTTGGTGAGGGTGATGTCAAAGTTTAAGGCTTATAATCGGCTGTTCCTCCTTTAAACCCGATGGTCTTTTATCGACTTATCATCTTTAAAATTAATAATTAGCTGTATTATATAATATCCATGACAAAATTGACATGAAACCATTTTCTCATGATTTACTTCGTTTTCTCTTTCCCTGTTTTCACTTTGAGAAACTCTGTTTCTGCGGACTGCAGTTTTTTATTCACAGTAGATTTTGACTGTTTCTTTTCCTTCCACATTGACTTCCAAGTCATTCAGATTTCTCAGGAGTTCCTCCACATCTTCCTTGGACATGTTTTTGAAATCCAAATCCAGCCCCTTTTCACTCAAAACTTCATCCACCTTTTCTTGAGCTTCCTTGGGTATGAAAGAAGCCCATTTCAACCCGGCCCGGATGAGGCTGAGAGGAACCCGAATATTGACCCGGTCTCCTCCTTTTTCTTTGGGTTCGACCAAAACCCTGAGATACTTGAGAGTTTCTTTGCCCGATTGGTCTTTGACTTCTTTGGGTTCTTTTTCATCTTTTAGAAGGGCCTGAAGGAGTTTTTCAGCCTCTTCAACGGAAATTTTTCCCTCAGAAAGCATTTCTAAAATCTTTTTTCTCTCTTCACTCATATTTTTTCTCCTTAAACGATTTTGATATAGGTCCTTTTTCCTTCCCTTTCTGAATCCACATCAATCAACAACCCGGAAAGAGAGAAGATCAGGGGTATCATCTTTCTCCTCCCAGCTTTTCCAAGGCTTCTTCTACAGAGATTTCGCCTTTGTAGAGTTGATCCAGGATTTCATTTCTTTCTGCGGGCGGATTCACTTCCACAAACTCCATTTTTTTAGAAATCTTATTGAGACGGTTTTTTACCGAGGGGTAGCTGATTCCAAAAAGTTCCTCCATATCCCGGATGTTTCCGTGGGTTTTCAAAAAGGCGATGATAAATATCTGGTCTTCATTACTCAATTTGGAAAGAGGCGGCAGTTCAAACTCCCCTTCCACTGTGACATCGCTTTGTTTGAGCCGGATTTTCTCTATCACGAAATCTTCATTGTGAGTGAATTTAATGAGTTCTGACCAATCTTGAGCCATTTTAACCTCCTTTTTGAACATACTTCCAAAATAATAATTAATTTTTTTAATTTTATCAAGGTTTTTTATTAATATATTTAATTATTATTAGATATTAAATAACTTTTTTTAATTTATAAGGCACAAAAAATTAAAATTTTAAATTGGTTTTTGGGGGAATTGACAAAATGAAAGCTTTTTTAAAAACTTCCTCCCTTGGAAGTTGTAATTCCTGCAGAAGCTGTTATATTTTTAAAAATCCCATCCCCTCGAAAACAAGAAGCCAGGATCTAAGATGATATCAATGTCTGTTTTAGAATTGATGGCTTAGGCGTCCTCGAACCTCAACGAATTGGTAGGCCTGAATGTCATTTTTGCTAAAGCTTGTGCCCGCGAAAGCAGGTACCAGAATCTAGGATTTAAAATACTGGATTCCGGGCCAAGGCTGGAAGAGATATAAACAAACTAGATGAAAGGAACGGTTTTTTTCAAACTCTAGGGGAAAATGTCATAATGTAAGATACGATCCCTTTCTTAGACACCTTTCTTATTTTTCGCCCCCTTTCTTATTTTGATGAATTCTTTCCTGCTATCTCTTTTATCCAATTTTCCCCCTTAAAGAAACTACCCTCTCCCCCATTTTTTATCAAATCAAAAAAAGATTGAATTTAACTTCACAAATCAAGTTATAAAGTCATCACCGGAAAAACCTGAATTTAGTGTAAGTATTCTTTTGTCTTTTTAATAAAAAGTGGAAAAAGGGTAGAAGTTTCTTGGATAAATGTGGATATTTTTTCCCATTTGATATCCAGGTATTCGTGGGTTAATATATTCCGCAACTCGGCAAACCGGGAAAATTTTTTCGCTGATTCTTCATCCATAAATTTCAATGTATAGCGGAATAATGTTTCTCTATAGGTTTGGGGAATTTCCTTTTTCTCTGAAGCCAGAATTATCTTGGATATATCTATGGAAGACATCACTAAGTTTTCAACCCATCTTTCCACATTTCTTCTCTGATCCCTGTTGTTTAAATATTCTCTTCGGCTTAAGTTATTAAATTTCTCCATATCTTCCAATTCATTTTCCAAAAACCTGATATGAACTCTCAAAATGGACTTATTCTCTTGGGAAATGGATTCCACTTTTTTGGATATCTCATAAAATTCTTCGGTGAACTGCCACCAATCCACAGCTTCATAATGGGTTTTTATCAAAAGTTTCATGTACAGTTTTCGATCCTTCACCACTAACGGAGTCCCGGAATTCAGGACAGAAAAGACCAAATCCGGTTTGGCCCGGTTTAAAACCACAAAGTCCACCTCATTGGACCCCAGGAGTTTTTCCAGGTCGGCCCAAATGGAATGTTCTTCAGGATAGGATCGTTTTGTTTCCAACTCCCCGTATTGGTAAGGTTGAAAATAGACCCCGATATCCCAATCCGAAAAGTCGCGGGATATTCCTTTGGATTGGGACCCAAAAACATAAGCCAAAAGGACCGAATCCTTTTTTTCAAAATAGTCTTTCAGTCTCTCCATTTTCCCCTGTTTATTCATGTTCCCAGCATACTGGAAAACAGAAATTTGTTCAACTTTTCCTATCTGTCATTAAAGAATAGATTTCCTTTCTACTAAATCTCAGGCCCGTGGAAACGGGAATCAAGAATTCAAAAATCAGACTCAAAAATGGGGTCAGACATTCAAAAATAGGGTCAGACCGAATTGAACTTATTGCTTTCATTATACTTAACCAATAATCTGCTGTAACCATAGTATTTTCTGTAGTTTATATTCGGTCTGACCCTATTTTCGATTTTCTATTTTCGATTTTCGCCTATTTTCGTATTTTCGTGATGGTTTGATTTATAATACATTTCCTGTTAGTATGATTTGCTATTTTTGAAATAGAGGATATATAGGGCCAAAATAAAACAATCAAAAATAACTTAACAAAGGAGAAAAAAACGTGAAAGTAAAAAAATTAGTTGTTGCATTTTTAATTATTACCCTGATTCCTTTAACCACGGCTTTTGCACAAAGAAGGGCTGGTTCATGGTCTTTAGGAGGTTTTGCAGGAACAGGGACGCCCATGGCCCCTGAATTTTTTAAAGATTACTGGAACTCAGGTGTTGGTTTTGGTGGTGAATTTATCTATAACCTTTCCAGTAGAATTAGCGTAGGAGCAAGATTTCAACACCTTCCTTTTCCACTCGACCAAGATGAAATTCTTGCTGAACTTCCGATTCCTGCAGATGCTTCTCTAACTATAGAGGGAGGAAATATTAAAGCTAATATTTTCTCTGCTAATATCCTCGCTTATCTGACTTCACCTGAATCCTTAGTTGGATTTTATGTTATTGGCGGAGCTTCTTTGTATCAACTTAGTTCAGATGATGTCACTATGACAATGGAATATCTGGGTCAAACATATTCAGAAACACAAGAAGGGGAAGAAATGGATGATAAGTTTGGAATTAATGGGGGGGCAGGAATAGAAATCAATGCAGGCGGCATGTTTAATGTTTTTGCTGAGGGTAAATATCATTATCGCTTTGGAAAAGAGGAAGGACCCACTGATGCTGAACCTGGGAGTATTAATATCTTTTCTTTAATTGGTGGTGTAAGACTCATTTTTTAATTAGATGTGATACACCTCCATCAAGACGTTTTTGATCTCTGAGGGAAAATTCCCTACACTCATACAGGTAAAATGAAATTAATCCTGAGATTTCTATTTTGATATTCTGTCTTATCTTTCTATTTCGCCTCTTTAATAAGGCTCGGTCAATACCTCATAGTAACTCTGGGGGTGATGACAAGCAGGACATTCTTTAGGAGCTTCTTTCCCCTCATGGATATAACCACAGTTCCGGCACTTCCATTTCACTACTTTATCTTTTTTGAATACCTTTTTTTTCTTAATATTCTCTTGAAGCTTGCGGTATCTCTTCTCGTGGTGAGACTCAACTTTCGCGATATTCTGGAAGCTTCGGGCTATTTCTGGGAATCCCTCTTTCTCCGCCACTTCTGCAAAGTTGGGGTACAAAGAGCCCCATTCCAGTTTCTCGCCCTCTGCTGCAGCAAGTAGATTTTCTTCTGTGTCTCTGATAACTCCGGCCGGATATTCCGCTTGAATTTCTACGGTTCCCCCCTGTAAATACTTAAAAAATACTTTAGCGTGTTCTTTTTCATTTTCCGCTGTCTCCATAAAAATTCCAGCTATTTGCTCATACCCTTCTTTTTTTGCAACTGATGAAAAGTATGCATACCGGTTCCTAGCCTGCGATTCTCCTGCAAACGCAGCAAGTAAATTTTTTTCAGTTTGGGTTCCTTGTAGATTCTTCATAACATTTTCTCTCCTTTATTGTGTGGGTTAGTTTGTTTATTAATTTTATCAAATTTCCTCCTCATTCTAACAGGTCTTTTATATTACCAGAGAAAAACAAATTCATATCTCTAAAATAGCAAAAGGCCTATTAACCTGAATTATTCATGAGTGGTTGGAACCAAAAGTGCCAAAATTCGTCTACTTTTGTTTTTCGCAAAACGTCTACTTTTGATATTGACGTAACAGGTCAATTAGATTCACCTCAAACGAACGCCCGCACGGTCTCCAAGCCAAGCCCCCACAGCGAATCCACGTCCTGAACCGCTATCCTAAATCCGGCCTGCTCCAGGAACTTAGCCACCCGTATCGGCCTGCAGTCAAGCCAGGCAGGGAACCTTTGATGCAGCCTCTCATACAGCCTCTTGACCAAACCTAGACCGCCTTCCTTTGATAATCCGACCACCACAATTCTGCCTTCCGGCTTGAGCACTCTGCGGCACTCTTGAAGAACCGTAAATATCTCAGAGGTATCGAAAAGCTCAAGGGTGAAACTTGCAAATACTGCGTCCAATGAATCCGCTCCATAGGGAAGAGACGAGGCATCGCCCCTGACCAGGCTTGCTCTATCAAGCATCCCCTTACTTTTAAGCCTCTTCCTGCTTCTCTCCAGCATCCGTTCGGATATATCTATCCCCTGAACTTTCCCTTCAGTCCCGACCGATTCCGCCAGTCTTGCAAGTGCGTAGCCTGTGCCAAATCCTATCTCCAATATGCCTTCACCCGCCTCAGGATTAAGCATCCGGAGCCCTTTGACTATTAACCGCCGTTCGCCTGGACCTGAGAGCACATCGTAGATTCCTGCCAGCCGGTTGTAGGTTTTCCTGGCCTCATCCTTGGATCTTTTTACTTTGGTTATCTGGAAAGATCTTTTTCGTGAACCGATAGGGCTCATCTTTCTATCTATTTTTTGATTGGGTAGAAATGGAGTTTTTTTCATAGATAAAAGGATTTATGCTACCACAAAAGAAATGGTTTTACAGGTAGATCTCATTTTTTATTCTTTTTTGTAGCTTACAGAAACTCCCGATTGACTTTCGGGAAGGATGGATGTCTCAAAGTCTTCCTGTTCCAGCATGAATTCATAATACTCACTGGTGCCGCTCTGTCTTCCCCATCGGCTTCGGCTGGATTGATACACGTTATGGGCTGCAATGCATCCTCCAGGCTCCATCTTAGGGATAACCGCCTTAGCGTAATTAGTGTACCATCCTTTATCCGCATCAATAAACACAAAATCAAAAGGACCTTCCATTTCGGGGACCAGCTCATGGGCGTCAGCCAGCCTGGCATCAATATAATCTGAGAGTCCGGCTTCCTTAAAATTATCCAGGGCTTTTTGGTAGCGCCTCTCATCGATTTCAATGGTGATGAGCTTGCCTCCGGTCTTGCTGAGAGCCCAGGCGATCCAAGTTCCTGAGTGTCCTGTGGAGGTTCCGATCTCTAAAGCTCTGGTGTACCCGTTCTCAACAACAATATCGTAGAGAATCTGGCCGTCGGTTCGAGGCACATTCATGTCCCTCCATTGAGATCGGTGACTTTCCAGAAAAGACCTAACTTTTTCATCTAATTCTTGATTTAATGAAAACCCTAAAACAAAAAACAGAGCCATCCCCACAATGAATAAGATTAGAATTTTATATGAAATATCTCCCAGTATATTCATCAAAGCCTCCATTTTGAAAGATTGGAAAAAGAGCCTTCTGTGAATTGACACGAAAATGAAACCATAATCTTCCAAAAATGATGAAGATGAAATTTATTTTATTATATCAATAAATAATTAGTTCTTATAAGATAAGACGAGCCATCAAAATGGGGTAAGGTTTTCTTATTAACCAGTTCTAATTATCCAGATTTTTAAGTTCATTCATGATCAAGACCTTGGATCAGGGAGAGGCTCGATCAATAATTTGATTCCATTGATGATTTCTTCTGTTCTTCCAGAGGATAAAGTGCCGATTTTTTCTGATAAATCAGACTTGTTTACAGTCAAAACTTGAGAGATATTGACCACACTTTTCATTTTGAGATTGGCCTCACCCTTGTTGAGTGTTACATTTCCAGGAGCTTGGGCTCTTTTCAGATTTGTAGTTAAAGAACAGACCACCACAGTACTGATGCGGCTGGCGTTAAAGACATCATTTTGTATCACCACATGAGGATGCCGAAACCCAGGTTCAGACCCCCTGGGAATGGATAAATTGACCCAATAGATTTCACCTTGTTTTACGGTCATTCTTCTTTTTTCAGAATTTGACTTTTATAGTATTCAGTGCTCTTCTTTTGAACAAGCTTTTCTTCAGAGGTTTCTTTATGTGCATAAGCTGTATTTAACTCTTGAAGGAGTTTCTGTGATTTGATTTTTTCTAAATAGAACTTAACAGCTTCACTAAAAATCTGACTTCTGGATGTTTTTTTCTCTTTAGCGAGTTTATCAACCTCTTTAAAGAGGTCATCTGGGATAGAAATAGCTGTTTTCATACTTGTAGTATTGCTATTTCTAATATTAATGTCAATACCCCATTCTAAATATATTATCTTTTCCTTTACTCTAAATAACGCTGTATTTATTCATTTATTCTCATATTAAAACCAGAGACTCAATACCTATTTAACCATTTCTTAAGATAACATCTCATTGACCTTATTAATTTATGCGATAAAAGAGGGAGGCGGTTCTGGAAAAAAGCAAATTCCTGTTATTGATATTTTCTACCAACGTAGAGTCCGTATCCGAAGTATTCGAGCAATCTGAAAATGCTTCGGGGAAAAGAGAGGGCTTCCTCCTCCATCTCTGCATTGAAAAAACCGGCCGCGCCGTTGTAAAAGGATGGGGCTTTGGTCAACCGGGTCTTGACCTCCAGACTACTTCCATGGTATTAATTAAGTATATTTGCATGTACTTAATAATTTTTATAAATTGGCGCTCTAACTATAAAAAAATTGTTTCATCAAATAAGGAGTTCAATTATGTGTTGTCATTCAAGTCATCCCAAACAAGGCATTCACCATTGCCATGGTGCAGGAGTGCCGGGTCATCATCCTTTGTTGTGGAGCAGGAAAAAGAGAAGGGAAATCCTGGAACACCAGCGTAAATGCCTTAAGGAACAACTGGAAGATGTGGAAGAAGCCATCCGTGAGATGGATGAAGAGAAATAGGGGTATGAGACCTCCCGGATGTTATAAAAAGGGGCACCTCCTTTAAACTAAATCAATGGACATGAGGAAAAAAGCGCTGTATGGAATCACGGGAGTTGTTGTGCTGGCTGGCGCAGTCTTATTAGCTGCTTATGCCGTAAAAAACAAGCCTGCCCCTAAAAAAAGCATGAAGCAAGAGGATGCCCTTTACGTCAAAGCAAAAAAGGTGATGAATGAACAGGTGGTCTCCTCGGTAACACACCAGGGAAGGATTTTTTCCTATGAAACCGTATCCCTGGCTGCAGAAGTGAATGGCCGGATTATGGAAGGACACGTGCCTTTTAAAGAAGGAGAACATTTTAACAAAGGTGATTTGCTGATACGTATTTACAATGAAGACATAAAAGCGGCTCTTACGGCGGGCAAAAGCAGTTTCCTGCAAAAGCTTAGTTCGGTTTTACCCGATCTGCAAGTGGATTTCCCTGAGGAATACGACAAATGGAAGCAATTTTTCACTTCCATTGATGTTCACAAGGAACTACCCCAACTACCCGAAATCCATTCAGAAAAAGAACAAGTATTCATGGCTTCCGCAGGCATACTCTCGGAGTACTATTCATTGGAAAAGCAAGAGATCAATTTGAATAAATACAACATATACGCGCCTTTTGACGGTTCTTTTCAGCAAGTAAAACGGCAGGTAGGTGCTGTAGCCGGCATGGGGGCCGATTTGGCATCCATCGTAAGAACCGACCGGCTTGAAGTGGTGGTTCCGGTACCCCCGAAAGATGCAAAATGGATTGAACCGGGGAATAAAGTGACTTTAACCGGTTCGGACGATCATAAGACAACCGGGACAGTTACACGGATTGCCGATTTTCTGGATGAAAATACCCAATCGGTAAAAATTTATGTAAAATATCTACCCCAGGGTAAACAGTCTTTCAGGATCGGTGAATTTGTAGATGCAACTTTTTATATTCAAAAACAGGCCGTGGGAATGACTATACCCAGGGAAGCTTTGGTTAGTGAAAAAAAGGTATATATAGTAAAAAACCATCATTTACAATTAAAAAAAATAAGTGTGGAACGGGAATTAAATGATGCTGTGGTGATATCCGGGCTGGATAACGGTACGCTGGTGGTTACGGAGTCTTTGGTTGATGTGCAGGAAGGAGATGAGGTCAGGATAAGACAGTAGGTAAAAATATAAAATCCTAAACAGATGAAAAGAATTCTGAAATTATTCGTTGAATACTCCTTTTACGGAAAAATAGTAGTCATTATCCTACTGGTATTTGGTACCATATCGTTTATGAACATGAAGAGATCCTCTTTCCCTATGGTTGAAACCAATACATTGAGGATCACCGTAAAGTACCCGGGCGCAACGCCCCAGCAGATGGATGAGGGAGTAACATCGCTGATTGAAAATGCCATCCGGGGTGTTCCGGGAATAAAAGAGTTTACTTCCCAATCCATGGAAAATCTTTCCCAAATTACCATCATTTCAACTTTCGGTTATGATATTGATGAGTTGCTTATTGATGTCAAAAACCAGGTGGACGGCATATCCAATTTCCCGGAAGAAGCAGAGAAACCGATAGTCTCCAAGGTGCGTTCGCGTAATAGGGCTATGTACCTGGCATTGACATCAGAAGATGGTGACAGGCTAAAGCTCAATGAGATGGCCAACCGCATTGAAGATGATCTGCTGGGATCGGGTGAAATTTCCCAGGTGGCTTTAGAAGGACTGCCTTCAAACCGGATGGAGCTTGCCGTTACCATCGATGAAACCCAGCTTCGCCGTTACAATTTAAGCTTCGCCGAGATTCAGCAAGCCATAAAAGCGAATAACCTGGATATTCACGGCGGTACCATTCGTAATCCCCGGGAACAGATTAACGTAGTCAGTCGTCAGCGTTCTGTGAACCCCGGTGATATTGCAAAAATTGTGGTAAAAAGCAACGCCGAAGGAAGCTTGGTAAGAATCGGGGATGTAGCCAGTGTTCAGAGGCAGTATGAAGAAAACCCCGAAGAAAGCTTTGTGGACGGAAAACCCGTTGTTATCATAAACATCACGAAACTCGAAACAGAAGACATTGAAGAAATTTCAGAATTTGTCAATCATTATACCCGGAAGTTCAATAAAGAGCGGGAAAATTTCCAAATTGCCGTTTTGGAAGACTATACCGAAAATATCAATTCCCAGCTTTCGATATTCATAAAAAATGGGTTAATGGGAATTGTGCTGGTAGTTATACTGTTAACGCTCCTGTTGAATTTCAGGCTTTCCCTGTGGGTGGCCTGGGGTATCCCTGCATCCTTTCTCGGAATGTTCATTGTAGGCTCATTTTATGGAATTACGATAGATAGGCTTTCACTGGTAGGCATGATCCTCATAGTCGGTATCCTTGTGGATGACGGCATTGTCATAGGGGAAAATATCTTCACGCACTTTACCAAAGGAAAATCACCCCGCTTAGCAGCGATTGACGGAACTATGGAGGTGCTTCCCCCTGTTTTTACCTCGATACTGACTACTGTAATAGCCTTTCTTCCTTTGTTTTTCGTCGAAGGATTTTTGGAAATGCTATATGCTATGGGCTTTGTTGCTATTGTCTGTCTGATATTCTCCCTTGTTGAAGGCATATTTGTACTACCTGCTCATATTGGAAATCCTACAGTATTAAAAAAAAGTAAAAAAGCCAATAGATTAACACGCATCTCAAACCGGATTGTTTATATTCTCAGAGATACACTTTATTTACCTGGTGTATCAAGGATGCTAAAAGCAAAAGGACTTGTACTGGCTGTGATCACAAGTTTGATGATAATCACCGGAGGACTGTGGATTGGTGGCCACATCCCGTTTACTTTTTTCCCGCCAAGGCCGATGGAAATGTTCAATATTGACCTGGCGCTGAAACCCGGCACGAACAAAGAACTTACCAAAGAAAAATTGTTGTGGGTTGAGGAAAAACTCTATGAAGTCAACCGGCAACTGATGAAGAAGCACGACCGGGTTAAACCTTATGTAAAAACCACGCAAATTAATTTGGGTAATGCTTTTAATAACGTAGAAACCGGGACCCATGCCGGCGTGATGCGGGTTTTCTTAAACTCTACGGAGGGATCAAATGTTACGGATAAGACCATCCAAAACGCACTGACTAAAAAAATCGGGCAGATCCCTGAAGCCTATAAGTTTGCAATGGGTACTTCCAGTGGGCGTTCCAAACGGTTTGGGGCTCCGGTATCCATAGGACTGCTGGGGTATGATCTCAATACCCTGGAAGAAGCGAAAAAAGAATTGAGAAAAGCTCTGTCCGGGATGGATGCCCTTTATAATATAACGGATAACAGTCAGCTAGGAAGCCAGGAGATCAGGATCAGCTTAAAGCCGAAAGCACATACCCTGGGCTTAACTCAGTCTTCATTAATGCGCCAGGTCAGAGACGCCTATTACGGCGCCCTGGCGCAGCGAATACAAGACGGAAAGGATGAAATTTGGTTTTATGTACGGTATCCGGAAAAAAACAGGAAAACCATCGGCCAGATAGAGAATATGCTGGTACATACTCCGAAAGGGAACTATCCCCTTTCAACCGTGGCGAATTTGTCCATGGGCAGGTCCCTCAGTAAGATAAACGGCTACAACGGGAGGCGGGTGATCCGTGTGGATGCCTACATGAAAGACCGGCGGGCTTCGGTAACACCCATAATCAATGAGGTGGAGAATAACATACTGCCCGGTATTATGGACAAATATTCCGGGATTACCTATACCCACATGGGACAAAAAAAGGATACCCAGGAGCAGATACAAAGCATGGTGAAATATTTCGGGATAGCATTACTCATTATTGCCCTGATTGTAATCATCTACTTTAAATCCTTCCGGCAGGGCATGATGATCTTATTGTCCATTCCGCTTGGCATCCTGGGAGTCATTTGGGGGCATTCCATCCACGGTGAGCCCCTTTGTATGTTTAGCGTCTGGGGGGCGGTGGCGCTCACCGGAGTCATTATAAACGATTCAGTGATTTTTGTTTCGAAATACAACCAATTATTGGTGCAAGGACACAAGGTACTCCAGTCTGCTCTGGAAGCTGCGAAATCTAGATTTCGTCCCATTTTTCTGACTACATTAACCACTACGGCCGGGCTCATGCCGCTAATCCTTGAAAGCAGTCCGGAAGCCCGCTTTCTTAGTCCAATGGCTATCTCTGTAGCTTACGGCATCCTGTTTGGGGGCTTTTTCATCCTGCTTACCTTGCCGATTCAAATATTGGTTTCGAATCAATTGCTGGTAAAAACCAAAAGATTATTCGGGAAAAAGGATATCACACCGGAATCGGTGGAAGTGGCCGTTATCAACCATCAAATTGACCAGCAAGTGAAGGAAGATATCAGAAGAGAAGAATCAGGTAAATAACTAAAAATCAGGCTGAATGTTTTTCATAGCTGAATCATAAAATAAAAGGACTAAGAAAAATGAAGAAAATGCTTATAATAATGTTGACCGTTACCACTATTGGTGCGCTGGCACAGGAACCACAGAAACTTTCGCTGGAAGATGCCGTGAACACAGCCTTGGAAAATAACTACGGTATTATTACAATCAAAAAAGATCAGGAGTTAGCTGAAATTAACAACACCTGGGGAAACGCTGGAGCTTTACCACATATCCGTTTTGTCGGGTCCGGAAGTTACTCCGAAGGATTCGATAGCGAAAATGGGTATACATCTGAAAACCTCAATGCAACAGTTGAACTGCAGCAGACACTTTTCAGGGGATTTAGTGTCCGCATTCAAAAAAACCGGCTGGAAGAGCTGGAAAGACTTTCCGAAGGCAATGTTTCTCTGGTTATTGAAAATACTATTTTTAATGTTATCCTCAGTTACTACAATATTTTATTGCTTCAGGAACGGGTTGAAGTCGCCCGTTCAAGCATGGAACTGTCCAAAGACCGCTATCAACGGGCACAAAAACGCAAAGAAATGGGAAGCGCTAAAACCTATGATGTGCTGCAGGCCAAAAATGCCTTTTTGGAAGATAGCTCGGAATATCTCTCCGCCCAATCGTCTTATAATAATGCCGTTCGCGAATTAAATTATCTGATGGCCGAATCAATGGAACAAAATTACCGGTTCACTTCGGATTTCAAACCGGATACAGCAAACTTTAAACTCCCGGTTCTCAAAGATAAAATGTTGGAAAATAACAAAACATTGCGAAATCAATATATTAACCTGGAACTGGCAAAATTGGATGTAAAATCGGCGAAAAGTGCATACTATCCAAGTTTATCTTTAACTGCATCCGGAGGCTATACCGAATCCGAAACAAATTATGGAACATTAGGTCAAGCGTTCGACCGAAACCCTGATGGTTATAATGCATCAGTGGGTATATCGCTTTCATATACCATCTACAATGGTAATGAACGTAAACGGGCACTGGAAGCCGCAAAAATCGAAACACAAATATCAGATATTGAAAAAGAGCAGATAATTCAAGAATTAAAAAATCAACTGGCACAGGAATACGAATTGTATAACGTTCGAAAACAGTTACTCAACGTGGCTAAGGAAAACCTGGAAGCAGCAGAACTGAATCTAAAAATATCCAGAGAGAAGTACCAGAACGGGACCATCAATTCTTTTAATTTCAGAGATGTGCAACAGATACATCAAAATGCTGCTTATCATTATCAACAAGCGGTCTTTAACGTAATACAGAGTTATCATACTTTATTGAGGCTTACCGGGGGCATAATTGAAGAATATGAATAGTGTTTAAGTATATTCCCATACGCTTATTAATTCTTTAAATACTCTATCTATTTTTTTCATTTTTATTATCTTTCAGCTTTTTGATCTCTACCTTAACAATCAATTTCATACTGACCTCCGAATTATATTACAATTGATTCAATTTTGACACCTTAAGCTCATTTAACTTTTCGTTGAAAATTGAAAGAAAGATAGGTTATCAGTAAATCATTACTCGGCTACCCGCTGGGACAATGCTGTGTCTATCCAAATATGAACGGAAACGACTGAAAGGGACTGATCTATACAGCGGTTCCTCTCTCCCAGGATGTTGAAATAACCGGCCATCCTGTTTGCCACCTCTGGATAAGCTCTACGGCCCAAGCTGAGAACGAATCAACCTTTATTTATATCTTTTTAAAAATAGAAAAAATGCGAAAATTCGAAATGGGGATACACTTTTGATTTGTTGACCTTCTCGTTTTGGATGTGATAATCTTACTTTAAATATCAATGAGCTGGGATTATGGGAAATTGTGAGGATCGGGTGCTAGGTCCAAAGGGAAACTCTTTTCTTAAATCTTGCTTCAGTATATAAATGGATGAAACTGTGAAAAATTCAGAGCAGCATCGAAAAGAAAAAACTTATCATATCAGGAATGTAGCTGAAAAATTCGGAATTGCTCTTATCTATATCTTCGGATCGCAATCAAAGAATGGTAAGAGATATCTTCAGGGAAACAGCATAAATATCGAGGATTTTTCCGATCTCGACTTGGCGGTATCCTTTAAAAACATTCCTTCTGCCCCGATGAAGATTTATGGAGACCTTTATAAGGAACTATCAGAGATTTTTGAACCTTTTCATATTGATCTTATCTTCATGCACGAGGTTGATGTCCTCTTTCAATCTGAGATCATTAAAGGCATAAAAATCTTTGAGAAAGACCCATTTCTTGCTGATGAATTTGAAGAAATGGTCATGAAAAAGGCCGAAGATTTGACTTTTAAAAAGAAGATCATGAACAGGGAAATCCTGGAGGCTATAGAGGATGGTTATATCGAATTTGAATACAGAGCGGATTCTTGAACTTTTAAGATTCATTGAATCCTGCCTACAAGAACTGAAGCCCTTTTCTACAATGAACGAAAAGGAATTTCTGGCGGACAAGAGAAATCCTCCTTTTGTTGAGAGTTACCTAAGGAGAAGCCTGGAAGCAATTTTTGATATCGGACGCCACATTCTCGCCAAAACATCAGGGTTTAAAGGAATCGAATATAAGTTCATCGCCAAAGAAATGGGCCGAAGAGGAGTCCTGACCAAAGAGCTTTCTGACATACTTTATACTATGGCCGGTTACAGGAATAGAATGGTCCATCTTTATAGAGAGGTGACTCCTCGAGAACTTCATCACATAGCTAGAGATAATCTCAAAGATATTGAACGTTTTGTAAAAGAAATAGCCTCATTCATCAAAGCCTATCAAGAAAAAAAATGAACTAATGGGAATAAAACCAACCTGAATTAAACCGATTCTTACATAAATCCCCCCTCTTATTCATTACATCCAAGACTTCAGCATTTGCCTTCTGAACAAAGGATCAAAATTTTTAAAAGGGAAAAAAGTGGAGAAATCCTGACCGAATCAAATAATCATTAATAGGGATTCTATATCCTCCTGTTCCCAAAAAAGGTCCCGGTCCTCTTGCTTAAAATGTCCGTTGAAAGATTCCATATGGACATTCTCTTTGACTCCTCTTTCCGAATAAGAAATCCGGGCTCTGGATTTTATGACAACCTCATTCACCCAGCGGTGACTGAGGTAGACCCCGTCTTTGTCGTGATGGAAAATCATATCCTCTCTAAGGGCTACCCTAAGTCTTTTAATCTCTTTTTAGCCCTTTCCCAGGCTTTGAGAGCCAGATCTGTGTGGGAACTGGGACCCAGAGCATGACCTGCAACCAACTTGCTTCTGTGATCCACTCCTTTCCTCGCATTTATTATTGACTGGACCTGTTTTTCATGTGTATGATTGGTTACAAAATTGCTTAGAATGAGGAAATTATATGAAGGAGAGAAAAAACTATTAACCACAGAAAAAAATTCCTATCTTTCAATGCTCAAAATCTGAGATAGATAGAAACTTTTCTCCAGGAGGGATAAAAATGAAAACCTTAGAGATTGAATGGAAGCACCTGGAAAAGGACGGAAACACCTGTCTCCGCTGTTCAGAAACTGGGGAGACACTTAAAGAAGTGGTTGCCAGGCTGGCCCAAGAATGCAGACCGTGTGGCTGGGAAATAAAATTCAAGGAAACAAAATTAGCCGAAAAGGAACTACCAGAATCAAACATGATTCTTTTTAACGGCACCCCTATTGAAGACATCCTGCCAGACGCATCCGCATCAGAAAGTGCTTGTCCTTCCTGCTGTGAATTCACGGGCAAATCATCTACTTCCTGCCGTACCTTAGAATACAAGGGAAATTCATACGAAGGTATCCCCTCCTCTATCATCCGCCAAGCTGCTTGTGTATGGGCAAAGTGTTGTTAAAATATTGACTTAGAGAACAGATGCTCATCACATTAAGATAAAATCTTATGAATTTCCAGAAGGAAGGGAAAGAAGAAAACGAAAATGGATCTCAGTTTGTCAAATGCTATCAAACCAACTGGAATATCTCAGATTGAAAACAACAGGAACTTCTTTGGTGATTTCCTGGTTTAATAAGAGGTTTTGTTTTTTGTATCCTGTAGGGTTGGATAATCCTATTCAATTCGTATAATGAACTCAATTCTTTAAATACTCTATCTATTTTTTTCATTTTTGTTATCTTTCAGCTTTTTGATCTCCACCTTAACAATTAATTTCATACTGACCTCCGAATTATATTACAATTGATTCAATTTTGACACCTTAAGCTCATTTAACTTTTCGTTGAAAATTGAAAGAAAGATAGGTTATCAGTAAATCATTACTCGGCGGCTAGTGGTTAAGATACCGCATCACTGCGGGAAGCAAAACCTCCCGGTAAAAAAGGCTGACCGGAGACCGGCTCAATCCAGTGTGCATCCGCCCCACATTGGTTAAAAGGACCACCGTCATTTCAGGGTCTTCCATCCAGTACATCATGGCTGTAAACCCCAGAGTGCCTCCGGAGTGACCATAAACCGTGTGACCTTCGTAGTAATCCTCGATTTTCATAACTCCCTGCATATACTTCATTCGCGAACTTTTGGATTTTTCCGGAGGATAGTAGGTGTAGACTTCTTTCTGCATCTCGGGCCCGAGGAGTTCACCGTCACGGATAGCTCGACCCCATCTCACCAAATCGCTTGCTGAGGAGACCATACCTCCCGCCACCCATTCCGGAGACAGATTGGCGGCTGTAGACTCCACAAGATAGGGCCGGATTTTTGTAAATCCCCGGTGGACTCCCGCAATCTCATCAAAGTGGGGGGTGGCATAGTGGTAATGGTTGACGTAACCGCCCGGGATTTCTTCAAAGGCTTCCAGAAAGGTGTCTTCCAGGTGAAGGGGTTTGAAAATCCGTTCCCGAATCTCTGTGATGACATCGTTTCCGGTCACAGCTTCGATCACAAGACCCAGGATGGTGTAGTTGGTGTTGGAGTAGGAATATTGTTCTCCGGGTTCAAACGATGCGGTTATGTCTTTGTGGGTCAAATACTCCAGAGTTTCTGTCTTTCCCCAGACATAATCCAGCTCCATATCCTCACCGCGGCCTTTGCGAATCCAATCAGGCTGGAATTCCCAGGTGGGAATGCCGCTTTGATGGTTTAAAAGCTCACGCAGGGTGGCCTTATCTGTATTGGGGACTCGGCGCACAATCTCCAGGTCGATGTAATCGGTGGGGGATTTGCTCAAATCCAATTTGCCTTCTTCAGCTAATTGAAGGATCACCCGGGCCACAAAGGTTTTGGTGATGCTTCCAATACCGAAACGGTCATTGGGTTTAACCGGAATCCTCCGTGAGAGGTCGCTGTATCCCGCTGTTCCTTTCCACACCAGTTTGTCCCCCACTCCCACAGCAGCAGAAATACCGGGGATTCCCATGGAAATCCCGCAGACAAGGGCGTCTTCCAAGTATTTTTCGTTTTCTGAGGCTTGAGGTTTTTCTGCATTGAGGGGCATTAGAGAAAAACAAAGGAAAGCCGCCAGAACCAGGATTCGGGTCATTCGGAAAATATATCGGTTCATTTTCTCCTCCTTGTGAATCCTCTTTATTTTACAACAATGTTCTCCGAAAGAAATAGATAAAAGAGAAATTCCCACTATCTATTTTTGGGATGAAAATAAAAATGAGTGTTCAACTTGTTTTCAGATATTTTTTCATGGGAACGAAGATCCAAAATATTTTGAATTTCAGATGAAACCTTCCTTTTAATCTTCTGGGACTTCCATTTCATCATTTCAGACAGAATGACGAAGCTGGTCTCTCATATGCGAGAAGCTGTGAGACAACTTCAAAGGCTCCAAAAATATAAAAAAGACTATTTCCTTAAGGATCCCGATAAGAGCGGGAGTGCGAAATATCATTTTATGATTGCTATTGAAGCTGCGATTGATATGTGTAATCACCTTATCTCTCGAAACGGGTATAGGGCTCCTGAAGATTACTCTGATGCTTTCAGAGTCCTGGGAGAAAACGGAGCTTTTGAGAATTCTTTTGTAGAAAGATTAAAAGAGATGGCTAGATTCCGGAATCGGCTTGTTCACATCTACTGGGAAATAGATGAAAATCAAATCTACAATATATTACAAAACCGGTTAGGAAATTTTAAGACATTTCTCAATCAACTCGCTAGATTTCTGGATTGGCCTGACCTATCTTAATAATTGAGGACCGTTTTTTAGAATTCCCCAATCTACTTAACCACTTTGATGAGCTGGTTTGGTTTGGGAGTCTGGTTCAATTCCAGATCGTTCATCACAGCTAACTTCTCCCATAGCTCTTGGTCCATTCCAGCCTGCTGGAACATTTGTTTTAAGGAAGTCTTTCCATCTCCTTTGACCAGGTGAATCCGACGAGGCTGGCGGTTTAGATATTTCTTCTTCTTTAATCGTTGAAAAGATCCCGCGGTTTTTTCGAAAAAATAGTCATAATGGTTGAATTCAGTAGAAGTGGTCAACCCGGTAAATGTGAAAATTCGCGGTCCATAGCGGATGAAACACATCTGGGCCCGAAGATCCTCTTTATCTTCCTGTGCGATCTCATATATCCTCTGATAAGAAGAAAGTCCGTTTATAGACAAACTCTTCTCACCCAATAGACGTTTGTCTTGAATCTCGGATACTTTCTTTTCGGCATATTCTTGAAGTTGAGATGAAGTTTCTTCGGTTTGAAGAAGCATAGCGGCCTTTTCATCTTCGGAAATCATTGTGACCCGGCTCGGAGTATTCTGGAGTTTCCATCTTCGGGGATAGGAAAAAGCAAAACTCATATTGGGATGGTAAAATGTGTGACGGATAGTATAACCCTGTCTGGGATCCGAGCCAAAGACCAGATTCTGGATACGCTGAAGATAAGGTCGAGTTCTGATTTTAAGCTGGCTGTCTTTTTCTGCAATCATCTCACGGGTATTCTGGATTCGCTCGCGGGTTAGAGGATGAGTGGAGAGAAATCCGGGAAGACTGCGACCTTCACTCAAATCTCCTAAATCCTGAAGGGTCTTGAAAAATGCAATCATTTTAGCAGGGTTGTATTTCCCTTTGCGGCCGTACAATACTCCCAGTCGGTCTGCCTCTCTCTCATCGTCCCGGCTGAATTTAAGAAAAAGGAGCTGGATCCCTATACCGGCAGCGCCTGAAATTTCGGCGAACTTCTCGCTCAAGACACTTCCCACAACCATTCCTACCTGAACCAAGAGCATTTGACTCATTTTACTAACGCTGTGGCGGGCGCTGACATGTCCCAGCTCATGCCCCAAAACCAAAGCCAGTTGCGCTTCTGAATTCATGGCAGCCAAAAGTCCCCGGGTCACATAGATGTATCCTCCTGGAACAGCAAAGGCGTTGACCACAGGAGTATCCAATACGGCGAAATGATAATCAAGTTGAGGTCGGTGCGTATGGGGTACCAGAGATCTACCGATTTTACCTACATATTTATTGATGGCTTCCTCTTTGTAAACTCCATAATGATTCCGGATCTGCTGGTCACTCTTTTCTCCCATAGAAATTTCAGCTTCCTCGGAGAACAACATCAGTTCCCGCTTTCCTGAGACCGGATTGACCGCACAATTGCTCAGCAGGAGAACCAGAAGGAAACTAGAGAGAAAAAGACATGGTTTTTTCATATCTTAAAAATAATCCAGAAAGAAACTTTTTTTCAAGAAAAAAATAAACAATCATTACCCAATTCAGACATTCAGAGAAGAATATTAAGAGCGGCTTAGTCGGTCCAGAAGGGAATACACACAGGGGATGATGATGAGAGTTAAAAAGGTAGAGGTTAACAGTCCCCCACATACCACAGCCCCCAAAGGCTTCAGGGCTTCTCCCCCCTGCCCTAAGCTTAAAGCAATGGGGAGCATGGCGAAAATCGTGGTCATAGAAGTGATCAGAATCGGCCGGAGTCGGATCGCTCCTCCTTCCACAATGGCTTCTGTTTTCTTGAACCCTCTTTCCCGCAGTTGATTGATGTAGTCCACGAGAAGGATTCCGTTATTGACCACAATCCCCACCACCATAATCATCCCGGTCAAGGCGTTTATGCTCACCTTGGCATCGAATATCAGAAGCCCCAGAATAACCCCCACCAGAGCTAACGGAATGCTCAGAGCTATGGTGAAAGGATGAATAAAGGAGTTGAACTGAAATCCCATTACCACATACACCAAGAAAATCGCGATGATCAAGGCAGTCAGAAGAGTCTGGAAAGATTGGGTGATCGATTCGGACTGCCCTCCATAGGTCATAAAATAATCTTCCGGTAATTTCAACCCTCCCATTTTTTCCTTGACTTCAGAAACCACTTCCCGCTGACTTCGTCCTTCCACGTCCGCTTTGATCTCCACACCTCTCTGCTGGTCAAACCGTTTGATTTCACTGGGGCTTTTTTTCAAATCCACCGAGACCACAGACCGAAGAGGGATGACTTCTTTTTTTCGCGTGGTGACAGGAAAATCAAGCAGCTGTTGGAGGGATCGGAGATCGGAAGGATTTCCTTTGACAGTGATATCATATTCCTCGCCGGCCAAACTTAAACGGGTGCCTGAAACTCCGGATAACCCCGCTCTGACCGCCCTCCTAACCTGAGCAGAAGAGATTCCCAGGTCGGAAGCCTGGGTCCGGTCAATCCGGAGAACATATTCGGAAACCCCCTGCTGAAGAGTACTGGAGAGGTTCACCACCCCTGGAACGGTCTCTATGAGTTGAACAGCTTCTCCTCCCAGGCGGTCCAACGTGGAGAGATCGTCACCAGCGATCCGGATATTTACAGGTTCCTCAGCCATTCCGGTGCTGACATCCACCTGCTTCACTGTGATTTTGACACCGGGAATCCCCCTCGTGGATTTGCGTATCTGGGTCATCAGGCTGTTTATGGTCTCAAAATACTCGGGTTTGAGACTTACCGTCAATACTCCTATGTTTTGTTTTCTCTCTCCACTGGTAGGATTGAACCCCCCTACTGATTTGACTTGTTCCACCTCTTTGCGTTTCCCCACTTGAGTTTCCACTTTCTGAATCACTTCATCGGTATAGTCTAAGCGAGTTCCTTCCGGAAGAATGAATTCTACGGTGATTTCTCCTTCATTGATGGGAGGGAGAAGTTCCGTGTCCAAACGGGGAGCTAGAAATCCTACAAACAACCCCAGAATAGCTACAGCGGAAAAGAGAGTTATCAATCGATGCCTCAACACCCAGCGCAGAGTAGGGCGGTAAATACCCAATACCCTGTCCAGCAGACTCTGCCAGCCCCGAGCCAAGACATTGATTTTTTTTCTCTCTCCTTCAACCTGGATGAGCTTATAGCTGAGCATGGGAACCACGGTTAAAGCGACAATGATAGAAAGGCTTAAGGCGAAAACCACGGTGAGAGCCAGCTCCCCAAACAGGACCGCAAACAACCCCACCAAGAATGCCAACGGAAGGAAAACCACGATCGAAGTCAAATTGGAAGACGTGATCGCTGCCCCTACTTCTCTGGTGGCATCCACCACTGTTTTCAAGCGTCCCTGAGACCGAGCTTCCTGCATGTGGCGGAAAATGTTTTCCATGACCACCACAGAAGAATCCACAATCATCCCTATCCCTAGAGCCAAACCGCCCAAAGAGATGGTGTTTATGCTCAACCCGAAAGTATCAATCAAGAAAAACGAACCGATGATAGAGATGGGTATGGAAAAAGCAATGATGAGAAAATTCCGTATTCGCCCCAAAAATAAAAATATGATGATCCCCGCCAGCAAAGCTCCCAGAGCAGCATTCCGGACCACATTGTTGATGGCATTCTCTATAAAAATGGACTGGTCACTCACGATGGATAACTGAATATCCGAAGGGATCAGTTTTTTGACATTATCCAGCTGGCTTCTCACTTGATCCACCATGGCCACTGTGTTGCCACCGCTTTTTTCACGGAAAGCCATGATAATCAATTCTTTTCCATTCACTCTGGTTATAGAATCTCTCTCTTTATTCTCAAATTCCACAGAAGCCACATCTTTCAGGTAAACAGGGTTGCCTCCGGAAGAAGAAACAATGATATTTTTTATTCCCCTGATGCTTTCAAACTCGCCGCTGACCCGGACAAAATAATTTTTCCTTTCAGTTGTGAATTTCCCGGCGGGAACATCTGCATTTTCAGAAACCAAGGCTGTATTTATCTGAGAAAGAGAGAGGCCTAAAGCATGAAGCTTATCCGGATTCACCCGGATTAAAACTTCTTGTTCGTAGCCTCCTAAAACCTGAACGTTGGCTACCTTCTCCAGGCGCAAAAACCGGTTTTTCAGTTTGGTCTCTACAAACCTTCTCAATTCATTCAATTCTCGAGTTTTTGAAGAAAACCCCACTTCGATTCCCGGAGGAAGAAAATCCTGGACTTGAAGAACAGTGGGGTTGGAAGCTCTTCGCGGAAACATGCTCCGCGCCCGGTTGGTCCTTTCCTGAACATCCAGTTTGGCCTCATCGAAATCAATTCCATAATTGAATCTCACTGTGGTCCGGCAAATCCCTTCCAAACAAGAGGTTTCGATCTCATCCACTCTATCGATGGTGCTCAGCTGCTCTTCCAAAGGCTCGGCGATCATTTCTTCCACTTCTGCCGGACTCGCTCCAGGAAAAGGAGTGACGATAATAAGAGCCGGAGCCACAAACTCCGGCCAGAAAGAAACCGGGATTTCGCGGATGGAGATGATCCCTAAAACAATCACGGCCATGGTTAATAGAATCGTTCCCACTCTTTTTTTTATGCTTATTTCCGCGATCTTCATTCTGCTTTCCCCTCAATAGAAACCGGAGTTCCTTCCTGAAGGCGATTCTGTCCAAAGACCACCACTGGATCGCCTCCCTGGAGTTGGCCTTCCACTTCCACCTGATTTTCCATAAAAACTCCTGTGGAGACCTCAATGCGCCTGGCTTGATTTTCTTCCACTTTGAAAACATAGGGTTGGGTTCCCGTTTGGATGAGTGCATCCAGAGGAATCACCAGGCCCTTATGTTCTCCCACTTTGAGTTCAGCTCTGGCGAACATACCCGGTTTCAGTTCTCCTCGTGGGTTGGACAATCGGACTTTCATGCGGCCAGTCCGAGTTCGGGGATCCACAGTGGGCGATATTTCGCTGACTCTGCCTGAAAATTTCTTTGAGGGATAGGTATCCACACGAACTGTAACCGGATCCCTTATATGTATTTTTCCGAGTAAGGATTGAATCACCTTTATCCTCAAGTAGACTTCTCTGATCTTGCTGATGGTGTAGAGGGGAGTCTGAACCGAGACGGTGGAGCCAGTTTCCACAAGATCCCGGGTTATGGTCCCTTCCCTGGGTGCCTTGATTTGAACCCTGGAGAATTCCAGTCCGGGAACATCCTGCTCAATCTCGGCCATCAGCTGTCCTTCTTTCATCCTTTTTCCTACAGAGACTTTCTCACTCACAATAATGCCTCTTACTTTAGGATAGACTTTCACTTCATAGAGAGGACGGATTTCTCCGCTGACTTCGGTGGTTTCACGGATGGTCTCTACCTTCACCTTTTCAGCTACCACAGATACAGATTTATCTGATTCATCCAAATTTTCTTGAGATAGATCAGACTTGTTTTGGAATTGGCATGCTGTTAACATCAATCCCGTTAATGCCGCGATGACATATATTTTTCGCATCGTTTATTCTCCCTTTCCCCTTTAATATTCCAAATCAAACCAGCTGTAATCTTCGATAGCTTGACACAAATCCAACTTGGCCCTGATATGAGAGAACAACGCCTTCTTTACCAGTCGTTCTGTCTGGTTAAGGGTCTTCTGAGCATTCAATACATCCAGAGAGGAAGCAACTCCCTTCTCATACTGATCCATTGCCACCCGCAGGGTTTCCCTGGCGAGTTTTATATTTTCCTGGAGCGAATGAATTTTGTCTTCGGCTTTCTTTAACTCCACCACAGCCTGACGGACCTCCATGCGGATGACTTCCTTCATTTCCTTTTTCTGAAGTTGGGATTTTTTCAATTGAAGCTGGTTCTGGGTTGCTCTGTATTTGGAAGCAAAACCATCAAAAAACGGGGCCGCTACCTGAATTCCTGCATTCCAGTTTCCCACCAGCTTGTCTGGATTTATAGGATCAAAACCAGTGGCTACACTATATGATGAGAATAAGAAAACATTGGGCTTGTTTCCGCTCTTAGCTATATGAATCTGGTTTTCCTTCATCCTCTTTTGGACTTCCAGAATCTGTATGTCTTTCCTGTTTTTATAGGCTTTTTCAATAAGCTGGGAGGAATCTACAGAAAGGGGCTCAAAATGAAGTGTTCCTTCAATAATGAAATCTTTCGGTTCCATTTCGATGGTTTTTCCTAAAAGAATTTTGCTTTGATGGAGATTTTTTTGGGCCTCCTCATGCTGACTTTGAGCATTTTTTAACTGAACCTTGGTGCGAAGAAGTTCCAATCGGGGGATATTTCCGGCTTCAAATCTTTTTTTGGATATGGTGAATAATCTCCGGGCCCGGGAAACACTCTCTTTTTCTAATTCCATCATTTCTTTACTCAAAACAGCGGAATAAAAAGACCTCAACACATTCTTTTTTATCTCAATAATTTTTTGTTTTTTTTCTATTTGGGACAGCTTTTTACCTGATTCAGAGAGTTCAACGGAACCTTTGATCCTTCCCCAGGTAAACAAGGGAAGTTTAAGCTCCACACCTGCATTTATCCTGTTGTGGGTGCCCAATTGGAATGTTTGTTCTTTCTTTCCCATAGGAATGGTAAAAGAGGGGATCCTGCCTACCCGAGTATAAGTGCTGCTGAGTTGGAGAGAAGGCCAGTACTGCGATTTGCTCTCCTGGACTTTTTTCTGGGCAATGGAAACGGAAAGATCAGAGATTCTTATTAAATTGTTTTTCTCAAGAGCTCTAAAAACAGACCGGTTCAAATCAATCTTTTCCTGGGCATTCAATGAACTCAAAGAAATCAGAGGAAAAAGAAAGGCCCACAGTCCAATAAAAAATCTTGGAATTTTATGCTTCATTTGCAACTCCTCATTTTCAGACATTTTGTATCAAATGAACTCGACATCTTGATTAACTTTATTTCTCTTCCTTTTTCTGGATCACAGAAAGCAAATCCACAATATTTTCCATGGATTGAATCAAAGAGTTTTGCTCTTTTTCATCGAGATTTTCCAGCATCTTTTGGAAATAATGATTCATTCGATCCATCATTTCTTGGAATAATCTTTGGGCTTTTTGGCTGAGCTGGCAAAAGGTAATGCGTTGATCTCGAGGATGCTTTTTCCGGACTACCAACTTCAATTTCACCAATCGGTCAATCATCTCGCTGGTGGTACTTTGAGCCGTATCCATTTTGGAGCGAAGGCTGTTCACTGATATGGATCCTTCCTTTTTGATAATCATGAGCATCCGGTACTGAGGAAGAGAGAGATTCAAAGTCTTACAGAATTGATTGGCTCGATTGTGGAAAAAATGGACCAGTACCAGAAAGGCTTGATTCAATCGGGATACTTTCTCCTGATCTTGATTTTTCTTTTTGTCTGGATTGAACACGTTAATCCTCCATTAATATCGTTTTCCGATATATCGCTTTCCTATATAATTTAAAGAAATGAAGAATCAATGTCAAGAAAAATTTGAATAAAGGTCTCGCCTTTCTCGCTCAATCAAATACGTCCCGGGACAGGACCTATCCTTAAAAAGGATATATTTCACCAATAGCTATTTTCTAGGTGAATTAAGTAAAAAGGTAAAAGAAAACTCTCCCCATTTTTTATGAATCCAATTTATGATATTTATAGGAAGATGAATTTGGATTAATAAAAATACCAATCAAAGTCCACTCTTTTTAAATATTGAAAGTTTAAAAAAAGAATCAAGGAGTCGGATAAATGACTTCAAAGGAATTGGTTCAGAAAACACTTCAATTCGATTCTCCCTCCCGAATTCCCCGGCAAAAATGGATTTTGCCGTGGGCTGAAGAGAATTTTCCTCAAAAAGTCCGCAGACTGAAGACCCTTTTTCCAGATGATATCGTGAGCGCTCCCGCTGTTTACAAAAAATCGTTGGGCACTCGAGGAAATCCCTATAAACCCGGAACCTATACCGATGAGTGGGGATGTACGTTTTATAATGTGGAAAAAGGAGTGATGGGAAAGGTGAAGGATCCCGTGATCAAAGATTGGGATGATTTGGAAAAATTGAAAATGCCCGAAGCTCTTCTCAGTTTGGATATTTCCAAAATAAATGAATTTTGCCGGAATACGGATAAGTTTGTCATTGCCGGGTCTCCCTGTCGGCCTTTTGAAAGGTACCAGTTTCTCCGCATGCCGGAGAATACGTTCCTGGATATAGCTAACCGTCCTTCCGGGTTTTTTGAGCTGCTGAAGCGGATTCATGAAATTTACTGCCGGAAAGCAGAAGTTTGGGCCCAGACCGAAGTGGATGCCCTTTTCCTGATGGATGATTGGGGAAGCCAAGAACAGATGCTGGTCCATCCCCAAACCTTCAGAGAAATATTCAAACCTATGTACAAAGATTATATCGATATCTCTCGTAAGTCTGGAAAGTATGTATTTATGCATTCGGATGGTTATATTTTTGATATTCTGCCGGACTTTGTGGAAATCGGGATCGGTGCCTTGAACTCACAGGTTTTTAGCATGGGAGTGGAGAAGCTGGGACAAAAGTTGAAAGGCAGGATAACTTTTTGGGGTCAAATGGACCGGCTCCATCTTCTTCCCAAAGGGAGTCCCCAAGAAATCAAGAACGCCGTATTCCAGATATGGAATCATCTCTACTCCGAAGGAGGGGTTATCGCCCAATGTGAATTTGGTCCCGGAGCTCGACCTGAAAATGTGTTCGCCGTGTATAAAGCCTGGGAGGAAATTTCTTCTCAAATCAAATCTTAAGAGCTCAAATGTTCAAATGGGGTCGGACCGAAGTTAAATTGTTGATAATAAATCAATAAAGAGGATTTATTAATTTAACTTGTTTATTATCTGTAACTTATATTCGGTCCTACCCCATTTTTTCTCATTTTTTCTTTTTTTTCTTAACAAAGGGGGGATTATCTGCTACGTTCTTTTCTTCAATAAATTTGATCCCATTATAGGAGGTATCAGATGAACCATTTATCCCGGAGAAAATTCTGCCAAAACATCCTGGTCGCCTCCACTTTTGCCGGCACCTTCTCCCTTCTTGGAAAGAAAGAGGGAGAAGCCAAACCCAACAGTGAAGCTTCAAATCCTCATCTTTCCAACAAAAAACTCATAAAACTGGGGATTATCATCTGTGACCGGTGGCATACCTGTGCCGGAGGAAAATGTCTGCGCTCCTTAAGAAGGAGAGAAGGAGCTTTTTCCCGGTACAAAAACCAAAATGTGGAATTGGTCGGATTCACCACCTGTGGAGGCTGCCCCGGAGGGAATATCGAGTACGCTCCCGACGAAATGAAAAAAAATGGAGCCGATATCATCCATCTGGCCACAGGCTTTGTGGTGGGATACCCTCCCTGTCCCTCTATTGAATATTTCAGCCGATTCATACCGGAAAAATACGGTCTGGAAGTGGTTGTGGGAACCCACCCTATTCCACAAAAATACTATCTCACTCATCAAAAACTACACACTTGGGATAAACCTGAATGGAAAGAATTCTTACAACCCACTCTCTGCGACAAAGAAACCCGACTCAAATATGATTGAGTCAACAGTGGTTTCCTTCATCCCTCTATTTTCTTTATAAATAAGAGATATTCCGATATCACGAAATCTTCTATTTTTTTCAGGGTCTGGAGTAGTGGTGGATTGCCCTTTTTGGTCAATAATATGGCATATTTTTTGCATAAAAATGAATATAGGAAAAAATGCCCGCAGCTCAAACTCAAATACAAGAAGCTCTCAAAAGAGCTAAATGGAAAAAAGCCTTATACTTTTACGATGATCAAGGATACAGAAAGAGGCTGGGTGTATTCAGCAAAAAGAAATCTATTGAAATCAAAAGATATCTCCGGGATAAAAAACTCATCCAGCGGTTAAGCGAATTTGACGTAAAAACGGATATGCCAGATACTCCGCTGAAAAATGAGTGACATTTTTTACAGTAAAGATTTTATAACACAGTTTTATCCAAACTGAAATACAGGATAAGGAAGGCCGAGGTATCATAAAAACCGTGCAGTAAAATAGGAACCCATAAGTTCCGGCCGCTGACTAAATAGACCAGAGCAAAAACCATACCGAAAAACCCGGCCAAGATGGCTCCTGAAATTCCCTGATACAGATGACCCAAACCAAAAACTATAGAACTTACAATCAATCCCACTGCCCAGCCGGTATATCTATTCTTGAATAAATCAGCGATTCTGTTCAGTAAATAACCTCGAAAAACCATCTCTTCCCCAAAAGCCGCCAATGTCCATACAACAGATAGACCCATTAAAAGATAAACCAAATTCCCTCTTACAGGATCAAACCGGCTGATATCCACAGATTCACCTGTGAGTTGAGTGATAAATGGCTTCAAAATAAAACTCATCAGCATATGGATGAGAAGAGTTCCTCCCACCGCCACCAGTAGAATTTGTCCCCAACTCTTTGGGATTTGGAAGCCAAATTCTTCCCACCCCCTTCCTCTCAACCACAGAGTCAACCACACAGCCAGCCAAGCTCCCACCACAGTTAAAAGAGCCAGAAAAGCACTCCCGGTTAGATAAGCGGCTGCAAAAATCAGGCCAATCAGAAAAAGAACTCCTACCAGTTCTCCCAGCACAGCCCAGGGACTGGAATTAAGGGACTGGGAAAGATTTTGTCTTTTGAATTCTTTCCTTTTCTTATTCATAAAATCCGGTTTCCTTTTTAGGATTGCTTTTTCCCTCTATAGATAGGTATCCCCTTTTTCAAGTAGGCCTCCCAGTATTTCTTGTATCTTTGAGCGCTCTCGGTCACCTCTTCCAGTTCTTGAGATTTCAGTTCCCTTTTCACTCGGGCTGGCGAACCCAAGATCAAAGAACGAGGAGGATATTTTTTCCCAGGAGGGATGACAGAACCTGCGGCCACCACAGAATTTTCACTAATATGGCATCCATCAAGAAGAACAGAGCCCATCCCGATCAAACAGTTATACTCCACCGTACAAGCGTGGAGAACCACATGATGTCCTACGGTGACCCTGTCTCCCACTCGAGTCTTTTGGTCACTTTCCACATGAACCACACAGTTATCCTGAATATTGGAATCCGCACCAATAATAATTTCCTCTATATCTCCCCTCAATACACTGTTGTACCAGACGCTGGCCCCTTTTCTGAGAATGACCCTTCCAATCACCCAGGCTCCCGGAGCGATAAAAGTCTCCGGATGAATTTCTGAATACATTTGACTGAAATCATCCATTATTCAATTCCCCTGTTTTTTCTCATAGAGATTTCTTTTTCCTCTTCAAATTCCCTCTTATCCATAGAAAAAGGCCCAGAATCAAACTGACTGTAAAAACGCCGATTGAAATCCCAAAAGCCCGAGGTTCTAATTCCATACGGGATCCAACAGCTACCTCAGCCCAAAAAACAAGCCACACAATCCCCAGCCCCCGAATAATCCATATATAAAAGGGACATTTCCTTATCTTAAGATAACAGTATCCCTCATTTCTTTTCATGATTTACCCCTTTCCTTGAGTGGTATCAACTCCGTATTCTGGCAGATTCAAATCCCACCATTTGCGGGCACTTCTCTGTCTTCCGTAACCGAAACTCTCATCCATGGAAGTGAAGAAGGCATCCAAAGCCGGTATTTTGGCGCTGGCCCCTTTGATGATTTGATGAATGACTGTTTTGTCTTTTTTGGTCCACGGGCAAACCCGAAGACAGTTACTGCATCCGGAGGTGGATTCCTGCCAGTAAGCCAAACATTGGGGAGAATCCTCAAACCAGGCCTTGTGACCAGGGTTGTTCCAGGGACCTTTCACTTCAAAACTGGGCTCATCTTCAAAGGAAAGGCAGTTGCAGGGACAGGCTTCCGCACAGCGCTTACAGACCTTGCAGAATTCGAGCAAACCAAAATCAATGGGTTTATCTACAGCCAGAGGGAGGTCCGTGAGGACCTTGCACAATCGGACCATAGGTCCAAATTCAGGAGTGATCAACCGGTTGGTTCTCCCAAGCTCCCCTAACCCCGCATCCACAGCCGGGGCCACACTCGAACCTAAATCGTTCACACTGGGAATCGCTACATAACCCAGTCCTCGGATGAACTCTGTCAAACCGGCGACCAAAAACTCACATCGGCTGTATCCCATAGAAGAGCCTGCACTGCTGAGGGCGGTGGGAGAACAAGCGATGTTATCCAGAGACATCTGCACAGACATAGAAACGGCGTATTTACACTTATCAGGGATCACCAATTTTTCTTTATTTCCGTAGGGTTCTTCCACACCTTCAAAAACAATCCTTTTTCCTCTCTCTTTAGCATTGATGTGTCGGCGGTCCAATCGAGTGATTCCCACCGTAGCGGCCCCAAAATAACGGGCGGCTGCCTTGATCATATGAGCCGCTTCTCCAAGGGAACCTTTATACTCTTCCACTCCTCTCTGTTGGGGGGTCCGGACAAAATTCCGGGTCCAGGACCGAGTTCCCCGGTTGAGTCCTCCCAACCGAGAAATCACCCAACCGGCGTCGGCCAACGCTCGATCCTGCAGTCTGTAACCGGGGCGATTTTCTCTGTAATATCTTTGGGTCTTTTTTTGAGACCTTTCCCTCAATTCTTTCAAATTTTTCATCCCATAGTATTTGACCATGGAACCAAAAACATTTTTCCGTGAATTGAAACGGGAATAGACCCGGTCATCGACAGGCAGTTTGGGCTCCTCCAAACGATTCACCCACCAGGGATGATCAAACTCATGATTTCCTGAAAGAGAAGAGTCAGAATCCGATGACCCGGTTAGGCTTTCTCCGATAGTCAGACCGGCTCCTCCTAAACCGAATTTGAAAAAATCTCTTCGATCCATCCATATCTCCTTATTCATCTGAAAATCAAGACTCATAGCCTATACCACAGCCTCAAATTCAATGTCAAATCTCCTGCAATTATTGACATGTCCAGACGACAAAATTATAATCGATGCACTTCCTGAGAAGAAACAGGAGGCTCATTCTGCAAGAAAAGAATAGAAAAAGAGAAATCAGAGAATCCAATTTGAAGGATACAGATTCCTCTTATCTGCGTCTCCCTATTTCTCTGGACGGAGAAATCACTGGAGAAGATGATCTTACCATCGAAGGTCGAGTCCATGGAAAGATCAATTTAAAACAAAATAACCTGATTATAGAACCCAACGCCGTAGTAGAGGCAGAGATTTATGTGCACAACATCATCATTCGAGGCAAAGTCGAGGGCAACCTTTATGCTTCAGGAAAGGTCACCATCGAAAAAGAGGGTCAATTAGTGGGAGATATCTCCGCTTCCCGAATTTCCATAATGGAAGGGGCTCAATTTAAGGGAAGCGTGAAAATGACTTCTTCTCAGTAAATCCGATTATTTCTTATGTCGGTAATACTCATCGGGAGTCTTGCTCATAATATACTCCACAGATTTTTGGATGCACACTCGGAGAGCTTTCTCCACCGGAGTTTTGGAAAAACCTCCCAAAGAAACGGGCAGTTTTCCCCCGACATAAGAAGACCCTTCCAGGCCCAAACTCGCAGATTTTCCTTCCACACTGGTGGCAGCTACAATTTGGGACGTCAAAGTCAACTAATATTTTTTTATTTTTTGCTATAATAAACTTTGATGAAAATATTCAAACTCCATTCCCAGTATCAACCCACCGGAGATCAGCCTCAAGCTATCGATGAGCTTTTTCACAGCTTGAACAATCAATACAATCAACATCAAGTGTTGATGGGAGTCACCGGCTCGGGCAAAACCTTCACTATGGCCAATCTCATTGAAAAGCTGAACCGTCCCGTGCTGGTAATTTCCCACAACAAAACTCTGGCTGCCCAACTTTACCAGGAATTCCGGGCTTTTTTTCCTGAAAACGCGGTGGAATACTTTGTCAGCTATTACGATTACTACCAGCCTGAAGCCTATATTCCTGCTTCCAACACTTATATTGCTAAAGAAGCCACCATCAATGATGAAATCGACCGTTTGAGGCTCAAGGCCACCAATTCCCTTTTCCAGAGGAGAGATGCTATCATTGTGGCCTCGGTCTCCTGTATATACGGGATAGGCTCCCCTGAAACTTATTACTCCATGAGTTTTCCTTTGAAAAAAAATCAGGAGATTTCCAGAAAAGAAATCGTGAAGAAACTTGTGTACATCCAGTACGAACGAAAAGAAGAAGATTTCAAAAGAGGTTCGTTCCGACTCCGCGGAAACCTGGTGGATATCTTTCCTTCCTACGAAGACTATGCTTACCGGATTGAACTGGAAGAAAACCGCATCAAGAATATATTCTCCCTGGATCCCCTTTTGGGAAAGGTCAGGGAATCCTTCGATAAAGTGGTGCTTTATCCCCGAACCTTCTTCTCCACCCCCAGTGACGTGATGGATTATGCTATCCGAAGCATCGAAAAAGAACTGGAAAACCAGATCGCTTATTTCAAGGACCAGGGAAAAATTATCGAAGCCAATCGAATCGAAGAAAGGACTCTTTATGACCTGGAGATGCTCCGGGAACTGGGATGGTGCCCTGGAATCGAGAACTATTCCCGCTATCTCAGCCTGAGAAACCCTGGAGAACCTCCTTACACTCTTCTGGATTATTTTCCCTCCAATTTTCTCATCATTATTGACGAATCCCATATGACTATTCCTCAGATCGGGGGCATGTATTACGGAGACCGGGCCCGAAAGGAGACCCTGGTGGAACACGGATTCCGGCTTCCTTCGGCTCTGGATAACCGTCCTTTAAACTTCAAAGAGTTTGAAAAAAAATTGAGCCAGACTCTGTATGTCTCTGCTACTCCGGGACCCTACGAGCTGGATAAAACAAATCATCATGCTGTGGAACAAATCATCCGGCCTACTGGACTGATCGATCCCCAACTCGAGGTTCGCTCAACTAAAGGCCAGGTAGATGATTTGAAAAATGAAATCGAAAAACGGTCTCAGAAAAATGAAAGAACTCTAGTGACCACTCTCACCAAACGCTTGGCTGAAGACCTCACTCGTTATTACCATGAATCGGGAATAAATGTTCAATACCTCCATTCAGAAATCGACACGTTAGACCGAGTAAAAATACTGAGAAACTTGAGAAAAGGAAAATATGATGCTCTGGTGGGGATCAATTTATTAAGAGAAGGACTGGACCTTCCCGAAGTATCCCTGGTCGCTATTCTGGATGCAGATAAAGAAGGATTTCTTCGCTCTTCCACTTCTCTCATCCAGACCTTTGGGCGGGCCGCCAGAAATGTTTACGCTCAGGCCATTCTCTATGGGGACACCCTTACCGAATCCATGAGAAAGGCCATCGATGAAACCAACCGACGAAGAAAAATCCAAAAACAATATAACCAAAAAAACAACATCACTCCTCAATCCATTCAAAAACGTATTGACGAAGTGCTATCCAGTGTTCCCGAAAGAGACCACGTCGATTTCTCCAGAGTCTACGAAGATAAAGAAGTCTACCTTACTCCTCAAAAAAGAAAGGAAAAGATGAAAAAACTGGAAAAAATGATGAAAAAAGCCGCACAAAACCTGGAATTTGAAAAGGCTGCCCAATTGAGAGATGAACTTAAGAACTTGAAGAAAAAGGAATTAGAAATTGTCGACTGAATCCAGGAACTCTCTGAAATCTAAAGTAGAACAATTTCCCAAAAAACCAGGCATCTATTTTTTTAAAAACAAGAAGGGAAAAGTTGTTTATATCGGCAAAGCCAGGTCTCTTAAGGACCGGGTCACCTCTTATTTCCTCTCCTCCGCTGATTCAAAAGTCCATAACATACTTTCCGAAACCTCAGATATCGATTTTATCCTCACCGACTCGGAAAAAGAGGCCGCCTTTCTGGAAAATAATTTTGTCCAACAGTATCAACCCAAATTCAATTTAAGGTTAAAAGATGATAAGAGTTTTCCTTATTTGAAAATAAATTTACAAGAAGAATATCCCTCCGTCTCCCTCACCCGGAGAGTTAAACCTGATCATTCCAGATACTTTGGTCCTTTCAATCCCCCCAATCAAGCAAAAAAAACCATCCATCTCCTCAACCGCTATTTTGGAATCAGAAACTGCAAAGAAGAAATCCCGGGAAAAAGAAAAAGGCCTTGTCTGGAATATGAATTGAATCTCTGTTCAGCTCCCTGTGTGAATTATATTTCCAAATCTGAATACAAAGAAAGAGTGGAGAACGCCTTATTGTTTCTGGAAGGAAAATCCCAAAAATTGTTGAAGGTTCTCCGGAATAAAATGAAAGAAGCTGCAGACCATCAAGATTATGAACAGGCAGCCCACTGGAGAGACTTGATTCACACCATTGAAGAGATTAAGGAAAAGCCCAAACTCACTTCCACACAGCAGGAAAATAAAGATATCTTTGGTTTTTTTAAGGAGAACGGAAGAGCGGCTCTTTATGTGTTTATTATGAGAAAAGGAAAAGTTAGAGAATCCCGGAGCATCCTAGTCCCCGAAACCAAAGGAATGTCAACCCAAAAAATTCTTTCATCTCAGCTGGAGCAGTACTACCAAAGTCATCAAATCCCGGAAAAAATTCTTCTTCCTTTCACCCCAGAGAAAAACTTTCAATTGATTCAAAATTTTTCAAAAAAAAGGGGGAAAAAAGTAGATATCCGTAGTCCTCAAAGAGGCAAAAACAAAAGGCTGGTGAACCTGGCCCAGAGCAACGCCAAAGCTGTTCTAACCCAAAAGTCCGGGGATTTAAATCCTCTTTCTGAATTGAAAAATATTTTGGGTTTGGAATCCCTTCCCCAGCGTATCGAAGGTTTCGATATCTCTAACATTGGGGGCCAGGAATCAGTGGCTTCTTTAGTCGTATTTGAAGAGGGAGCCCCGGATAAAGACCAATACAGAAAGTATAAAATCAAAACCGTTCAAGGGGCTGACGATGCTGCCAGCATATACGAAGTGATTCACCGGAGATACCAGAGGCTTCTCCGAGAAAATCAAACCTTTCCTCAATTAATCCTTGTAGATGGAGGAAAACCCCAACTCAGCGCTGCTTCAAAAGCTCTGGAGGACCTTCAATGGACAAATCTCCCTGTCATTTCTATAGCCAAAAAAGAAGAACTGATCTATACTCCTTTTGTAAAAAACGGGATATCTCTGGACCGGCACTCTCCTGCCCTGAAGCTGGTCCAAATGGTAAGAGATGAAGCCCACCGGTTTGCCATCTCTTTTCACAGAAAACGAAGAGAAAAGCAAAGCTTTTCTTCCCCACTGGAACAGGTTCCAGGAATCGGCAAAAAGAAAAAGGCGGCTCTGCTTTCCCGGTACAAAACCTTAAAAAATATCCAAAAGGCCCCTCCAAAAGAACTGGCTCAAATCATCGGCCCCCGAACAGCCCATGAATTGAAAAAAAGGTTGAAAAAGAAAGAGGCCCCCACTCCATAATGGCATAGATGGGATGGGATCATTAAAACTATTGAGGTTTTTCCCTCTTCCCCGTTTAATGACTTCTTGATTTACACGGTCAATTTTTCAATAATGAGGAACACATCTCATGGATAAAGGAGCAGGAAAGTGATCACCGGCATTGGTGTGGATATCATCGAAGTGGATCGAATCAAAAAACTTGTCCAGAAAAATCCCCGGTTTCTTCGAAGAATTTTCACCCCTCTGGAAATTGATTGCTGCCAGAATAAAAAAAATAAATTCCAGCACTTGGCTGCCCGGTTCGCAGCTAAAGAGGCTTTCTTTAAAGCCATCGGGAAAAAAATAAAATGGACTGATGTGGAAGTCTCCAACCTGCCCTCTGGAAAACCTCAGCTCCATATCAAAGACCCCACCGACTTTTCATTCCAGAAAATATTTATTTCTCTATCCCATCTGGATGAATACGCCGTGGCCACCATCGTCCTGGAAAAATAATATTTTTTATATTCCAAAAAGGAGCCTCACCACTAAACTCAGCAAAACGGCCACTCCAGTATTCAAAACAATTGATAGAAAAGCAATTTTCTTTCCGATCTCTTTCCAGATAATGGCTACCGTGCTCAAACAGGGAATGAAGAAATTGATGAATACAGTGAAAACAACCAACTGTTGTTGGGTAACCATAGTCAAAAGATTCTGGTATTCCACTCCCAGGGCTTGGAGCATCATGATCAAAGAAAGCTCCTTTCTTAAAAAACCAAAAACAAGAGTGACCCCAAGTTCTCTGGGTAAACCGAGACCATTCTCCACCAACGGAGCCAGAATCAAATTGACTCCCTGGTCCAGCCGGAAATACTGCATCAACCCCAGTATCACACTCCCCACAATCAAAAGAGGCCAGGCAAATTTGACAAAGGAACGAAGATGTATATAAGTTTTTTGGGCGATATTTTTCAAAGAAGGAAACTTCAAAGAAGGAATCTCCAGGATCAAACCCGGAGAGGGCATTTTGAAGAATAAAGTCAACAATCTCCCTATCACTCCCACCAGAAATATATTCACCACATAGAACCCAAGAGCCCATAGAGGCCCCAGATAAAAGGCAACCAAAGCCAGGATAACCGTGGTCCGGGCCGAACAGGGAATAAAAGGAATGAGAAGAGAGGTAATTATTTTATCCCTCTTGGATTCCAATATCCGGGTGGAAACGATCGCGGGGACATTACAACCAAACCCCAAAATAAATGGAGAAACTGATTTTCCGTGGAGACCTATTTTATGCATAAAGGTATCCATCAAAAATCCGGCTCGTGCCAGGTATCCGGCATCTTCAAGCAGGGACATCAAAAAAAGTAGAGGGATAAAATATGGAAGAACAATAGCAATTCCTCCCCCGACTCCCTGTATGAATCCATCCAGGATGTAATAAAACAACCCTCCCCCTATATTTAAGGAAAGGAAATCTCTCAGATTGTTGAGAGGATTCAACAGAAGCTCTTCCACAGGACTTCCCACCTGGAAAATAATAAAGAAAAAACCTAAAAACACGGCTAAAAGGACAAAATATCCCATTACGGGGTGCATGATAAGGTCGTCGACTTTTTCTAAAAAAGAGGCACCCCCTCCTCTCTTCACTTCACTGCTCTCTTCGAATATTTTCATCGCTGCGTGATGTCTTTCGGCCGCAATCACCTCATAAGCCGGTGCACTGTGACTCTTCTCCAGTTTTTTCCGGGTCCCATCCAGTGATTTTTTCAAAGCGGGATTCAAGCTTTTCAGCATCTGGTCAAAATATAATTTTCCAGCTTCAATCATTTTGACAGCTGAAAATCTTTTATTCGCCACCATGGGAAAATCAAGAGGAATTTGTTCCTCAAATTCTTGAATCCTATCTTCAACGTCTTTGGACCACCTGATAGAAGGCGCCGTCTGGGGCTTTTCCAGAACCTCTACAGCCTTATCCAGAACTTCTTTCACTCCTCGTCCATGAGAAGCGATGGTAGGGATAACCTCCACCCCCAGAAGTTTCTCCAATTTGGGAATATCAATGCGGACCCCTTTTTTCTCAGCCAAATCCATCATGTTTAAAGCAACCACCATCGGGTATCCCATTTCAATCAACTCTAGAGTGAGCTCCAGACTTCGTCCCAGAATAGAGGCATCCACGACATTTATGATCACCTCGGGTTTTTCAAGAAAAATGTGCCGAAGAGAAACCTTTTCGGCCGCATCGGAAGGATTTAGAGAATATGATCCAGGGAGATCAATGATATTTAAAACTTGTCCTTTTATCCTAACTTTGCTGTGGGAGTGCTTAACGGTGGTACCCGGAAAATTGGAAGTTTCTGCTTTCAGACCGGCGACGGCGTTGAACAGAGTGCTTTTTCCGCTGTTGGGCTGTCCTATAAATACAATATCTGGAAATTTACTTTTTATCACCAACTATCTCTACCATGACTTTCTGAGCCACACCCCGCCCCAAAGCTACAGAAGTTCCTGAAGTCAGGTTCTTCACTACTAGGGGGCCTCTTAATATACCTCGAGAGTCCAGTTCCACCGTGTCATTTTTATGAAAACCCAGGGAGAGAAGCCTCCGTCGAACTCCATGACCTCCCTTCACTTCCACTATTTTTAAGGTTTTATCGTGAGGAGCTTTGATTAAACTTACCATTTTTCATCCAATCCCAACTTGATAGAATAGAGAAAAGAATGTCTTTTAAATTACACAAGATGATAAAAAAACCAGAGAAAAAAATCAACCAGGCTTTCATATTCCAAATGCTCTTAAAAGGAACCGTCCCCTTCTTCCTCTCAATTGACAATATCGGGGGTTTCTGCTACAAAAGATATAAATGTATAGATGGCTGATTCAAAAAATATTCGGAACAAAAAATGAGAGAGACCTGAAAAAACTCCAACCCTACATCCCTGCCATCAACGAGCTGGAGCCTCAAATCCAGAAGCTCGATAATTCACAGCTCAAACAAAAAACTTCCGAGTTTAAAGAAAGGCTCAATCAAGGGGCTTCTCTAGAGGATATTCTGATTGAAGCGTTTGCCGTGGTCCGCGAATCAGCCCGTCGAACTGTTCACATGCGTCCTTTTGATGTTCAGCTGCTGGGAGGAGTGGCCCTCCATCAGGGAAAAATCGCCGAGATGAAAACAGGGGAGGGAAAAACTCTGGTAGCTACCCTTCCTTCTTATCTCAATGCTCTGACAGGAAAGGGTGTACATATCGTCACCGTCAACGACTATTTAGCCAAAAGAGATACCCAGTGGATGGGCCCTGTGTTCAATCTCCTGGGAATGGAAGCGGGGACCATTCAGCATGAAATGAACGATGCCCAGAGAAAAGAAGCCTATAGGAAAGCGGTCACTTACGGAACCAATAATGAATTTGGCTTTGATTATCTTCGGGATAATATGAAATTCAGCCTGGCCGACCTTGTCCAACCTCAGCATCACTTTGCCATCCTGGATGAAGTGGACAGCATATTGATAGATGAAGCCCGGACCCCTCTTATCATATCTGGGCCTACTCAAGAATCCACATCCATTTACTACAAGGTCAACAACCTAGTCAAAAGGCTCAGCAATAATAAACATTTTCAAATTGATGAGAAAACCAAGACGGTTTTTCTGACTGAAGAAGGAGTTTCAGAGGCCGAAAAATATCTTCGGATTCAAAATCTTTTTGACCTTTCCCACGTGGACCTCATCCATACTATCAACCAGGCTCTTAAAGCTCACAACTTATTTAAAAAAGATAAGGATTACATGGTCAAGAATGGAAAGGTCATCATTGTGGATGAATTTACAGGCCGACTGATGCCAGGCAGAAGGTACAGTGACGGGCTTCACCAGGCCCTTGAAGCCAAGGAAAATGTTCGCATCGAAGAAGATTATCAGACCTTGGCTTCCGTGACCTTCCAGAATTTTTTCCGGATGTATGATAAACTCGCAGGAATGACCGGAACCGCTGAGACGGAAGCCACTGAATTCCAATCTCTCTATAATCTGGATGTGGTGGTTATTCCCACCAATAAACCTCTCATCCGGTACCATTATCCGGACTCCATTTACCGGACTGCCAGGGAAAAGTGGAATGCTGTGGTAGAGGAAATCTCTGAGCTCCATCAGAAAGGCCGCCCACTCCTAGTAGGAACCACTTCTATAGAAAACTCCGAACACCTCAGCTCTCTTTTGAAAAAAAAGGGAATTAAGCATGTGATCTTGAACGCAAAATATCATGAAATGGAAGCCCAGATCATCGCCCAGGCGGGAAGAGTGGGATCTGTGACTCTTGCCACCAATATGGCTGGTCGCGGAGTGGATATTCTCCTGGGTGGAAATCCCGAGTATTTGGCCTGGGAATCACTCCAGAAAAAAGGGATCGATCCTGAAAAAGCTTCCCCGGAAGAATGGGAGAGCACATACAAAGAATCCAAAAAAATCACCGAGATGGAACATAAAAAAGTGGTGGAACTGGGTGGCTTGCATGTTATTGGTACAGAGAGGCATGAAGCGCGCCGTATCGACAATCAGCTTAGGGGGAGAGCGGGCAGACAGGGAGATCCGGGTTCCTCACGGTTTTATCTTTCTCTTGAAGATGACTTGATGCGGATATTTGGTAGCGAAAGAATATCTGGATTGATGCAGAGAATCGGAGTGGAAGAAGGCGTGCCTATTCAACACAATATGGTCACCCGGGCCATCGAACGGGCTCAAAATCAGGTTGAATCTCAGAACTTTTCTATACGGAAACATCTCCTGGAATATGACGATGTAATGAATAAACAGCGTCAAACCATCTACAAGCTGCGGAAAGACATCCTCAGCGGCAAGAATATGGAGCAGTACATCCAGGATTTAGTGGTCACTCTGGTGGACTGGCTGATGGAAAATCACACTTCTAAAGAAAAACCTCCCGAAGACTGGGATGTAAAGGGATTTAAAAACACCGTGGAGGCCCAATTCGGCTTGAATATCTATGAACTCAACATAGATTGGGACTCTATCACCTATGATGGATTGAGAGAAAAAGTCCTCTCTTCTTTAAAGGATATATACCAAGAAAAAGAGAGCATTTTGGGTTCTGAACAAATGAGAGAATTTGAAAGAATCCTCATGCTCCAAATTATTGATTCCCAATGGAAAGACCATCTCCTAGGGATGGATTACTTGAAAGAAGGCATCGGTCTCCGGGGATATGGCCAAAGAGATCCTCTGGTGGAATACAAAAAAGAAGGTTATGAAATGTTCCAGCAAATGATGGACCGCATCGAGGAAGAAACCATCCGTTACCTGTATCTTCTTCAACCCACTGTGGAAGAAGAATTCCCCCAAAAAAAAGAGCAGCCCATGAACTTCCAACACCAAAATCCTCAGTCTCCGGTCCAATCTCCCACTCAATCATCCCCAACTCAACCACCTCCCACTCCTCATCAATCCCCTCACCGAATGAAAGAAGCAAGGTCAGTCATCCCTAAAAAAAGAAAAAAGAAAAAAAAGAAAAAATAAAGGAAGCAAGATGTTGGCTAAGAATATAAAGGAAGGTTTAACCTTTGATGACGTCCTCATCCTTCCAGCCAAATCCGATGTAATCCCCCACCAAGTGGATGTTTCAACAAAATTAAGCCGCCGTATCTCTCTTTCCCTCCCTATCATCAGCGCAGCCATGGATACAATCACAGAGTCCAAAATGGCCATCGCTTTGGCTCAGCAGGGAGGAATGGGCATCATTCATCGAAATATGTCCATCGAAAAACAATCTGAGGAAGTGGATAAAGTCAAAAGACATGAAAGCGGGATGATTGTGAATCCCATCACCATGAAACCTCAGGATAAAATTTTTGAAGCCAAAGAAGTGATGAAAAAGCATAAAATATCAGGACTTCCTATTACAGATGAACAAAACAAATTGGTAGGGATTCTTACCAACAGAGATATTCGGTTTGAAAACAGAGTGAACCTTCCTATCGAAAGAGTTATGACCAAAAAAACCATCACTGTCCCTGTAGGCACTCCCCTGGAAGAAGCAGAAAGGCTTTTTCACAAGCATAAGATCGAAAAGATTCTTATGGTGGATGAAAATTTCCATCTTAAAGGATTGATCACTTATAAAGACATTCTCAAAAGAATTCAATACCCTCACGCGGTTAAGGATGATTTCGGCCGTCTTAGAGTGGGAGCCGCTGTGGGGGTTTCCGAAGAAACTTTGGATCGGGTCCAAGCATTGATCCAGGCTAAAGTGGATGTATTGATTGTGGATACAGCCCATGGTCATTCCCAAAAGGTACTGGACACCATTAAGATGGTTAAAAAGAAATTCCCGAACCAGGAGCTTATTGCCGGAAATATCGCCACATCCTCTGGGGCCAAAGACCTTATCCATCTAGGGGTAGATGCAGTGAAAGTCGGGGTAGGACCTGGTTCCATATGCACCACTCGCGTGGTAACCGGAGCTGGAATTCCTCAGATCACGGGTATCTCCGATGTCTACGAGATAACCAAAGACACCGATATTCCTCTCATCGCGGATGGAGGAATTAAATATTCAGGTGATATCACCAAGGCCATCGCTGCTGGAGCCAGTTCTGTCATGATTGGAAACCTGTTGGCGGGAACAGACGAATCTCCTGGTGAAGTGGTGATATTTCAGGGCCGTTCCTACAAAACTTACAGAGGTATGGGTTCCCTCAAAGCCATGCATGAAGGAAGCCGGGATAGATATTTTCAGGACGTGCTTCCCAGCAAAGCTAAATTGGTTCCCGAAGGAATAGAAGGAAGAGTGCCCCATAAAGGCTCTGTATCCAACATCATCCAAATGATGGTGGGAGGACTGAAAGGCGGTATGGGATACGCCGGAAGCAAATCCATATACGACCTTCGAGAAAAAGCCCATTTCATTAGAGTGACTCCCTCCGGGTATAAAGAGAGTCATGTCCACGATGTCATCATCACCAAAGAAGCCCCCAATTATCGTCTCGAGTAATTTTCTCTAATAACACTCCAGGAAACAACTGAAACCTTTCCCTTTATATATAGGTAGAAAGGGACAGAAAAGAGAATTTGGTCTATAATCCCCCTTTGTTTTCTTCTGTCTTTTTGTCTTGTTGCTGCTCAAGCTTTTTGAAGGAATCAATCATCTTCCGAAGCATATCATTTTCTTTCCTTATGGATTCGATCAACCGGGACACATCCTCTTTTATCTCCTTCTCTCTTTTATCCTTAGATTCCTCAATCATCAGCCAAAAGTATGCCTCACTATTTTATCTCTTTTATCCGGTTATTTTCATCCAATATCAACTTTTTGGGAAGAAAAAATTGAATTTCCTGCTCATCAATAAGGCAGTAGGAAGCTACAATCAGTTTATGTCCCTTTTGAGCTTTATGAACCGCCGCTCCGTTGATCCCAATCACTCCTGAATCTTTTTTACCCTTGATCAAATAAGTGGTAAATCTTTCCCCGTTGGTGACATTATAAACCCATACCTGTTCATTAGGAACCATCTCTCCGGTTTTCATCAAGGACTCATCCAGAGTAAGACTTCCTTCATAGTCGATATTGGTCTCAGTCACCCAGGCTCCGTGAATCTTTGCTTTAAGCATGATTCGATACATAGTTCTCACCCTTCTGGCTTAATAATGGTATTGTCTATGAGCCTTACTTTTCCGATAAAAACGGCTAAAGCTACTAAAGCGTCTTGATTTAATTCAGAGAGAGGATCCAGGTTTTCGGTATCCACAATTTTTATATAATCAATTTGGGCCTCTGGTTCACTCTCGATATTCTTTTTCATTATCTGGATGATATTCTGAGATTTCCTTTCCCCTTGATCCACCATTCTTTGAGCTTCCTGCAAACTCTGATACAGGCGGAGAGCTGCCTTTCTCTGCTCTGGCGTGAGATAAGTATTTCGGGAACTCACGGCCAACCCTCCCTCTTCTCTTACTATGGGAAGAACTCGGAGATTCACATCCAAGTTAAGGTCCCGGATCATTCTTTTAAGGATGACGGCTTGCTGAAAATCTTTCTGCCCGAAAAACGCCTGGTGGGGATTGACAATATGGAACAACTTTAAAACCACCGTGCAGACTCCCGTGAAGTGATGAGGACGAGAGCGCCCGCACAATTTATTCTTGAGATCATAAACTTGAACATATGTCTTGTAACCCTGGGGATACATTTCTTCATTACTGGGATAAAATAAACAATCCACTCCTTCATTCCGTAGAATCTCAGAGTCTCGCTGAAAATCTCGGGGGTAGTCCTCAAAATCCTCTCCGGGACCAAACTGAGCCGGATTGACAAAAATACTTACTACTGAATAATCAGATTTTTTAACACATTCTCTAACCAAACTGAGATGGCCTTCATGAAGGTATCCCATGGTGGGAACAAATCCCTTTGTTTTGTTCTGACATCGAAATTCTCTCATCTCATTTTTCATATCTTCTATGGAAGAGATAATCTTCATTTCTTCTCCTCAATCCACTTCATCCAATATCTTAGAGGACTTCACATGATAAGAATGAGGGTCATCTGGAAATTTTTTTTCTTTAACATCGTGAATATAAGACTGAACAGCATCACTCAAAATGCTGTGGAGATGAGCGTATCTTTTGACAAACTTTGGCAGATAGCCATGGGCATAACCGACTAAATCATGAAAAACCAAAATCTGACCATCACAGTAGGGTCCAGCTCCAATCCCGATAGTAGGAATTTTTAATTTTTCTGTAATTACCCTGGATAATTCCATGGGAATGCATTCCAGAATAACGGAAAACACTCCGGCTTTCTCCAGATTTTGAGCTTGGGAAGCGATCCTTTTGGCTTCTTTGGCCTGCTTTCCCTGAACTCTGAAATGGCCTAATTGATGAATGGATTGAGGGGTCAATCCCACATGCCCCATGACTGGAATGCCGGAGTCCACCATAGTTTCAATCATCTTTAACCGCCGTGGGCTGGCTCCTTCCACTTTTACAGCCTGAGCCCCGCCTTCTTTAAGAAAACGGAATGCGTTGCGGAGAGTCTCTTCTTCGGATATGTGGAACGAATAATAAGGCATATCCCCCACCACCAGAGGTTTGGGAGAAGCCCTCACCACCGCTTTGGTATGATGGATCATTTCATCCATGGTCACAGGGATGGTGTTCTCATAACCAAGAACCACCATGCCCAGAGAATCTCCAACCAAAATCAAATCCACCCCTGATTCACTCACAATCTTTGCTACAGGAAAATCATAAGCCGTGAGAGAGACTATCTTTTCTTTCTTCCCTTTTTTCGCCTGAATATCAGTAATGGTCACCGGTGAGTTTTTCTTTTCAGTCATGCTCATTCCTTTCTCCCCATCCCGCCTTATTCATCGAGATTGAGGTAAAGTCAGATATCCTCGGGAAATAACTTTTGAATCCCCGAGTCTGAGTTTTATCAATCCTTTTTCGGGAACCCTTTAGAACTGCCTAAAGGAACATAATACAGAGGGCTTTTTTTCATCTGTTTGATCTTATCGATAAGGTCATCAAGGTCTTCTTCCTTATCGAAATCCAAATGATCTGCTTTCACCACCAGAAGAGGCGAAGATTGGTAGTTGAAAAAATAGTAATCAAAGGCTTCGATGAGATCTTTCAAATAACTTTCGGCAATCTTCTTTTCCAAATCTGTTCCTTCCCTAGCAATCCTTTTCAAAAGAGTAGGCAGGGAGATCTGCAGGTATACAGCCATGTCCGGTTTAGGGACTCTTTCAGAGAGAATTCCGAATAATTTTTCATAAACGATGAGTTCATCATCAGTGAGAGTCTGGTAAGCATAAATCTTATCTTTCTCGAAGAGATAATCACAGATCATTCGTTCTTCAAACAGATTCCTCTGAACCAAAGCTGACTGCTGATGATATCTGTTTACTAAAAAAACAAGCTGGGCCAAAAGAGCCGCTCCTTCCCTTTCGTCATAAAAATCCTTTAAATAAGGATTTTCAGTTCGATCAAACACAATTCTGCCGCCTATTTTTCGGGCCAGATTATTGGCCAGCTTGGTTTTTCCGGACTTGAGAACACCCTCAATAGAAATATGGTTGAATCTAATTTTCTCTTTATCCGTCATCCTCAAACAACTCCTGGGGATTTTTAAACATAACGAATATCAGAATCCAAGTCAATAACGACTCTCCCTTCTCAGAGTCCCTCCCAATCTTCCCTTCGAGAAAAGATTATGCCCTCTGAAGGAACAAAGGGAGCTCCTCCTTTGTTTTGAAACTCTGTAATTGACCCAAGGAATATTCTTGAACGCAGTGGACTGTGAAGATCATCCCAAGAAAATAGAATTCATCACTTTTTTCTCCGACTTCCGGAATTTTTTAAGATAAGGTCAAACCGTTCTCCACAGAACTCAAGAGTTTTTTTCCTTAATATACTGGTTCAGTTCTTCCACAAGTCCCTGAGGATCATCAATTTCTTCTTCTTCCAACAAATCCCCAATGGAACCCCAGAAAGGTTCGCCGCACTTTATGCAGCGTACTTCCCTACTGGTCAAAAATTTTACCGACTCCGGAAATTCTTTAACAAGCTCTTCAATGTCTGTTTTCAGAGTAACTCTGGATTCCCCCATCATTCAAACTTGATTCCTTGAGCCAGAGGAAGCTCTTTGGACCAGTTGATGGTGGTGGTTTGCCTCCGCATATAAGCTTTCCAAGCATCGGAACCGGATTCTCTTCCTCCTCCGGTCTCCTTTTCTCCACCGAAGGCGCCCCCGATCTCTGCTCCAGAGGTTCCTATATTGACATTAGCCAGCCCACAGTCTGAACCTTCGTGAGAAAGGAATTTTTCTGCAGAAAGAAGACTTGTGGTGAAAATAGCGCTGGACAATCCTTGGGGAACCTCGTTGTGAAGCGTCAGAGCTTCATCCAGATTTTCACACTCCAACAAATAAAGAATGGGAGCAAATGTTTCCTGATGGACAATTTCTGTCTGGGAAGGCATCTTGACTATGGTAGGTTCAACAAATCTTTCTCCTAAATCAGGGAGCCGGTTTCCCCCATAGATGACTTCTCCACCCTGTTCTTTAGCTTTCTCCAAAGCCCCCATCATATCTTCCACAGCGGCTTGGTTAACCAAAGGCCCCATTAGAATTCCATCTTTTAAAGGATCCCCAATCCGGACCTGTTTGTAAGCATTGACAATCCTTTCAGTCAATTCGGAGGCTACGGATTTATGCATGATGAGCCGGCGGGTGGTAGTGCACCTCTGCCCGGCGGTTCCTACAGCTGCAAATAAAACAGCGCGAACAGCTAAATCCAGATCTGCGTCCTTGTCCACAATAATGGCATTGTTCCCACCCAGCTCCAGTATGGTCCGGCCAAACCTCTTGGCCACAGCTTCAGAGACTCTCCGACCCATCTTGGTGGATCCTGTGAATGATATCAGAGAAATCCGACGGTCATTGATCATCTGCTCTCCTACTACAGAGCCGCGGCCGATGGCCAGATTGAAAATTCCTTTGAGACCATGATCGGCCATAACTTTGTTGGCGATATTCTGCACGGCAATCGCTGTTAAAGGCACCTCTGAAGAAGGTTTCCATACCACCGGGTCTCCACATACTACCGCTACCGCGGTATTCCATGACCACACAGCTACTGGAAAATTAAAAGCCGTGACCACTCCAATCGGACCCAAAGGATGCCACTGTTCATACATTCGATGGCGGGACCGTTCGGATTGTATAGTCAATCCGTAAAGCTGGCGGGACAGACCTACTGCAAAATCACAGATATCGATCATCTCCTGAACTTCACCCAATCCTTCCGGTTTTATCTTTCCCATCTCCAAGCTCACCAGTTCACTCAATGGTTCTTTCAAATCCCGAAGAGCCTGTCCCAAATCTCTCACAGCCAGTCCCCTTTTTGGAGCCGGAGTCATGCGCCATTCATAAAAAGAGCTTTCGGCCTGACTCACCACTTCTTCATAAGTGTTCTCAGTGGCCTGGATCACTTTAGCCAAAGGCTCTCCAGTGGTGGGGTTGGTAGAAATGAGCTCTTTTCCTTGGGAATCTTCCAACCAATCATCAGGGCCTGCACAAACCCCTGGGTTAACTTCCTTGATACCAAGCTTTTCCAATAGTTCCTTCATTCTTTTGTCCCCCTTTTTATGGACATGTGACCTATTTTTCCTCCATGAAAGGGTATCTATAGTTTTTAGGAGGATTTAAGTTTTCCTTAATGGCTCGAGTACTGATCCATCGAACCAGATTCAAGAACGATCCTGCTTTATCATTGGTCCCTGAAGCCCTGGCTCCTCCAAAAGGCTGCTGATTGACTACAGCTCCCGTAGGTTTATCGTTGATGTAAAAATTTCCTGCTGAATGCCGGAGAGCTTTTCCCGCTTCCGCAATGGCTTTTCTGTCGGTGGCATAAATAGCCCCGGTTAACCCATAAGGAGAGGTCTTGTTGCACAATTCTAAGGTTTCTTTGAATTCATCTTCAGGATAGACATAGATTGTGAGTACAGGGCCAAAAATTTCTTCTTCCATCAATTTGTGTCTGGGATTGGTCACCTTCACCACAGTAGGCTCAATAAAATAGCCTTTGGAATCATCATAATTTCCTCCGTGGATGATTTCCGATTCATTGGATTCCTTGGCGTAATCAATAAACTCTGTAATGGAATCAAAAGCCCCTTTATCGATCACAGCGTTCACAAAATTGGTGAAATCCATGGGATCTCCCATTTTGACTGTTTTTATTTCATCCAATAACTTCTGCTTGAAGGTTTCCCAACGGTTGGAGGGAACATAAAGCCGGCTCACTGCCGAGCACTTCTGACCTTGATATTCATAAGCTCCCCGGATGACCGCGGTAACCACCTCGTCCAAATCCGCTGAGGGATGAACAAACACATAATTTTTCCCTCCTGTCTCTCCAACAATTCGCGGATAAGTCCAGTAATTTTTGATATTGTCTCCGATGGTTTTCCACATAGACTGAAATACCGAAGTACTTCCCGTAAAATGAACTCCAGCCAAATCCGGTTTTTCCAAAATGGGATCTCCCACATATCGACCCGAACCCGGAACAAAATTAATCACTCCATCCGGAAGTCCTGCTTCTTTGAACACTTGAGCGATATAGTAAGCTGAAAAAACAGCCGAAGATGCGGGCTTCCACAAAACAGTATTTCCCATCATGGCGGGGGCGCTGGGTAAATTTCCGGCTATGGAAGTGAAATTAAAAGGACTGACCGCAAATATAAACCCTTCCAGAGGGCGGTAATCCACATAATTCCAGATTCCCGTGGGCGAAGAAGGCTGCTGGGAAAAAATGTGACTCATGTAGTGGAGGTTGAAACGGACAAAATCAATCAATTCACACGCTGAATCAATCTCTGCTTGATGAGCTGTTTTGGACTGTCCCAGCATTGTAGCCGCATTGATGGTATCCCGATATCTTTTGGATAAAAACTCAGCAGCCCGCTGGAATATAGAAGCTCGGTCTAACCAATCCATCTCTGACCATTCTTTCCATGCCTCTTTGGCTGCTTTCACTGCCATCTCTATCTCTTTGGGTCCTGCTTTGTGGTACTTGCCTAAAAGGTGCTTGTGGTCATGAGGACAACGGCAGTCTGCAAGGTCTCCTGTCTTGACCTCCTTTCCCCCGATGAGCAAGGGTATTTCAATTTCTTGATCCAGCATCTCTTTCATCTTTTCTTTCAAAGATTCACGCTGGGGAGTTCCTGGAGCGTAACTATTCAAAGGTTCATTTTTCGGAAGTGGAACCTTTACAATGCTGTTCATGGTAATGACCTCCTTTTATAATATTGAGTTTTTAGTTTGAAATATTCTTTTTTAAGATTATCAAATCTCCATTCAAATTGACACCACTTTATCCTAAGTCGTTTCATTATAACTTAAATCAAAGTGGAGTGCATTAAATTTATACACACGATCTCATCCCTTTCCCGTTCAAATAAAAGAATCCATAAAAAGCTTTCCTTCTTTAAAAATCCCATCCTTAGACCCACCTACTCCGGGATTTTCAGCGGATGGAAGAAAAAATTCTTCTTCTCTGCTCACAAACCCAATTCCTTGTGGATCCCCTGCATGGCCTTCAGACAGATAGAAATGAACTCATCCAAGTCCATCCCGATATTTTTTATCTGTTCGATATCTTCTCTCTTGGCTCCCCGGGCAAAACTTTTTTCTTTGTATCTTCTTTTGATAAAATCCAGGTCCACTTCCTTCAATTTTTTGCTAGGATGCATTAAGGTAGCCGCCACAATCAACCCTGTCAATGGGTCAATGGAATAAATAGCCCATTCCATCTCACTCTCGCAGGAAACCTTCCCTGCATGAGCCTGAATGGTCCGGAGGATTTCGGGGTCCACATCCTCATCCTTGAGAATATTCACGGTCTCATCGGTATGACGTTCGGGACTCTTTTCGGTCATCTCATAATCCAGGTCATGCAAAAGACCCGTCAATCCCCACTTTTGGACATCTTTGTTCAATCTTTCCGCCACAGCCCTCATGCAGGCCTCCACGGCTAAAGAATGTTTGATCAGATTTTTGTTCTTAAGATGCTTTTGGACCAGTTGAAACGCTTCTTCTCTTTTCATGCTTTTTTCTCCTTTCTCTTTTTTTATTTATTCCGATTTTATCAAAAACAAGGACCTAGCTTCAGCCTGAATCTCCTTTTCTTTGACTTTCACTTCAATCAGGTAGGCCCCTTCTTCAGGAGGAACCCATTGCCAGGAGTTTTTTTGGGAACTTTTCCAGACTTGCTTTTCCTTTCTATAAGGAAGGAACAAAAATCCACCCCATCTCCAGGTCACCCGAACTAAAGGGGTAAGATAAAACTCATACACAGGTTTCTGAAACCCAGTGGCTTGGGCAGTGAACTTGACTTTCACTCCTAACTCCTGAGGAGACTTGGAAGAAGCACTCAATTCTACTTGAGGTTCTTTCTTTTCTACAGCCAACCCTATGGTCTCCTCAGCCTTTCCTTCTTCACCTACTACCTTTACCCGGATGGAATAAAGTCCTTCTTCCTGCGGAATCCATTTCCAGGAGTTCTTTTCAGACTTTTTCTGAACCAAATTTTCCTCTTCCTGAGGCATAAAAACATAACCCATCCATCCCAATCTCATTTCTATCAAAGGAGTCAGATAAAATTCATACTGAGGGGCCTGGAGGGCTATAGACTTGGCCTGAAATACAATTTCATCTCCAATCCATACAGGCGGCTCTTGAGAGGCTTGAAGGGATACTCCAGGTTTTTCCATCTCTATAAAGTAATTCATTTCTGTTTCGGCTCTTTCTTTTTCATCTTTCACTTCAACCTGAATTTTGTAATATCCTTCCTTCTCCGGGACCCATTCCCAGGAAGTTTTTTCAGACCAATCCTGCACAATCTGTTTCTCTTTATCTTTAAACAGGATAAAATGATTCCATCCAAACGGAAGCTTTCCATAACGGGTGAGTCGAAAACGGTATTGAGCTCGGAAAAAGCCTGTACCCTTTGCAGAAAAAACCACCGGCTCCCCTAAATGTCCGGGGGGTTCCTTTGATGCAGAGAGAGAAACTTTCACTAATTTTTCCAAAAACCAGAGTTTTCCCTGCTCTCTCTGGTCAAGATAGAGGTTTACCATTAACCAGGGAGCCTTCCATAGAGGGTTTGATTTGATTTCTTGGGGAAACTCGAAATAACCCGTTTCCTTGCCCGTTTTTATATCAAAAGACAGCAGGCGGCTGGAAAGAGAAGTGACCACAATTTTATCTTCCACCACCTCCAACCGGTAATGACTGCGGGCCGGCACTGTATTCCACCACAATATGGATCCACTGTTTTTATTCAGACAGTAGAGGACCCCATTCCAGCAGAGAAAAAAGAGTCTTTTTCCTTTTATGACAGGGGGAGTGTAACTGGGACTCCCCAGTTCCACTTCCCATCTCACCCTTCGCTTTTTCAAATGGTAACTGTAGATATGTTCCCCTTCGGTACCAAAATAAAGAATCTCATCCTCTTTTTTCAGTGTCGGTGCTGTTTTTTCCTTCAATTCATCTTTACCCAAAAACTTTCCATTGAGAGATAAAAAATAAAGGCTTCCATTGTCACAACCAAAAATCACTTTGTCCGTGGTGACCACAGACTGAGTGCGGAGGGCTCCCCCAGCCCGGTATTTCCAGAGAACTCTTCCATCTTTCCCTTTCAGAGCAAAGAATTGCCCCTTTTCGGTCCCCAGGTACACCTTCCGGGAATCCACAGTGAGAGGGCTGGTAATGGTTTGGTCAAATTTCTTTTTCCAGACAAACTGACCCTGACGGTCTATACAGTAAAGCGTATTGGAGCTTCCTACAAAATACAGATTTTCTTTTCCTAGATAGGTAGGACTCTTCAAGCTTACAGGAACCTGGTATGTCCATATGACTTGGGCCTTTTCTGAGTCCACACAGTAAACATATCCTGGAACTGTAGAAAAATACAGATGATTCTTTTCCCTCCTCATAGGACTCAATATTTTTCCTTTATAATTCACTTCTTGAGTCTTCACCAAAGGAAAAATGATGCCGGTAGGGTAAACACTGGGAGAAGCGGTATGCAGGGAGCATGAACAAGTCGAGAGAAGGATTAAAAGAAGACTTATCTTTTTCATACTCATCGATTTTTAGTATAATATCATTTTCGTTCAGAATCACTCAACTTTATATAATCATCTTGATTGAGGATGACTCTGAGGAGAACCAAGTGATTAATTACATCCTCCTTTATAAAATAAGGAAAAAGGTCAAAAAAATACTCAAAGAAAAAATTGATGAAGAAGAGCTTCTGACCACCAAAAAATCCTGTGTGGGATGTGTGGCCGATGATATCAGTTGGGAAGTTTATTACCTGTTGAAAGAAAGCAAAAGTTGATTTTTTGAACTTCTCTTTATTCTTTTTCTGACTCTTTTTTAATTTTTTTCTTCTGCTCTTCCCACCAATCCATCCTTTTCTTGATTTCTTTCTCCAATCCTAGAGATCCTGGTGTGTAGTATTTTTTCCCTTTCATTCCTGGAGGAAAGGTCTCCATATCGGTTGTGGAATGAGCAAAATCATGGGCATAATGGTAGCCTTTCCCGTATCCCACATCCCTCATTAAAGGTGTCTCCGGGTTCCTTAGATGAAGAGGAACCGGTTCCTCGGGCTTATTTTTGACATCTTCTTTTACCTTCAAAAAAGCCTGATAAGAGCGATTGCTTTTGGGAGCGGAAGCCAAATAGATGGCCGCTTCAGCTAAAGCCAATTCCCCCTCAGGGGAACCAAGGAAATCATAAGACTCTTTGGCTTGAAGAGATATTGCCAGGGCCTGAGGATCAGCCAACCCTATATCCTCAGAGGCAAACCGGACCAACCTTCGAGCAATATAAAGAGGATCCTCCCCTGCTACCAGCATCCGGGCTAACCAATAAAGAGAAGCATCCACATCGCTGTTGCGGAGACTTTTATGAAGAGCCGATATAAGGTTGAAGTGCTGTTCCCCCTTTTTATCATAGAGAGGAACCTTTTTCTGGAGAGCCTCCTCCACATCTTTCCGAGTAATCTTGGTTCCTTTGGTCACACTGGAGGCAATCTCTAAAGTGTTTAAAGCCCTGCGGGCGTCTCCGCTGGAATATTCCACGATCCGGGTAAGAGCCGAGTCTTCCAATTGAAGTTGAAGTTTTCCTAATCCTTTTTTTTCATCCCTCAAAGCTTCTTTGACAATCCGAATGAGAGTCTCTTCGGACAAATGGTACAAGCCCAGAACTTTCATCCGGGATAAAAGAGGTCCGATCACTTCAAAGGAAGGGTTTTCGGTGGTGGACCCAAAGAGAATGATGTCTCCTTTTTCCACATAAGGAAGGAAAGCCCCCTGCTGGGCTTTATTGAACCGGTGGATCTCGTCGATAAATATTATGGTAGGTTGATGATAGAGTTTTTTATGATCTTCCGCTTTGACCATCACTTCTTTAACTTCTTTGATCCCGGAAAGAACCGCTGAGAAAAACAAACAAGGGAAATTGAAATAATCAGCCAGGATGTACCCTAGTGTGGTTTTACCTGAACCGGGTGGTCCCCAGAAAATAAGAGAAACCAGATGATTCGATTCCACAAGCTTTGTGAGAATTTTTCTTTTCCCGATCAGATGATCCTGTCCGTAGAAACGATCCAGGGTCTTAGGACGCATGCGCTCAGCCAGGGGTGTGTGTTTTTGACCTTGATTATCCATATCCAAGCTTTTTGAATTATAGCAGATATGAGAGGCCAAGGCGAAGAGCAGGCCTTTTCACATAACCTTTTCTTGACGATAAGTTCATTCCATGCTAACTTTAGAAAAAAGCTTGAGGAGGAAGTAGAAGCCATTTAAAAACATGAAAAGTCAAAACATTCCCCAAAAGATGGCCTATTCGCTGAATGAAGTCAGCCGTATTACCCAAATATCTCCCAAAGTAATTGAAACCTGGGAGAAAGAATTTTTTTTCCTTAATGCCGGCCAGAATTCATCCGGTCAAAAAATATTTCGAAAGAAAGACCTGGATATCCTCCTTCGCTTAAAGGAACTTTTGGAAAAACAAGGATTGACATTAGCGGGGGCCAAGAGAAAGATTCAAGAAGAATTCGATGTAAAAGGAGCCGCTCCAGTTAATCCAGACAGGTTAAAAAAAATGCTTTCCCAAATCCGGGAACAGCTTAAAGATATCGCCTCTTCGCTGGAAAAGGAATAGGTATAGATCTTGTTCTCATTCAATTCTTTGCTATAATAGAGAATCCCTTTGGTCGGGAAGTGGCGCAGCCTGGTAGCGCACACGCTTGGGGTGCGTGGGGTCGGCGGTTCAAATCCGCTCTTCCCGACCATTTTTTCTCATAAAAACAATTCTCATTCCCTCCTGGATCGTGCTACAATACTTCCTCTTCACATCCAAAGGAATGGACAAAAAACGCAACCATGAAAGATTCATTAATCCTGCTCACCAACGATGACGGATTCTTCTCCACGGGGATCGAAACCATAGCCCGCCATCTCAAGGAAAAGGCCGAGACTTATATTGTAGCCCCGGACAGAGAAAAAAGCGCTACCTCTTTGGCCCTCACTCTCCACCATCCCCTCCGTGTCCGGGAAATCAGAAAAAACGTCTATGGAGTGGAAGGGACTCCCGCCGACTGTGTGTATATTGCTCTCAAACAGCTTCTTCCCCGGAGACCCGATCTTCTCATTTCCGGACTCAATCACGGACCCAATGTGGGCCAGCAGGATATTTCTTATTCTGGGACCGTAGCAGGAGCTTTACAGGGAACTTTTCTTCAAATCCCTTCCCTCGCCGTTTCCCTTTTTCCAGACAAACACGGAAATTTCCACTTCAGTTTCTCTTCCAAAATCACTCATATTTTAGCCGATAAATTATTCGAAAATTCTCTTCCTGAAGGGGTAACCCTTAATGTCAACATCCCTGCTCCTCCCGTCAAAGGCATCAAAATCACCACTCTGGGAGAACGCAGGTATAATCCTGAGGTCTTGGCCCAAAAAGATCCACGGGACAGGCTTTATTATTGGATAGGAACGGGGAACCCCCAAACTCTTGGAGGTAAAAACAGTGATGTGAAAGTGGTGGAGGAAAATTATATTTCCATTACACCCATTCATACAGACTGCACTGACTATCAAACCCTGAAGATGCCCCCATTTCAAAATCTATTTTCTTCTATAAAAAATGAAATTTCTAAGGAAACTTTATGATTGGGTCCTTCATTGGGCGGAAACACCCTACGGCCCTCTGGCGCTTTTTCTCCTGGCTCTCGCTGAAAGCTCCTTTTTCCCTATCCCTCCAGATCCTCTCCTGATCGCACTCTGTTTGGGAGCGGTTAAGAGATCTTTCCATTTTGCGCTCTACACCTCAGTGGCTTCGGTAATCGGTGGATCCATCGGCTATCTCATCGGGCTGGGCCTCTGGAAAGCTGCCGACAGCTTCTTCTTCCATTACATTCCCGGATTCACTGAATCCTTTTTTCAGAAAGTCATGATGAACTTCCATAAGTTCGGCTTTTGGTATGTTTTTTCCGCCGGATTCACTCCTATTCCTTATAAAGTATTCACCATTGCCTCAGGAGTTTTTGAACTCAATTTCGTTCTTTTTCTTGCCGCCTCCACCACAAGCCGTGCTCTTCGCTTTTTCGCTGTGGCCGCTTTATTCCGCAAATTCGGGCCGGAAATCAAAACGTTCATCGATAAATACTTTAACCTCCTTGCCGTGCTTTTCTTCCTTCTTCTGGGTGGAGGATTTTTGGTGATAAGGTATGTTTTCTAGACCTCTCGAAAGGCCTCCTTTTTTATAATGAGCTCCAGTCTTCCCCGATATACACGGCTGGATAGATTTTCATGAAGACTCAGAAGGAAGCTGATTATCCTTAATCCCCAGAGCCAAAGCGATCTCCCGCAATTTATCCTGGATTCTCTTTATGTTCTGAGGTCCCATGCGGAACAGATGTTTTTGGGCCTCACTCATATTCTCCAAATCCGGATCAGCCAATCGATAACTCATCACTTTCTTTTCCAAAAGCACATTTCCTTCAATAATGGGAACTTCAAGAAGTTCCTTGATGGCGGTGGAGAGAGTCTCATTAAAATCCGTATTCGGATAACCCAACTCGGCATAGGCCTCCTGAATAGTAGGTTTCAACCGCCTGTAAAGACGGACGGCCTGCTGGGTATCCAGGGAGACAAAAACTTCTACCACAGGATCATAGCGACGGTAGCTGGCGGGATCGATAGAAACCCGACCTTCCCTTTCTACTACCTGAAATCCTTCCTCGGGTTTAAAAAAATCAATCTGTTCTCGCGGACTTAATCCGTGGGCTATGTTGTCCACAGCGGCAGTGAATTTTCTGACCAAACGAGAAGTTCCCAGCCAGCGTTCAAACAATGTATGGGAAGATATTTTTTGGGCTTTCTGACGAACCAGTTCATCACTTTCCGACAAGGGCACATCCAGAGTCTCCACAGGCTCTTCTTTTTTGGGAAGCTTCTTATCTTCTTTTTGAACCGGAGGGAGAGAAGGCTCCTGAGTGACCTTTTCGGCAGGTGGTTGGGGTTTTTTTTGGATAACGAAAAAATAAACAGCAAACCCTAACGCCACCACTAGAATAAAAATAATACCTGTGACTAAGACTTTTTTATTTTCTTCCATTTTTCTTCACTCCTTTTTACATTGAGCTCTTGGCTTTTCCTTCTTTTTTGATTTTTTTGATGTGGATGCTTCCTTTCAGGGTTGATAACGAGATCTGAGCTCCATCCTTTCCAATCTGAGCCTGCACCTCTTTTTTCCCGCTGGTAATGATTTGGTTAAATTCACTTCTAATGTTTCCTTCAGAGACTTGAGCTTTTATCCGGGCATTCACCTGGAACTGGAGGGACAAAATAATATCTCCCTGGTGGTTAATAACGTGTATCTCATCACCCTTTCTCAAATCATACAGAGAAGCCTCAAACAATCCTTTGTTTAAGGAAGCTGATAAAGAGCCTGAACAATTCTCTATATGAATATCCCCTTCTCCTAACTCCACAAAGATCTTTCCAAATAAATCGGATACAAAAATATTTCCTTTTTGGTTGCTGATATCTTTTAATCGGATCGGCCGAGGAACCCTGATATATTGATTCACCGGGCCCGGCTTCTGACCTAATTTCTGAATTTCTGCCTTTATCTGAACCGAGTTCTCGAATTGTTCCACTTTAATTTGAGGAAGCAGAGCCTTGAAACTGTGGACTTGAATATGTTTTCCCCGAAAAGAAGGAAGCCTTTTTTCAGCGTAAACATCCACTTTTTCTCTATCCCAGCCCACAATTTCGACATCTCCGTAAATGTTTTTCACCGATACGGTCCCCCCGGATTCTAGAGGTGCAGTTTTCTGAAACACTTGGACCGGATATCCCCCCATCGGGGGATAATTTCTCACGGCAATCACGCAGGAATGCAGAGAAAAACAAACCAGAGTTATTATAAAGATAAGGATTAATTTTCCTCTCATTCTTTTCTATTTTTATTATACGTGGAGAGAAGGGTCAAGTTCTACAGAAAAAAAGAAAAAGCTTTGTGAGCTTCTTTTGGAATATTCCTGATCCTCATGAATTTATATTTTTCTAAAAAAAACTGCCGTTTCTCTGAAAACGGCAGCCTTGGAATAAAATTTTGTTGAGATTTACCTTAAGAATCCTTCATCCAAACCTTATTTCCTTCCCCCTTCAGGATAAAAGAACAGAAGGAGCTCTTTTTTCAGCCAGCATATTGGATGTTATTTTAAGTCCAGCTTCCTTTCCCACCTTCATCATCTCCACCGAGGGAGATGCCATAAGAGTAAACCCCACCAAGGTAACCAATACCGCTAAAAGGATGATAGCTATTTTTTCTTTCATTTCATTATTGTTTCCATTCATTAAGACGTCTCAAGTCTTCAAAAGGTTCCTTAAAAACTCTTTTTTTATTTATTTTCAATCACTAAAGATTCTAGTATAATGGCTGACCTTGGAAATGGCTTTTTTCATAATATAAACCGAGAAAAAGGGAGGTCTTTATGGGAGGTCTTTTTGGTCTTGTCTCCCAAACGGATTGTGTAAAGGACCTTTTCTTTGGCACAGATTATCACTCTCATCTGGGTACAAAACGAGGGGGTATGGCTGTCCAAAATAAATACGGATTCAAAAGATTCATCCACAACATCGAGAACACTCCATTCCGGTCCAAACTGGAACCCGATCTTCTTAAACTTAAGGGAAATAAAGGGATAGGAGTCATCAGTGATTTTGACGACCAACCCCTGCTTATCCGCTCTCATCTGGGAAACTACGCCATCGTTACCGTTGGAGCCATACAAAATGCCGAGGAATTGGCCGAAATGGCTTCTGATGAAAAGGGAGTCCATTTTTCTGAGATGAGTGGAGGAGAAATCAATCCCACCGAACTCACAGCCGCTCTGATCAACCAGGAAGGATCTTTTGTAGAAGGGATACAAAAGGCCCAAAATTTGATAGAAGGCTCCTGTTCTCTTCTTCTTCTGACAAATGAGGGTATCTATGCAGCCAGGGACAAGCTGGGTCGAACTCCTCTTGTCATTGGGAAAAAGGAAAGAAGTTTAGCCATCACCTCAGAAACCTGTGCCTTCCCCAATCTCCATTTAGAAATCAAAAAATACCTGGGGCCGGGAGAAATTGTCTTTTTATCCCAGGAGGGGATTGAACCAAAAAAACTTCCGGAAAAAACGATGAAGATATGCTCTTTCTTGTGGGTTTATTATGGCTTCCCCGCCTCCAGCTATGAAGGGATCAGTGTGGAAACCGTCCGGAACAGATGCGGAAGAAAACTGGCCCAGATTGATTCCCAAGAGATAGATTTGGTGGCGGGGATTCCGGATTCCGGCACTGCTCATGGTTTGGGTTATGCCAGTAAAACTCAAATTCCTTTTCTCAGACCTTTTGTCAAATACACTCCCACCTGGCCCCGAAGCTTTATGCCCCAAAACCAAGCTGTCAGAGACCTTGTGGCTAAAATGAAACTCATTCCTATAAAGGATCTTATTGAAAATAAAAGAATCCTTTTCTGTGAAGATTCGATTGTCCGAGGCACCCAGCTTAAAGATACCATACAGAGACTCTACCATTATGGAGCTAGTGAAGTCCATATGCGTCCCGCCTGTCCTCCTCTTATCTACGGGTGTAAATATCTGAATTTTTCACGGTCTCGGTCCGAACTGGATCTAGCAGCCAGAAAGGCAGTTCAAGAAATTGAAGGGGAAAAAGCTGCGAATCTATCTGATTATGCCCATCCCGATTCTGAAAAACACCACCGGATGGTGGATAAAATCAGACAAAGATTAAAACTCACTTCCCTTCGGTACCAAAGGCTGGAGGAATTGGTGAAGGCCATCGGTCTTCCTAAAGAAAAGCTCTGTACTTATTGTTGGGATGGATGCGGATAACTTTTCTCTTTATGGGACAAATATTCTTCACTCATCTGAAGACGTTCCCCCACTGGAGGATGAGAATAATACAACCATTTCACCCACCAAGGCGGATAAGCATTGGAGAGGTTCCTGTCTGCAAGACCGGCTAAAGCGGTCATAAAGGCTCTTTTGTTTTCGATATTTTCCAGCGCATAATGATCGGCCTGTTTCTCAAAAAAACGGGATAAAGCTTGGCTAAGAGGTCCCAAAATAAACCCAGAGATAGCTCCCATAATAATCAGGAATATGGGAAAAAGAGTAAGATTCCACTGGGGGGAAGAAAGAAACTGAGGGAATATTCTCTGAAGGATTAAATTCAGAACATAAAATACTCCTAACTGCTGGAGGGTACCCAGAGCAATGTGTTTCCACATGTGTTTGTATTTGTGATGACCGACTTCGTGAGCTATGATGGAGACAATTTGGGGAATGGACATATTCTCCATCAGATTATCCGAGAGCACTACTCTTCTGGTTTTTCCCAATCCTGCGAGAAAAGCATTTTCTTTTTTGGTTTGTCGGCTGGTGTCTTCTTTAAAAAACCCGCTGCTTTTCAAACCCTCTTTGGCCAGAATTTTGTCCAAGGCCGAAGTCAACTCCTTATCCTGGATAGGAGTGTACTTGTTAAAAACAGGAAGAACCACCACCGGAAAAAGAGTGGAGAAGATTACACTTACCAAAGCCATGGCCATTCCCGCTATCAACCACCACTGGGAGGGAAACTCTTCCAGAATCCATAGGAGAAGAGAGAGGAGTATTCCCAGAATGACCATGCTGACCAAGAATGATTTGGCCTGATCCCACATCCAGCTTAGGAGTGTATGGTTGGAAAATCCCCATTTATGTTCATGAACGTAGCTGTTGTAAAAATGGAGAGGGAGCCCCAGGAGAACCAAAAGAGCCTGGAAAAAAATTACATAAAACAAAAAAGTCAGGATAAATGAAGGGAGCCAGGAAGAGTGAGCGAGAACATAACTCCATCCGGAGAAATAAAAGCCCAACAAGATAAAGAGCGACAACAGGGACTGAACCAACCCCAGCAGTCTTTTTTCCTTTTCATACTTTCGGGCTTTCCTCTGTCTTTCAGGGTCTAAAAGAGGATGCCCTTTGTGACTTATCCGACTCATTCCTGTTTCAAACTCTCAATCAATACCCCATGATAACCTCCAGAGCCTCCTATCTCAAGATATCTTTTTGTGAACTCTTCTTTTTCTTTTCCCTCACACAAAACTTTTTCTTGGGTTTCATTCACATAAAGAGGCCAAAAAAAGATGAGGTCTTTTCTCAGAGGGAAGTTAGAGGAAATATTTTCTTCTTTGCCATTTTGCTTTGAGAAAGTTATTATGGATTTTCCTTTTACAGAGGAGCTTTTGAATAATGGATATGGCCAATATTGCCCTTCTTTTGGGAATCGGAGCGGCTGCGGGTTTCATAAACGTCAACGCGGGTGGGGGATCGAGTCTGACTCTTCCGGCCCTCATTTTTATGGGCCTGGACGGGGTCATGGCCAATGGAACCAACCGGATCGCTATCTTTATTCAGAATATTTTTGCCATGAGTTCATTCCATAAAAACAAGGTTTACCAGTATAAAACCAGTCTCAAATACTCACTTTTAACTCTCCCCGGAGCCATCGCTGGAGCGGTCTTGGCGGTTCAAATAAGCGGAGAACTTTTCCAAAAAATCCTTGCTGTGGTGTTGATTTTTATAGTCCTCTCTCTTTTCATCTCCCGGAGCTACAAGAAAAGAACCCCCCTTTCTCCCCCCCAGGAAAACTGGTTGATTTATCCCGCCCTTATCGGAATCGGCTTTTATGGCGGTTTTCTCCAGATTGGGGTAGGATTTATGTTCATGGCCGCTCTCTACCACCTTCTCCGTCTTAATCTCATCTGGGTCAATATGCACAAAGTCTTTATCATCCTCATTTATACCATTCCAGCCTTGATGATTTTTACTCTGACCAGCCATGTGAACTGGACATACGGGCTCATCTTGGCCGGAGGGAATTCTTTGGGGGCTTGGTGGGGGGCCCATGCGGCTGTAAAAGGCGGAGAAAAGGTCATCCGTATCGTTTTAGCCGCGGCCATCACTATCATGGCCTTGAAATTATTGGGGCTATTTTAAAAAGGGACGGTTCTATTTTTACCTCAGGCTATCTCTCAGAACCTGCATCCGTTCTTTAAAGTTATCTGAGTGGACAAGGTAAGAACCTGAAACAAATAGATTGGCCCCAGCCTGGTAAACCATCCCGATGGTCTCTGGTTTTATCCCTCCATCCACTTCTATGTCCATTTGGGGCTCCCATCGTCTCAATTCTTTTATTTTTTTTGTGGTCTCTGGCAAAAATGAGCTCCCGTAATAGCCCGGATGAACGGTCATAACCAAAACCTGGTCCAGCTTATTCAGATAAGGTTTAATCTGGTCAAGGTCTGTTTCCGGATTCAAGGCCAATCCAGCTCTTTTTCCTATACTCTTGATAGAATCAATCCTTTCTCTGGGATGATGAAGAGATTCGAAATGCACGATAATCGTATCCACAAATTCTCCGTGAACCTGTATCCACCTGGATGGGTCCTTTATCATCAGATGGGCTTCCCATTCATAATCTTCAAAAGGCAGTTCGAATCCAAAATCAAGAGAACGGCTTGGGACGAACTGGCCATCCATCACATCTAGCTGAAGGGTGTGGGCATGATCTCCAATTTTTTGTAATAGATGGTCCAGATCCTCCTGATTTTGGGCTATGATTGAAGGGATAATGGTGGTGTTTTGCATCATGCCTCTCTTTTCGGATAAATCAAAAATGGGGGACAAAAATTGGGAACGGTTCCATTTTTCAATAACCCGGAGGATAAACTCCTGGGTTTAAAGAAGCAAAAAACAGAACCGTCCCCTTTTTTTTATCTCTGGTATTTTCCCATCAACTGGCCCTGAGCCAGAATATGACCTTCCATCGCATTCAATAAATCTTTTTTGGTCGCTCCCGCTTTCAGGTCAAGTTCTGTATCTAAGGCATAGATTTTAAAATAGTATCGGTGAGTTCCTCCTGGAGGACAAGGGCCCCCGTAGCCAATTTTCTTAAAGTCATTGGTTCCCTGAAGAGCTCCATTGTCCAGTTTTTTATCAGAAGGGACATCTTCCGGAAGCTCCTGAACATTAGCTGGAAGATTGAACAAGACCCAATGGACGAAAGTGCCCATGGGAGCATCCGGATCATCAGCGATAAGGGCTACAGTCTGGGTCCCTTCAGGCACTGAGGACCAGGAAAGTGGAGGAGAAATATCCTCTCCATCACAGCTGTACTTGGAAGGAATCATACCTTCATTTTCAAAAACGGAACTGGTTAATTGAATATCCATTTTTTGACCTCCTTTATTTTGATTCATATCTTTTCCCTGGAAGGAAATCATTAATACCATGGGGATTGCCCATATCATGATGTTTTTTATCAACAGAACCCTCCTTCAGATGAAAGAACATACTATTTTATTTATATCAATGATAGAGAAGGAAGTCAAAAAAAAGGGGACGGTTCTATTTTAAATCTTTCTTCTTAATCTTGAGAATAATCGATTCCTTATTGGAATTAAAATACACTAAAAATAGAAACCGTCTTTTTTTTTGACTTCCCCCCAGAGGATATGCTATATGTTCACCTTAAATAAAAATTCAGAAAAAAAATGAGCCTCCTTCAAGTTAAAAACCTCAACCTCTTCCTTGACGGGAAAAAAATTCTGGATAATCTCTCTCTAGATGTTTGGGAAGGACATGTTCATGCCTTGGTAGGGCCCAACGGAGCGGGCAAATCCACGTTGGCTTTCACCATCATGGGACTTTCTGGATACCAGAACATCCAAGGGGATATTATTTATAAAGGAGAATCAATCACACATATGGGGTTAGATGAAAGAGCCCGGAAGGGAATCACTCTAGCCTGGCAGGAACCAGCCCGGTTTGAAGGGCTTAAGGTCAAAGATTATTTGAAGGTTCCCTCCCATGGAAAGGATAAAAAAACCTTGGAACAGGTCCTTAATCAGGTAGGACTGGAACCAGCTAATTATTTAAACAGAGCCGTAGATAAAACTTTAAGCGGTGGGGAACGAAAAAAAATAGAACTGGCGTCTATCCTGGCTATGAAACCCCGAATCGCCTTACTGGATGAACCCGACTCTGGGATCGATGTGGAATCTCTAGAAAAAATTTTTGAGGCTGTCAAAATCCTAAAAAAAGATGGAACCACAGTGGTTCTCATCACCCACAGTTTAGCGGTCCTCAAACAAGCCGAACATGCTTTTTTAATATGCTGCGGGAGGCTTCTGAAGAAAGGGACAATAGATAAAATCAGCCGCTATTTCGGAGAAAAATGTATCCCTTGCGATCATAAAAACCGGCCCCAAAACAGCCAACAAGGGAGTTCATCATGAACTCAGTCGATCAACTCTTCCAATACACACAAACAGACAGTAGTGTGCTCAAAGACCCGGAAGTGGCTCATGTGGTGCTAAACCAGAACAAAGTCCTGGGACAGAACACCGTTCCGGGTTTGAATGTAGACCTGAAAGAGATGAAAGAAGGGATTCAAGCCTTCCTCACTGTGGAAGAAGGAATTCATATCCCCAAAACAGTCCATCTTTGCTTTGGGATGATGCCCGAAAAAGGGGTTCAGCGCATCGAGATGGAAATCAATCTGGAAAAAAACTCTCGTTTAGCCGTTCTTGCTCACTGTGTTTTCCCCACGGCTGTGGATGTCCAGCATATCATGAATGCAACCATCAATATCGCGGAAGGCGCTCAGTATTCATACATTGAAAAACACATCCACAGTTTAGAGGGAGGTGTGAAAGTCTATCCTAAAGCCACCGTGCATCTGGGGCCCTATGCCCAGTATAAAACTGAATTTGACCTTTTAAAGGGCCGTGTGGGACTCATCGATATAGACTACCAAACTCACTGCGATACAAAGAGTGTTCTGGAGATGACCGCAAAGATCAATGGATTGGCCCAAGACACTATCAAGGTAAATGAGACCGGTTTTCTCAACGGCAAAGGAGCCCGAGGAGTGCTCACCTCCAAAATAGCGGTCCGGGATGAAGCCAAAGCGGAAATCCGCAACAAATTGACCGCTTCTGCTCCTTATGCCCGAGGCCATGTGGATTGTAAAGAAATCGTCCAGGATAACGGCACAGCTACGGCCATTCCTATTGTAGAAGTCCATAATCCCAAAGCTCACATCACCCATGAAGCCGCTATCGGCAGTGTGGACGCTAAGCAGCTTCAGACTCTTCTCTCCAGAGGATTGTCCGAAGATGAAGCTGTGGAATTGATCATCCAGGGCTTGTTGAGTTAATTTCACATGGCTTAATCCTTTTGAGATAAGTAACATTTATCTTTTCCGGTTCAGGAATTTTTTAAGAAAAACTAAAGAGAACTTGCTCCTGTTTATAAGAATTAATAAACTGAGCCTCTATGCAAAAGACAAATTCTTCTCTTAATTTTAAAGGGATATTTATCTTTTGGCTTCCCCTGGCTGCCACTTGGCTGATGATGTCGACCGAAGGACCTTTTGTGGCAGCCATCATCGCCCGGCTTCCTGAACCTAAATTTAATCTTGCGGCCCATGGAGTGGCCTATTCTTTTGCTCTTCTGATGGAAGCTCCCATCATAATGATCATGAGTGCTTCCACCGCTTTAGTTAAAGACAGAGACTCTTTGATAAAACTTAGAAAGTTCACCTACACCATGAATGGAGCCATTACTCTGATAATGGCGGTATTTTTAACCCCTCCTCCCTTTAATTTTGTGACTCAAACGATCATCGGACTTCCTGAAAATGTAGCCCAGCTCACTCATTATGCCTGTATTCTCCTTCTCCCCTGGCCCAGTGCTATCGGTTACCGAAGATATTATCAAGGTATTCTTATCCGGAGTAACCTGACCCGGAGGGTGGCCTATGGGACTGTGGTCCGTTTAACCGCTATGGTCTCTATCTCCTTGTTCTTTTATTTTGTTTTTCCCATACACGGGGCTATTGTGGGAGCCGCAGCTCTCTCTACCGGAGTTATAGCCGAAGCTACCGCCAGCCGAATGATGGCTCGTTCTTCAGTCCGAAGGCTTCTGCATAAATCTCCCCAACAATCAGGAAGAGCTCTTCTCAGCTACCGGTTCATCACCAATTTTTATTTTCCATTGGCTCTCACATCCATTTTGGCCCTGGGAATTCGTCCTTTAGTCACCTTTTTCCTGGGAAATTCTCGAATGGCCATTGAATCTCTTGCGGCTCTCCCTGTGGTGTATTCCTTGGTTTTCATATTCCGAAGCATGGGATTATCCTTTCAAGAAGTAGGAATTGCTCTTTTAGGTGAGCAAAACCAAAATTACCGTCCTTTAAAAAATTTTTCCATTTTTCTTGGGTTTTTCGTAACCTTCGGACTTTTCCTGTTTACATTCACTCCTCTTTCTCATGTATGGTTCCATCAAATTTCGGGGTTGTCTCTGGAACTGACTGAATTCGCCATTTTCCCCGCCCAGCTAATGGTTCTTCTTCCGGGACTGACGGTCCTTCTATCCTTTCAGCGGTCTCTTTTGGTCACCAATAAGAAAACCAAACCTATCACTCTAGCTACCTTTATCGAGGTGGCTGGAGTGACCTCCCTCCTTCTTCTTACCTTGAAAGGCTTTAATATGATCGGACTCATTGCAGCCGCCATCGCCCTTGTCCTGGGCCGCTTGATCTCCAACACCTATCTTTTTAGGCCTTTCTTTAAAACACTTAAAAGGAACTCTCCCTCTTCTCCCGGGTCTTCAGAAGGCTCACCGACTTAAATTTTTTTCTTCTCATCGGCTAGAACCGAGCTTCTCTGGATTGTCTCTTGACAAGAATACCTTTGGTTTATAGAATATGAACCTATTCATTAATGAACGGATTCATAAATGGATGGATTGAGAGAGAAAAAGAAAAAAGAAAGAGAAGAACGTATTTTCACCGCCGCCATCCAACTTTTCAACAGAAAGGGATTTTCCCAAACCACCATGAAAGATATTGCTCAAATGTCTCGGCTGGGTGTGGGAACTCTTTACAATTATTTTCCCTCCAAAAATGATCTGCTTCTGGAAATAATGGAAAAAAAATTGGATCAAATGGAAAATGAAAGTCAGAATTTTATAGAAAAACTCCTCCAGTCAAAAGACAATGGAGTCTCTATACTAAAAAAATTCATCGATTATTATCTCAACTACTTTTTTATGTTGAATAAAGATATCTGGAATGAAGCTTTTATGGCTTTTTTCTCTTCCTCCTCATACATACAAAGAGGGATGAGGATGGACATGAGAATCATATCTGACCTCCAAAACCTTCTGGACAAGCTCCAAAAAAAAGGCCTTATTGCATCAGATGTGGATACCGAATCCGCTTCTTTTATTATTTACAGTACTTTGGCATTTCAGTTTATGGGATTTATCTTGTTCCCCGATATGAAAAAAGAACAATTCTATCAAAACCTCTACAGTCAACTCGATTTGATATATAAAGGGATAAAACCATGAATCAAAAAAATTTTTCCGTTAAAAAATTCATTAAAAAAACGGCTTTTATGCCCATACTTATGGTTTTTGTTTTCTCTGTGCTTTTGGCTTCACCCCAACATCAAATTGAGGATGTGATCGAAAAGCTGGACCAGCTTTACCGGAGTGAATCCTCTTATGCGCTGGTCGAAATGGAGATCACCACTCCCCACTGGAAAAGAACCCTCAAGATGAAGATCTGGAGTCAAGGTATGAAAAAAACATTCATCCGGATTCTGGAGCCCAAAAAAGAGAGAGGGGTAGCTACCTTAAGGATCGGGAATGAAATGTGGAATTATCTCCCGAAAACCAATAAGGTGGTGAAAATTCCTCCCTCCATGATGATGAGCTCTTGGATGGGCTCAGATTTCACCAACGATGATTTGGTTAAAGAATACACCTTCCTTGAAGACTATCTGTTTGAATTCACTGAAGTGGAAAATCCCAAGGAAAACCTTCTCTATATCAAATGCATTCCCAAACCCGAACGTCCCATTGTCTGGGGACATATCCTGACTGCCGTCAGAGAAAAAGATTATCTTCCGGTATGGCAGAAATACTTTGATGAAAAGGGAAAGCTCATGAGGGTTATGAATTTCAAAGACATAAAAGAATTCGATAACCGAACCATTCCTTCTGTTATGGAACTCATTCCCCAAACCAAAGAAGGACATAAAACTGTTCTCCGGTACATTGAAGCCCGGTTTGATATCGGCATTGATGAAAGCATTTTCACTTTAAGAAACCTCCGCAGGGGAATGTAACATGCTCACTATCAAAATGGCTTTCCGGAATTTGTTCCGGCACAAAAGGCGGACCATCCTCACAGCTTCCAGTATGATTGTTGGGTTTCTTTTGGGATCCTTCTTTATCGGATGGGCCGATGGAACCTATAACTACATCATCGACACTTTCACCCGTAATCGCTTAGGCCACATTCAGATTCACAAAAAAGGATATCTAGATAAACCTTCCCTTTATAAAACCATCGATGAACTTGGAAATATAAAGAGCCTTATTGAGAAAAGAAAAAAGATCGAATCCTGGACTCCCCGAGTTTTCTCAGCAGGTTTGGTCTCTGTAGCCGAGGAAAGCGCCGGAGCCCAGATTATCGGAGTCCATCCTCAAAAAGAAAAAAAATCCACCAACTTTGATCAAAAGGTGATCAACGGAGATTATTTTTCGCCCCAACCTTCTCAGGAAGCTCTTTTGGGAAAAGGGCTTGCCGAACTCCTTGGGGCCCAGGTGGGCGAAGATATCATCATCGTGTCTCAAGCGGCCGACGGCTCCATCGCCAATGACCGGTACACCATCAAGGGGCTTCTGGATATGGGTAATGAAGCTGCCAACCGGAGTTCCTTTTATCTCCACATCCAAGACGCCCAGGAACTTCTGGTTCTGGATCAAAAGGTCCATGAAATCGCCATCGTTCTCAAAAGTCTCCATGATGTGAAATCCATGACCCAGACTCTTCAAAAAGAGATCCAGAACCCTCAGATTTCTGTGGAACCCTGGCAGGAATTCGCCCAAACCTTCTATATGGCCATGAAAGCAGATAAACAAGGGATGTGGATTTCGCTGATCGTAGTGATTCTGGTGGTGGCTATCGGAGTTCTCAACACCGTATTGATGTCTGTCCTAGAAAGGAGAAGAGAATACGGGGTCCTGAAAGCTCTGGGAACCAAACCCGCTCAGGTATTCCGATTGGTTCTCACCGAAGTAATCCTTATGAGTCTTATATGCATCGTTATCGGAGCCGGACTTGGATTTGGAGTCAATTCCTATTTTGCCGAGCAGGGTATTTCCCTAGGTCAACCCCTTACCTGGGGAGGTATGGAAATCGAAGTGATGAAAGGAGAAATCAACCTGAGAAGTTTCGTTATACCTGCTCTAACCATTCTCCTGACCGCTGCAGTGGTGAGTACTTTTCCTGCCCTGCACGCAGCCCGGACTGAACCAGCTCGAACCATGCGGATGTTTTAAGGAAATCAATATGTTCTATTACATGAAACTAGCCTGGAGAAACATTTTTCGAAACAAGAGAAGAACTTTCATCGCCGGGACGGCTATCGGAATCGGTCTGGCCGCTCTCATTTTTACAGATGCCTTATTTGTGGGAATGAAAGAAAACATGATCGATTCAGTGACCTCTTCCTTCCTGGGCGAAGCTCAAATTCATAGAGAAAACTACAGGCAAACTCAAGAAGTGGAAAAAACCATCCAAAAACCTTCGGAAGTCATTTCCTCACTTAAAGATAATGAACAGGTCCAGCATTTCGCACCCCGGGCAATTTCCTACGCCATGATCACCTCCCCAGCCAATGTCCACTCTCTCATTGTTTACGGAATCGATCCGGACAGAGAAAAATCGGTATCTGAAATCGACGAAAATATGGCCGAGGGCAACTATCTTCAGAAAGAAACGGAGAGAGGTATCCTCATCGGAAAAGAATTGGCCGAACTATTGGAAGTAACTGTGGGTGACCGGCTGGTAGTCACCGTGTCCCAAGCCCAAACCGGCCAATTATCCCAAGAAATGCTCCGCGTTTCTGGCATTTTTCATACTTACATCAAAGAAATGGATAAAGGGATGGCTTTTATGAAAATAACAAGGCTCCAGGACATGCTGGGTCTTCCCGGCGGTATTCATGAAGTAACTGTTCAGTTTACAAACTCGGACTATGCTCTTCAAAAGGAGACTTCGTTCACCCAACATTTTTCTCGCTTCGGCAACGAAGCCGCCAACTGGCCTCAACTGATGCCACAGATGATATTTGTGTTTCAGATGACCAACTTCAGCCTTTCTATTGTGGCTGTCATCATCTTTGGAGTGGTGATTTTTGGAATCATCAATACCCTGTTCATGTCTCTCTATGAGAGGATGTTTGAATTTGCGGTACTCCGGGCGGTGGGAACCCGGCCTTCTGGAATCAGAAAACTGATCATTATGGAAGCCGGGTCTCTCGCTGTGGTTTCCATTATCATCGGTATCATCCTGGGTTTTGTTTTGACTTTCATCATGACCCAAACCGGAATTGACTACCGAGGGCTGGATTTTGCTGGAGCCACCATGACCCAGATGCTCTACCCGGTGATGGAAATTCGGCAGTTCATCGTCCATCCCATTCTGGTGTTTCTGTTCACCATTCTGGTGAGTGTGTACCCGGCTCTAACAGCCGGCAAAATGAAAGTGGCGGATGCCCTGAGGCGGTCCCTCTAAGGAGGAAAATAATGGCAAAAAATACAGAAGATATCATCGTTTCCAAAGATATTGTTAAAAATTATAAAGAAGACAGTGTGGTGGTCCATGCCGTCCGAGGGGTGGATTTTACCATCCATTCCAGCGACTTTGCAGCCATTGTGGGACCTTCAGGTTCAGGAAAAACCACTCTTCTCAACTGCATCTCTGGATTGGATACTCCGACCAGCGGAAAAGTCTGGTTGAAAGGAAATCTCATCTCGGAAATGAGCGGAAAACAGCTTTCTGACTTACGAAGAGATAACATCGGTTTTATCTTTCAGGCATACAACCTGATCCCTGTGTTGACAGTGGAAGAAAACATCGAATACATCATGCTTCTCCAAGGAGTGGATAAAAAGGAGCGGCACCGGAGAGTCCTTCAAATCCTCGAAGAAATCGGCTTGAAGGGTTTTGAAGACCGGTTTCCTCCTCAGCTTTCAGGAGGTCAGCAGCAGAGGGTAGCTATTGCCCGAGCCATGGTCTCTCAACCCGCTCTGATTCTGGCCGATGAGCCCACCGCCAATCTGGATTCTAAAACCGGGTCCGGTCTTCTGGATATGATGAGGGAACTGAATGAACAAGAAGGGATGTCTTTTCTCTTCTCCACTCATGACCAGCTGGTTATGGATAAAGCCAAACGTCTCATCGTGCTTAAAGATGGACAAATTGAAAAAGACGAAATCAAAGGATGAGCATTCAAAAAGCAATCACTGGCTTTCTCCTTATGGCTTCCATTCCTTTGGCAGCGGCAGGAACTTCCCTTCAGGTGAATGGTTACTACAAATCTTTCTTCATCGGCATTCTCCAGCCTCATTATCAAATGAATAATCAGAGCATCCATAAACCAACCCTTGGAGCAGTGAACAATCGGTTGAGGTTGAAATTCTCCTCTCAGCTAACACACAGACTGTCTCTCGACTTTTCCTACGATTTTTCACCAAGAATTCAAGACCCTTCCCTTTTTGATGGACAACTATTCTTTGCTCAAACTGAGCCCCGGAGCTACCGCTTTAAGGACATCCCGCAAAAAATTTATCCCTCAAATGACGAAAGGACCGGAAGTTTCGCCCTGTTGAACAACCTGGACCGTTTCTTTTTCACCATGAGACTCAATTTTGCAGACGTTTACATCGGAAGGCAGGCTATCTCCTGGGGAAGTGCCCGGGTCATCAACCCCTCCGATGTAATCGCTCCTTTTGCCTTTAATGAACTGGACGTTGAAGAACGAAGAGGGGTGGATGCTCTCCGCGTCCGGATTCCTCTGGGAATGATGGATGAACTGGACATCGGGTTTGTGGCCGGGAAAAACTTTGACCTCAAGGAAAGCGCTTATTTCCTACGGAGCAAATTTTATGTTTACAGAACAGACTTTTCTCTCCTTCTGATGAATTTCAAACAGCATCTCATGATGGGGTTTGATGCAGCCCGGTCTATCGGCGGGACCGGAGGTTGGTTTGAAGCTGCTTACGTGATCCCTTTTTACAAGAATAAAGATTCGCATCCAAAGGAGACAAATTATTTACGGATCTCCACAGGATTGGATTATAATTTAAGTTCAAAGACCTATGGTTTTCTGGAATACCATTTCAACTCCGCTGGAAAAAATCAGCCCGAAGATTACACCCAAGAATTCCAATATTCCCCTTTTAAGGATGGAACCGTTTATCTTCTAGGAAAACATTATCTTCATGCGGGAATCACCTATCAAATAACCCCTCTTTTGCCTTTCAACGGTCTTCTCATTTTCAATATCAATGATCAATCTCTGACTTTCTCCCCTACTGTAGAATACAACATAGGGGAAAACATTTATCTTTCCGGAGGGGCCTATATCGGTTTGGGAGAAAACCCGGAAATTCCAAGTCCCTCTCTCCCCTCTTCTCCCCTTATTTTCCACTCCGAATTCGGGGCCTACCCCGATATATTCTTCACCTCCTTCAAAATTTATTTTTAGGGAATAAAACAGTATTTTTTCCTTCCCAAATAAAGTTAATTGCAATCATATCAACTATTTAAGCTCGGTCCGACCCCATTTACATTTTTCGGGAAAAATAGCGGTAGAGGTAAAAAGTCAGACCGAAAGACACAATCAGAATAACCATGGGCACCCACAGGCCGGTCATGATTGATCCTTTCTGTTTCTTTTTTTTCTCTTGTAGGAAAAATAGGCCAGTAAAAGACCCAAAAATGAGAAAAAGTAAGCAATGGACATCCCGATCACCACAGCCAGACCATGACTCATTTATTCCTCCCATCTGGTAATCTTTTCTAAATCTTCCAGATATTGTTTTTCCTTTTTTTCATAGTCTTTGGAGACAGCTTTGAGCTTTGGGTCAATGATCCAAATCATCACTCCTATGAGGATCCCGCATACAGCTAGGATAAGGAACCCATACCACAGCAAAAGCAAACTCAAAAGCACCCCTACAGCCAGCAATATATAGATCAACGGAGAAATGATAAAAACAATATAATCTTCTTTGCTCCATCTCTCCGCCTGTTCCGGTTTCCATTTTCTCTGAATCCATCCCATTTTATCTCTCCTCAGCGGCTTTTTCCCTTATTTTCAAAAGTCCCTTTCTCTCAGCTTCCCTCCGCACCGGCTTCCACCATCCCAAAGGCATGGACATCACATAATACTTCACCAGCCGGTCCATATCTTCAGGAGGAGTCATGAAAGTTATGGGGATATAAATCAAGGCTCCCAGGACCATCATGATCCAGAATTGAAGATAATCGGGAAGCACCGGAATAACATGAAACTCCGGGAGAACCCAGACTATCAACCAGCTCAGACCGAGGTTGGCAATCCAGGAAGACAGATAACCCCAGGAATTGAAACGCCACCAAACCACCTGCAGAATCGAGGGAAGCCAGATCCCGGCTGCCATAATCCACAGGGCAAAAATAAGCCATTGGGTGATCTCTTTCATCATCAAGCCATACACAAAGGATCCCAGAAGAAGAATCAATGTGGAAATTCGTCCCACCCATACCAACTCTTTATCAGTAGCTTTGGGCCTGAAATAGTGATGATAAAGGTCCCGGGTGGCATAGGAAGCTCCCAGGTTGAGATGGCTGGAAATGGTAGAAATATGGATGGCCACGATAGCGGCAAAGAAAAAGCCCACCATCCCTACAGGTAAAAATTCAAATCCCACTCGGTACCAGGCCATCTCATACTGAGCGGTGGATTGGATTCGGGGAAACAGGGTGAAAAAAGCTAGAATGGCCACAGCCCACAGGGAATTTCGCACCACAATCAACGCAGACCCAGCCCAGATACTGTAGCTGGCATCCCGAACTGTTTTGGCTGATTGAATTCTTTGAGCTTCAGGGTACCAATCGATGGAAGTCCCCATCCCAAAACCACCGATCACGGCGATGACCATCATAGTCAGAAACCAAACCAAAGGAAATTCCCCTGAAGTCAAACCAGTAAAGGCAAAGGGATTGAGCCTCCAGCTCTGGCCTAAACTCTCTAGTTTGGCCATTATTTCCTGAGGTCCTCCAGCGGCCGCAATTCCCCAGAAAGAAACAATCACCATTACCGAAAAGGCAATCACCCCCTGCTGGAAATCAGCCATGACTACCCCCCAGTAGCCGGCTGTAAGAACGTAAAAAGCACAAAGGGAAGAAAACAGGATTAAACCCAGCCAATTGGGCCAGTTAAAAAGATAATGGCAGAGTTTCCCCATGGCCATACCCACCCAACCCAGGACAAACATATTCATGAATACCTGCCACCCGGCGATCCATCCCCGCAGAAGTTCTGCCCCTAGACCTGAGAAGCGAAGTGTCTGCCATTCAGCCTGGGTGTAGGCTAGAGAACGCCGGAAAATTTTAGTGGAAGCAAAAGCAGAAATCGCACACCAGGCAGAAAAAAAGGTATACCAGATCCCTCTCAATCCATGCTGGTAGATCACACCGCTGACCCATATAGGTGTATCTGTGGCTGAATGAGTGGCATAAACCGAAGAGGCCGGAAGCCACCAGGGAAGTCCTCGGCCGGCCAGAAAGAAATCCGATAGAGACCTTTTCCCTAATCTATAGAAAAGAACCCCACAGATAATCATCAGGACAATAAAGGCCCCCACCCAGAACCAGTCCAAAAAAGAAAAGGTCACCATGGATATCTCGTTTCCTTATAAACACAAGGCCCTTCAGCCATCGGTTGTGATATATATAATTTTTGCCCACCCCTTGTCCAGAAAAAAAATATTTCTTTGTTTTTCAAAGAAAACGATACGGTCTTTTTTAATTTTATCCGAATATTGTGCTATGATAAATAAGATAATATTTAACGAATTGTTAACACTTGATGATTGAAATATCCAATCTAACTAAAAATTACAACGGTTTCACCGCTGTGGATAATCTATCCTTCAAGGTGGAAGAAGGAGAAACTCTCATTCTTCTGGGAACCAGCGGATGCGGCAAAACCACCACTCTAAAAATGATCAACCGGCTGATCGAACCCACTTCAGGCCAGGTTTTTATCGAAGGTCAAGATGTTCGTAATAAAGACCCAGAGGAATTAAGAAAAAGAATCGGGTATGTCATCCAGACCATCGGACTCTTTCCTCATTACACCGTGGCCCAGAACATCGGAGTGGTTCCCACTCTTCTGAAATGGGATGAAAACAAAAAGGAAAAAAGAATCCGCGAACTCATGGATTTATTGGATCTTCCCCCGGATGATTTCATGAACCGTTATCCTCACGAACTGAGTGGAGGACAAAAACAGAGAGTGGGCCTGGCTCGGGCTCTGGCCGCAGATCCTCCTTTAGTGCTCCTGGACGAACCTTTCGGGGCTTTAGATCCCATCACCCGGATGCAAATCCAGAAGGAATTCAAAAGGCTGGAGACCATCCTCCACAAAACCATGGTCCAGGTGACCCACGACATGTTTGAAGCCATCGACCTAGGAGATAAAATCTGTCTGATGGACCAAGGGACTCTCCAGCAGCTGGGAAGTCCCAAGGAACTTCTGATCTCACCATCCAACGATTTTGTTAAAGATTTCTTTCAGGCTAACCGTTTCCAACTGGAGCTCAAGGTGATTACTCTCCAGGACATTCTTCCCCGCCTGGAAAAAAAGAAGGTGGATCACGAACCCGCTTCAAAATTCAAAAAAGAAACCAGTCTGCTGGAGGTTCTGGAGGAAATGGAAAGACACATCCCGGAAAATCCCGTTTGTCAGGTTACAGATAAAGACGGCCATCCTCTCCTCAACTCCACTTGCGAAGATATTTTCTCTGCTTTCTACCACTTGGAGAGAAATTATTAACCTTATAGAAAATGGGACCTTTTGAAAGTTTAATAGAATTCATCGTCAACCACTATAAGGAAATCTACAGCCAAACCATTGAGCATATCGGCCTCACCGGGGTAGCCCTGGCCATTGCCACCACCCTGGGACTTCCTACAGGCCTCATCCTGACCCGGCAAAAAAAATCAGCAGGTTCGGTATTGGGAGTCATCGGGGTGATTCAAACCATCCCCAGCATCGCTCTTCTAGGGTTTCTCATTCCTCTTCTGGGGATCGGAGCCATCCCTGCGATAGTGGCCCTTCTTCTCTATGCTCTCCTTCCCATCGTCCGGAACGTTTACACGGGCATTGAAGAAGTGGACGAATCCATCAAAGAAGCCGCCCGAGGAATGGGGATGACGGACCGGCAAATCCTCACCAAAGTGGAACTTCCTTTGGCTGTTCCGATCATTTTTGCAGGGATTCGCACAGCCACAGTGATAAACGTGGGAGTGGCCACTCTGTGTGCTCTGATCGGTGCCGGAGGCCTGGGTCAATTTATCTTTCGAGGAATCGCCCTCAATAACGTGAACATGATCATCGCAGGTGCCATTCCTGCAGCGGCCCTGGCTCTCTGTTTTGATTTCATCCTGGGAAGGATGCAGAAGCACATCAAAAAAATCATTAAACCCGTTCTTATCGGGGCGGGTATATTGGTTTTTGTCATCATTCCTTTTATACTGATTCCTTCTATCACTTCTCATCCCTTTCGGGCCGGCTTCACGGCTGAATTCATGGAACGTCCTGATGGGTATCCAGGGCTTAAAAAAGAATACGGATTGACTCTGGACACTGTGGAACTGGATCCCGGACTCATGTACAAAGCCATTCGGGAGAAAAAAGTGGACATCATCAGTGGTTTCTCCACCGATGGGCGGATCAAAGCCTACAACCTCAGAGTTCTGAAGGATGATAAAAATTATTTCCCTCCCTATTTTGCGGCTCCTCTGATAAGAGGAGATACTCTGCGAAAATATCCATTTCTCCGGAAAGTTTTCTCTCAACTGGAAGGGAAATTTTCAACTCCCACCATGAGAAAACTTAACTATCAGGTAGACCATCACAAAAAAGACCCTCAAAAAGTGGCCAGAAATTTTCTCAATCAACTGGGATATGAAAACTTAGAGCGTGAAAAGGGAGAGACGGACATAGTGATCGGATCCAAAAATTTTACAGAACAGTACATTCTGGCTCATGTGTTTGCCTTTCTTATCGAAAAAAACACTCCTTTAAACGTCAACCTTAAAACCGGTTTGGGAGGAACCAAAATATGTTTTGATTCTCTGATCAACGGAGAAATTGACCTCTACCCCGAATACACCGGAACCGGTCTTCTGGTTATTCTCGACGAAGAAATTTCCAAGGCTCTTCTCAAGAATAAAGATCAAGTCTACCGGGAAGTTAAAGAAAAATTCAAAAAACGCTACGACCTGGTTTGGCTTCCTCCTTTGGGATTCAACAACACCTATGCTTTAATGATGAGAGAAAAACAGGCTGTGGACCTGGGAATCCGTTCCATCACGGATTTAAAAATGTATTTGGAAGAACAAAAATAACCTCTGAGAGGTCTTCATGAAAAATAAATATAAAACCAAACAACAGTTGCAAAAAGAATTAGAGGAAACGAAAAAAAGAGTTGCTGAATTAGAAAAATCCGAATCGGATTGGAAACAGGCAGAGGAAGCTTTAAAAAAATCAGAAGAATGGTACCGGTCGATTGTAGAGAGTTCCCATGCAGGGATTATGGTAGTGGACGAGAATTTCCGATTTACTTATGTCAATGATGAGTTCATCCGGATACTGGGTTATTACAGAAAAGAGATCATCGGAGAAGACTTTCGGGGATTCCTGGATAAAGAAAGCCAAGAATTAGTCCAGGATCGTTATATCCGGCGGCAAAAAGGAGAAAAGGTTCCTCCTCGGTATGAGTTCAGTATTATCCGGAAAGACGGGGAAAAGAGGCAAGTGGAAATAAGTTCTACCGTCCTTAAAACGTTAAAGGGAGAAAATCGAACTATCGCTCAAATACTGGATATCACCGAACTGAAAAAGACCATAAAAAAATTAAGAGAAAGCGAACAAAGGTTTCGCAGCGTTGTCGAAAATGCCAACGATGCTATATACATCATCAATCCTCAGGGTCTTCAATATGTCAACCCCGCCTTTGAAGAGATCAATGGATATTCTTCAGAGGAGATTTACAGCGAAGATTTTAACTTTTGGGATCTCATCCATCCTGAGGATGTTCAGATGGTGAAAGAAAGAGAGAAAGCTCAGAAAAGAGGAGAGAAAATACCCAGCCGGTATGAACTTCGGATTATATCCAAAGACGGAAAGATTAAGATCGTAGAACTCGCCACAGTGAATATTGGCGAAAAAGGAGAAGCCCAAGTTATGGGCATATTAAGAGATGTAACTGAGCGCAAAAGAGCTGAAGAAAAAATAAAGAAATCTTTGAAAGAGAAAGAAGTGCTCTTGAAAGAGGTTCACCACCGGGTGAAAAACAACATGCAGGTTATCTCCAGCCTTCTTAATCTTCAAGCAAGCCGGATTGAAGATAAAAAGGCTCTGGAATCGTTTAAAGCCACCCAGAGGCGTGTTCATTCCATGGCACTTGTTCATGATCGATTGTATAAGTCAGAAGACTTTGCCACGCTTGATTTCAACCAATACATCGAACAAATATCTACCCATCTATTGAGATTCTACCGGGACAAAATGGAAAAGGTGAAGATACAAAAAGATATAAAAAATGTCTTTATTGACATCAATAAAGCGGTGCCTCTGGGGTTGATTATCAATGAACTGGTCTCCAATTCCTTGAAGCATGCCTTTCCGGATGATAAAAAGGGAGAGATTAAGATAAAATTTCACAAAAAAGACAGCCAGTATGAGCTTGAAATCAGTGACAATGGGATCGGCTTCCCTGAAGACCTGGATTTCCGAAAAACTCCCTCCATGGGAATGCATTTGGTCTCCTCTTTAGTGGACCAAATAAACGGTGAGATAAAATTGGATAGAAAACCCCACCCTTCCTTTCAGATCACCTTTCAAGAATAAAAATATATTATTATTTTATAAAGATTTGCTAAAGGGAAAGAATAACTCTTCCCCTTAACTGGGAGCAGAGATAGATTTCCCCTGTTCTCTTTTCTTATAGGAAATGAGTCGGGCATTAAAGGCCACAATCACCGTGCTCAAAGACATCACCAGGGCTCCCACAGCCGGAGATAACAAGATCCCCCAATTGTACAAAACCCCTGCAGCCAAAGGAATGGCCACCACGTTGTATCCTGTGGCCCAAGCCAGGTTTTGTTTCATTTTGCGCCGGGTTATCCGAGAAAACTGAAGGACATCCACTACACCCCGGGGATCATTTTCCACAAGAATGACATCAGCAGATTCCACAGCCACGTCGGTCCCAGCTCCTATAGCAATCCCTACGTCTGCTTGAACCAGAGCCGGGGCATCGTTAACTCCATCACCCACCATGGCCACCTTTTTACTCTGATTCTGCAGTGCTTTTATCTTTTCCGATTTTTGATCCGGTAGAACTTCATAAAAGAATGTTTTAATCCCCAATTCTTTGGCCACAAAAGCGGCAGTGGGTTGGTTATCCCCGGTTATCATGGCCACTTCCATCCCTATTTTTCGGAGCTCTTTTACAGCTTCTCTGGATTCATCACGGATCATATCTGCCAAAGCTATAATTCCTTGAATTTTTCCATTAGAAACCACAAACACCACGGTTTTTCCTTGAGAGGACATTTCATCAAATTCTTGTTTTTCCTTTCCGGATAATCTCCCTGATTTCTCTAGAATCCTTTTATTTCCCACCAGGATTTCATTCCCCCCAAGTTCCGCTTGAGTTCCTTTACCAGGGAGAGCCTGGAAATATTTCAATTTTTCCAAATTTATTTTCTCTTCCTGGGCTTTTTGGACAATTCCCTTGGCTATGGTGTGTTCGGAATGGGCTTCCACGGAAGCCGCTTTCTTCAACAGCTCTTCCTCACTCCAATCTCCAAGGGAAATTACATCGGTGACCCCGAATTCTCCACGGGTTAAAGTTCCTGTTTTATCAAAAACCACTGTATGGGCACGGAGGGAATTTTCAAAGGGACCTCGGTTTTGAATCAACAATCCGTTTTTGGCGGATAACGCGGTGACCACCGCTATGACCAGGGGGATTGCTAACCCCAAAGCATGAGGGCAGGTGATCACCATCACTGTGACCATGCGTTCCAGAGAAAAAACAAACTCTTTCCCCTGGATCAACCAGGTGAACAACGTGGCCAACCCTGCGGTAACAGCGATAAGGGTTAACCAGAAAGCCGCCCGGTTGGCGAAATCCTGGACCCGGGATTTGCTTTCTCCCGCTTTTTTAACCAATTCCACCACCTGAGAAAGATATGATTCTTCTCCGGTTTTGTTCACCTCTACCGTCAAAGACCCAGTCCCGTTGACAGAACCACCGATCACTTGATTGTTTTTTTCTTTCGGGATGGGCTGGGATTCTCCGGTAATCATGGATTCATCCATCTCGGACTCTCCCTCCTTCACCCGTCCATCCACAGGCACTTTTTCTCCCGGTTTGACTAAAACCATATCCCCCTTCTTTAAGTCCTCCACTTTCACTTCTTCCAGAGAACCTTCTGGGGTCAGTCGGTAGGCACGGGAAGGCATGAGCCTGGCTAACTCTTCCAATGCTCGAGAAGCGCCCATCACCGAGCGCATCTCAATCCAATGGCCCAGGAGCATCACATCGATCAAAGTCACCAGTTCCCAGAAAAAAACTTTCCCTGTCAATCCAAAAACCACCAGACCGCTGTAAACGTAGGCCACGCTGATAGCCAGAGCGATGAGAGTCATCATCCCCGGCTGCTTTTTTTTCAACTCTTCGACGCTTCCTTTGAGAAAGGGCCATCCTCCATATATAAAAATAAAAGAAGAAAGAACAAAAAGAATGAACCGATCTCCTGTAAATCTGAATGAAATCCCTAAAAAAGACTGGATGAGTGGAGAAAGAACTAAAACAAAAGGAGTCAGTATCAGAGAGAGCCAGAAACGTCTTTTAAAATCTTCCAACATATGGGCATGATGTCCTTTTCCCTGGTGTTTTCCATGTTTATGGTTATTCATGTTCTTCCCTTCATTTGACTTAGAGTGCAAAAATCCTTATCCTTTTCCCTCCTATTTTCTACCCCAGCCTGAATCATCCTAAATGATGAAAATCTCCACACTCACTCTTTTTTTAGTTTCTTCAAGGCGGCTTCGATAAACAAGGGCAGATCCCCGGGATGCCGGCTGGACACCAAGTTTCCATCCTCAACCACACTCTTATCCACATATTCCGCTCCCGCATTCTTTATATCCTGAACAACAGACTTCCAACCGGTAACTTTCCGCCCTTTCAACACTTGAGCAGTAATAAGAATTTGGGGAGCGTGACAGATAGACAAGACCGGTTTCCCCGAATTCATGAATTCCTTCACAAATTTGACTGCCTCCGGGTCACCCCGAAGTTTATCTGGAGAATAACCTCCGGGGATGAACAAAGCATCGAAATCCTCAACTGAAACCTCTTTGACGGAGTTGTCAATCTGCACTTCAGTTCCCTGTTTTTTCCCTTTAACTTTTCCTCCCTTTTTCAATCCTACATGAATGAGTTCATGTCCCTTGACTTTGAATGCTTCGGCCGGTTTGATGTATTCCACATCTTCGAACATATCCGCTATAATGATCGCAATTTTCCCCATTTTTACCTCCTTTATTAAATTTATCATTTAAAAATGACCGATTCAATTTTTCCCTTCCATGGCTCGGTAAGATTTCACAATCTCGGATTCCCATAAAATTTAGTCCATGGAAACATCCCTCCCGTTGAATCACCGGAAATACTCAGCAGCCTTTTCCGGAGAAACCGGGTTTATGTAAAACCCAGTACCCCTCTCAAACCCAGCCAAGGGGGATAAAACCGGAAAAATTTCTATATGCCAGTGGTAACTTTTATGGATAGATCTCCAATTTTTCCAAACCATACGCGGATTAGGGCCCTGATTGAGGATCAGAATAAACGGGGGAGAGAAAAGTTTTTCCTTAAGGGTGGAAATGGATTTTTTGATGATTTGAGATAAAGACTTCAACTCTTCCTCACTGATTTCTCTGTAATAGGCTGAATGCCGGAAAGGATAGACATGCATTTCATAAGCGAACCGGGAAGCAAAAGGAGCGATCATACAGAAATGCTGATTCTGTTGTATCAGACGGTCCTTTTCCTGTGATTCTTGCTTTATGATCTGGCATATCCGACACCTTTGAGTCTCTTGGAAAAATTTCTCCGCAATCTCAATCTTATCTTTGATCCTTGCTGAAAGAAGGGGGGTGGCCACTATTTGAGAATGGGTATGAGACTGGGAAGCTCCCGCCAGCTCTCCTCTATTCTTAAAGACCTGTATATAGTGACAGGTGGAAGTCTCTTCTATATTCCGGATTCTCTCTTGATATGTCTTCAGCACTTCTTGAAGATGAGAATCGTGTAAATCACTCATCTGCTGAGCATGGCTGGGAGTTTCCACAACCACTTCATGGACTCCTGCTCCTTCCATCCAACAAAAATTTCCTCGACTGTGCCTAGAGGATGACTTGCTGGAGTCCAACGCAGGGAATTTATTGGGGAAAACCCGAATTCTCCAACCAGGTTTATCCGGTTCACTTCCTTTCTCCCGAACTGCATACTCTTCGGGAGGTGTCTGATCTTCATTTCCTTCACAGAAAGGACAATCTTTTTCGTGAGAGGGAGAAGGATGAGAAGAGGTTGGAGCAGGATGGGGTCTGCGGTTTCTCTCAGGAGCAATGATCACCCATCTTCCGGTTATGGGATCTTCTCTTATCTGAGACATTAGAACATACCCTAGAATCTATATCAAAAATCAGATGGATATATCATCATTCTTTTTGAGAAGCTCTGATAGTAAGCACCGGATGGTTGGAAATCCTCACTACTTTTTCAGCCACTGAACCAGATATAAAATGACGAACCCCAGTGAGACCATGTGTAGCGAGAACGATGAGGTCCACTTTTTGCTCATCGGCTATCCGTACAATTTCATCGGCGGCGTTTCCGTGAGTCACCACAGGTGTTTTTTCCAAATCCTGAGATATACGGTTCTTCATCACGTCCTGGAGAGCCTTTTTGGCTGAAGTATCCAAATTATCTTTATACACCGCAATGTTGAAACTGGTTGGACCGGACGGAGCTGAAGGAACTGGAATAGGGGCCACTACATGGACTGCGTACAAATGCGCTTTGAAATGAACTGCCAGTTCATTGGCGGCTTGAAGTGCTTTGAAAGAAGGCTCACTAAAATCAGTGGGCCAGAGTATTTTTTTAAAAGGAACCATACTGAACCTCCTTGGTCCTTTAAAATTTGAATTTCTCCCAAAAATCCTCTACAAACTATTCCTGACAGTGAGGACAAACATAGGCCGTTCGTCCTGTTATTTTGATTTGCTGAAAAGAATTGTGACACCGGGGACAGCGAAGGTCTGTATCCCGATGGGGAAGCATATAAGAATCAGGGAATTGAGCCGGGTCTACATGATATTCAATAGCCTTGGTTAAAACAGTCCTCATTTCCTGGTATATCTTCTTTATCTTGGCCTCACCCAACTGTTTGGCTTCCTTTTTGGGATGGACTCCCGCCTGAAAAAGAATTTCATCTGAATAGATATTCCCGATCCCAGAAATATATTTCTGATTCATGAGAGCCGATTTGATGCTTCCTCTTTTCTCCTGGATTATTTTTTTAAAAGTATTGTAATCCATTTCCAAAGCATCCCTGCCCATTTCTCTTTCCTGGATTAACTTGTCCTTATCCTCCACCAGATTGACTTCCCCTAATAATCTTTGGCAGACATAGGCCAGATGGAACCCATTTTCAAAATTTATGAGCATCCGGTCATGTTTAGGATCTTCCTCCATCCTTTCAAAATATTTTAGAAATCCGGTCATCCCAAAATGAAGCATCAACCATCTCGCATCATCCATACGGAGGAACAGGTGTTTCCCATGTCTATGAGACCCCAGGATCTTCCGTCCCGGCAGTTCTTTCTCTAACTCCTGGGAAGAAATTTCTTTAAGAATTTTAAGGCTTTTCAATTGAACCGACTGGATACTCTGATTCAAAGATGTGGAATCCAGGTAATTTCGGAACACCTCAACATCCGGTAACTCAGGCATTTTTGCCTCCCTATAAATTAATCTTATTCTCCAAGGTCGACTTTCAGTGATAAAAATTTCATCATATCTTTTAGGGAAATGATTCCTACCAGTTGCCCTTCCTTCACCACCATGAGACGGCTTTGATTGGTTTTTTTCATAAGAGAAAGAGCTCTCATGGCATCTTCATCCGGGTGAACCGTGTTTTTTCCTGAACATTTCTGGACCAGCTCTTCCACTTTTCTTTTATCTCTCTCCTCCCTGGGAATTTTTTTGACTTGATTCAGAGTGATACATCCTTTCAGCTCTCCGTCATCCACAACCGGAAACATTTTGAAATGATGTATATAAATGTATTTTTCCACCAATTCCTCAATACTGAGCGTGGAGGGAACAGTTATCGGATCAGTCACCATGAATTTCCGAACAGGCTCTCCTTCTAAGGACCTCCGCATCATCACCTGCTGGTAGGACATTCGAGAAGCTCCTCGAATAAACATTCCGATGACAAACCACCACAATCCTCCAATGAAATTCCCTGTAAATACATTGAACACCCCGAGTATGATAAGAGCAATCCCAAAAGTGGAGCCAATCTTGGAGGCCAAATGAGTGGCCCACCTCAGATCCTCTTTCCAACCCCACAGAATAGAACGGAGGACCCTTCCTCCATCCAGAGGAAAAGCGGGAATCAAGTTGAATCCAGCCAAAATCAAGTTCAGAAGCCCCAGATAATTGACCACACCCGTGACCGCCAAAGGCCATCCTCCTTCTTCTCCCAAAAACCACATCCCCAGCAACACTAATCCTAAAACTATGGAAGAAATGGGACCAGCCACAGCCATCATAAATTCAGCTTTGGGACTAGGAGGCTCTTCATTCATCTCGGCCACCCCCCCAAAAATAAAAAGGGTTATTCCTTTCATGGGGAGACCAAACTTCCGGGCAACCAGTGAATGACAGAGTTCATGGAAAACGATAGAGATAAACAACCCCAATGCTCCCACCACTCCCATCACCCAGTATGTAGCCCTATTCATCCCTTCATAAAAATGAGGGAAGAGACCTGTAGCCAGAGACCAGGTGATGAGCAAGCCTAAAATCAACCAGGTGAAATCCAGCTTAACCTCAAAGCCCAGAAGTTTAAATAAGGTTATGCTTTTGCCAAACATAGATTCCTCCGAACATCTTTCAAAATCTCTAATTCTTTGCTCAATCCATTCTCCATAATAAACAATCAGAGTAAAAAAACAACGGAATTTTCTCTGTGCATACTCCCTCACCAAACCTGTCGATGATCTCTAAAAAAAACCTAAGAGACTGCATATCCCTCTCTCCAAGGGATTCCCTCTTTTTTCTTCCTTTTTATCCAATTCACAGATGCCATTTTAATTTTTTCTCCTTAGAAACCAGGGACAAAAGTGAACTGAAAGTACCAGCCTTTCTGAGGACGGTTAAAAGGATGGACCAGATAAACTCCCAGGACAGCATAGCCCATTACATTCGCCCTGAAACCGAATCCAGTACTGGAAACCGGTTTTCGTTCTCCTCCCAGAAACCAAGCTTTATCCCTATTTTTCCAGGCTATCCCGCTGTCAAAAAAAGCATTGAACTCCAGAGGAAATACTCCATAATACCCTTCTCCTATACCGATAACCTTAAACACTGGAAAACGAAGTTCCGCATTGAATACCATCATCTTACTCCCAAACAATCGATCAAAGACATAACAATTTTCTGCACTCCCACATTCTTCCGCACTGAAAGACCCTCTGTTGTATCCCCTTACCAGGCTCTGGTAGCCTAAAAACAACGGGTACAACCGTTCATCTTCCGCATCCTTTCCATACCTTCCGTAATGAAGGAACCGAAAAGCCAGAGTGAAAGGACGTAAAGGCATAAAATAACGTCGGTAATCCCCGAGAATGTTTTGGTAGGTTAAAGTTCCAATGTATGGAGAAACTTCGAACCGGTACCTCTGCCCCAGAATAGGGCTGGTGGCTCCAAAAAAGGAACTGTCGTAGACAAAGGCGGCTTGGGCCGTACCGAAATGAAGACTCTGGGGGGCCGAAAGCTCCTGTTTTTCTCGGAGAAGCTGAATCCCGCTAACCAGGGAATAAGCCCGTTTGTAGACTTCTCTATCAAAATTGAGAAAACGATACCCTGCAGAGAGTTCGAATCGATTCACCTGGTTGAAAGGGTAGGAGGCCAAACCCTGAACCTGGTAATTCACCTGTCGGAAAATGTACTCCCTTTCTATGGATGCCAGTTCTCCTTGTACTTGATCAATACTCCGAGAGTATCCCCCGGTTACATAAGGAATTCTCTGGACCACCGCTCCTAAATTCCAGCGGTACTTGCTGTACTGATAACCCACCAGAGCCGAAGAATCCTGTATCCGAGAACTTACCTGAGCCATAGTGGATAAACTGTGGTAGCCCAGGACATCGCTGAAAAACATGGCGATCCCTCCCCCACCATAAGTTCCAAACCGGTCCACTCCTATGGCTACCTGAGGAGGAGCGACATAATCCAGAGTTAATTTAGGATTGTAGTCGTTTGTTTCATACTTCTGAGTCCGGGGAAGACCATACAGAGGATTCCGGATAAGCTCAGCCACATCCCCACGGGGTTGATCTCTGGGAGGTAAAACAGAAGGGTTCAATCTTTCAAAACGAGTTACAGGTTTTTCCATTCGAGCCAGTTCTGAAGAAGAAATGCTGTAAAGGCTGTATTTTCCATCCTCATAAAGAGAATAAACCAAATCCCCATTCTCTTTCGCTACAGAAATCGCCGGACTCAAACCTGTGATTCCACTGACTCCCGTATACAAATTGGTGATCTGATAGATTTCTCCCTTACTTAAATCCGCCCTGTAGATGTTGGAGATGCCGTTTCGGTCAGAAAGAAAATATATGCTCTCAGAATCTCGGGACCATTGAGGGTTGATATTTTTGGCCTCGGGAAAAGTGGAAATTTTTTGAGTTTTTTGGGATTTAAGGTCAAACAGGGCCATTTCGTAATTTCCTATATTCAATTCAGTAAGACTGGTACTGAACCGGTCTGTCACAAAAGCAATCCTTCGTCCATCAGGAGACCAGGAAGGATATAGATCAGCATAAGGATCATCGGTCAGTTTTCTCAGGCTCCCTTTTTCCAAATTATATATAAAAAGGTCAGTGATCCCGCCCACTAATGCTGAAAAAACGATGTTTTTCCCATCCGGGGACCAACTGGGGTTTAAAATTTCCCCTAATTCCGGAAACTTCACTTCCTTTATCACATGATTCTTTTTTATATCGAAAACAGAAAGAACAGGGTCTCCTCGGCTCACAGCTCCAAACACAAAACGTTCTCCCTGTTTATCCCAGCTTCCTGAAGATTTTATAAACTGAAGGCTCTCAAAATGAGGGTTAACGGCGGTCTTAGTCAGCCTTTTCTTGATTTCTCCACTCTGAGCATCTGCAAGGTACATGTCTATGGAAAAGAGGTTTTTGGTGGAAAGAAAGACCAAATTTTCCCCCTGGGGACTTATGGAAGGAGAAACATTCAGTTGATTCTCCTTGGTACCTTCAATGAGCAAACGACCGGAAGGAGTTTTGATTTGAGTCTGTTCCTTTAAAGGCTTATAGTTTTTCTTTAAAGAGTTTTTCCAACCTTTGGATAACTCTTCCATAGAAGCCCCTGTGACTTTTTGGATGACCGCTTCATAATCTCCGGTCCGGCTCACTCCTTTCATAATGGTTTCCACCACCTCATCTCCAAATTCTCCGGTGATGTAGGCCCATAAGGACTGTCCATATCGGTAGGGAAAGTAGCGGCGGGTATTCGTCAATTTCTTAATGGAAGGCACTCTATCTTTTTGAAGAGCATCCCTCATCCACATCGCTGTGTGAGGATCTTGGGGGCCCAGAGATAAATACTCGGCCAAACCTTCCATAAACCACAAGGGAAGCCTCCTCGCTGAAGGAGCTGCTCGGGCATAGGGAGAGTGACTTTGGGAAGTGAGGTCAAACTGGAAAGCATGAACAAGTTCGTGACCGATCACATGGTTTGTTTCCTTTAAAGAAGCAGCCAAGGGAAGGACAATCCGGCGTTTTAACATTTCGGTCACCCCTCCGGTTCCCTCTCCGATCATGCCCGGAATGGCCGTGGTTTGCTGGAAATGAGGCGCACTGGAATAAATGATCAATATCTGCCGCCCTTTCAGATCATGGTCCAGGATGCGTGACAACCGGGCATACCATCTTTCAGAAATCCGAGCTGCGTGTTGAGCGATATTTCTTTCCTTTGGATAAAAATAAATATCAAAGTGCTTGGTGTGCATCACTTTGAAATTGAATGTGTCATACTGAACTTTATTTCGGCCAAAATATTGTCCACTCAAAGGAACCATTATCAACACTACCCAGAGTCCAATGAATAAAGATAAAAACGCTCTTCTGTTTATAAAAAGTTTAGGCATCCCCTTCTTCCTATAAACTCACCTTTGCTTTCATTTTTATCTGACCAGCCTCCCCTTTCTAAAAAAGAGACGCTTTATGAAAACTTTTTTATTCTTCCCTTTGGGGTTCCCAACCCTCAGGAAAAAAAGGTTTTTTCTTTACTTTGGATGCTCGAACTCCGGGTTTGTCTACAATCCGCACAGTGCTTGCCTGGGGTCCTTTCTCCCCTTCTTCTTCAATATAATGAACTCCTGTACCTATCTCCAAAGAATCAAATCCCCCCCTTAGTACACTGTTCTTGTGAAAATAAACTTCCTTTCCCTCCAAATTCTTCAAAAAACCATACCCTTGGTCTTTAAATATCTTCACCACGATGGCATTGGGTTGCTCATGGGGATGAGATTTCACTTCTCTCTTCCGTTTCGCCATGTATTTTTTTAACTGTCTCCGGCTTTTTTTAAAAGTACTTTTTATGACCGCATGAAGGGGCTTATGCATGTCTTCTTCTCCTGGTTCCTGAACGGCTACTAACTCAGGATTTCGAGGCACAGAAATGCTGATTCTCACACGATAAGGATTTCCTGTTTCCTGATGCTTTTGTGGAGATTCCACAGAAATGTGGGCCCGAATTATTGAATCACAGACTCTTTCCAGTTTTTCTATTTCTTTCTGGATCAAATCTTCCATATCTTTGTTTTTTTTCACACCTCGAAAAGAAATTTCCAGAGGTTCCTGCATGATTCATCCTCCTTATCTCATTTTTATGGAATAGAATAGGACATATAACATTGTTTTTTGCTTTTTATACCGAAAATCTCATTCCGAACAACCAAACATAGGTTTTCTTGTCTCCCTTTCGTTAAAACCGATAGATAGCGGCTGTGGATCCTCCTTGAGGAACTTTGTCTGGTTCCACAACATACACTCTTCCTCCTCTGAGGAGAGTATGAAGAGCAGCGAAATCCAGCAAATCTTCATTCTGGGGAGTCGAAGACTCTTCTTTGATCACCTCATTTTTATCCGGATTATATTTTCCCCATATTTGAGCGCCTCGGGAAACAAAAAGAATCCCAACTCTTCCGTAATAACTTGCCGGTACAATATCCTCTATGTGTTGGGAAGTGTGTCCTGTTCCCACCAGCTGATGGTATTCCTCCAAAGCTTCCTTCTGGGCTTTTAGAAAAGCCGGCTCCACCACTTTCCAGGCCTGCGCATGCAGCTCTGACTCTTTCATATTTTGAGTATTTTTTTCGATTCCTTCTTCCAACAAATTCGAATAGGTGTTGACTTCTCTGTAAAGAGGTAAAAGATAATCCACTCCGGCCAGTACTAGTGGAACGGTTTCCTCTTTCAATCTTTCATAAACCCCCTCATTGACTTTGCGAAAGAATTGAAGGATAAAATCTTTTTCTTTCTCAGGTCCTCCCCCATGACCGTGGAACTTATTCCACTGCTTATCCTTGCCTACAGAAGCCTCTGGATGAAAAAGCAGTTGCTTTTGAAGGTTATCATAACCTAGGGCTTCGGAAATGTTTTTAGGTACTCCCTCCAATTCTATTTCATTTATGGTGAATCTTGTCCCTTGAAAAAGCTTTATATCATTCTGGCTCAAAGCCAGGATATAAAATTTTTCCTCGCTGAGCAAGGGCAAAAGAGGTTTGATGTGGAATCGGTAGTTCACCACCACCAATTCGTTGAATCGAAAAGGAAGGCGGTAATAGGAATAGGTTTGGGAAGAGAGAAACAATGCCAATCCGTCACTCTGGTTGAGCCAAAAATAATTATCGTCCTGAAGTCTTTGCAAAGGCTGGAGATAATTTTGAATCTCCTGAAACTTAACGCCTCCTTTTTTCAACTGTTTTTCCGTTTCTCCCATCATATTTTTGAACCGAATGGGATTTTGCCTGGTTTCCCTTCCAGCTCTTTCGGTGGGCATATAAATAGATACACATAAACCCTGTTGTTTTTTCATCAATTGAGTCAGTCCATCCTTGCTTAATCTATCCATAAGCACCTCCTTTGTAATTTATCCAAAAATCATGCCAAGTTTGAAAATATTTTAACTTTTGGTAACTCCATTCCCATCTCCTATGGAACAAGAATGAGTTGCAATTTAAGAATTCCTCGTGTATGATAACCCAAAAATATGGGGAGATAAAGATGTACACTGTTTTAATCCTTCTTCTGCTCAGCCTTTCGGGGTTAATTATTTACAAAGGGTTTCAAAAAAACAAATCAGGAACTGTGATTTTCGGATTCCTGCTTTTCTTTTTCATCGTTTTTTTCTTCTGGTTTCTTAATTTTTGGGGAGATATGCTTTGGTTCAAGTCGTTGGGCTACAATCAGCGGTTCTGGACTTTGATTTTAAGTCAAACCGGGCTCGCTGTAGGGGGAGCTTTGTTTAGTTGGCTGATAGTTTTTCTTTTCACTCTCCCTATCCCCAAAGATAAAAAACTCACCCGGATCATTCCCCGAGGCCTTGGAATTTTTATCGGGGGAATTTGGGGAGCTTCCAACTGAGAAATTATTCTAAAATTCTGGCATCGGGTTTCCAGCGGTTTCCAGGATCCCATTCTTTCAAAGGATACAGGCTTCTATCTTTTTTCCCTTCCTTTCCAAGATCAGTTTTACACCCTCCTTCTTTTGTTATCCTTAGTCATCATTGGGACCGCCTTTACAGCTCTCTTCTTGAAGGTTAGCCAGGAACAATTCGAAATCCAGCTGCCCCAATCAGACCCCACAACTCAAAGGAAACTGTATCAAACCCTCTACTTAGGTACAGCCTTCTTTTTTTTCATCTTGGCCTATGGAAAATATCTAAACCGCTTTCATCTTCTCTACTCCACTTGGGGAACGGTCATAGGACCCGGCTGGACCGATGTTCATATCCGTCTCCCTGCTTACACTGTGGTGATTATTCTAACTCTCCTTGCAGGATTGATCCTGCTCATTCCTCCTCTGAGAAACCGATTGAAAAATGTGTGGGAAAAACGGACCACCCATCAGCGCAGTCCTGTTTATGTTCTGGGCTCAGCTGTTGCGGGAACCTTTTTGCTGTGGTTTATCATCTTAACTCTCATTCCTGGACTTTTTCAGTGGCTTCGGGTTGAACCCAATGAGATCACCTTCGAAAAGCCTTATATTGAAAACAACATCCAGATGACTCGAAGGGGATTCAGACTTCATGTGGTCGAAGAAAGAGAATATCCTGCCACAGAAAAATTCACTCCCCAAATGGTCCAGCAGAATCAAAATATCTTCTCCAACATTCGGTTGTGGGACTGGAGAGCCTTGGACGCTGTTTACAAGCAGTTCCAGGAAATCCGCCTCTACTACGAATTCAAAGATGTGGACATTGACCGTTACACCTTCAACAACGAATACCGTCAGGTCATGGTCTCCGCCAGGGAACTTGAATTATCCAATCTTCCCTTAAAAAGCCAAACTTTTGTTAATAAAAGGTTCAAATACACACATGGAAACGGAATCACCCTGACCCCAGTCAGAGAGTTCACCGCGGACGGCTTACCCAATCTTTTAGTTAAAGATATCCCTCCTAAAAGCAAGTATCCTGAGCTTGAAGTCACCACACCTCAAATATACTATGGGGAACTCACCGACTCTCATGTGGTGGCCAATACTAGAGAAAAAGAACTGGATTATCCCAGTGGAGAAAAAAATGTTTATACCCGCTACCAGGGCAAAGGAGGTGTGGTTCTTAAAAACATCTGGCGGAAATTTCTTTTTGGATGGAAATTTGATGGAACCCGGTTTTTTCTTTCCAACTATCCCACATCTCAAAGTCGCATCCTGTTCCGCAGAGAAATATCCGAACGCATAAAAACTCTGGCTCCTTTCCTTAACTTTGATGATGATCCCTACATCGTTCTGGCTGATGGAAAACTGTACTGGATACTCGACGGTTACACCACTTCTTCCCAATATCCCTACAGCGAAGCTTTTTCTTCCAGAGAAACCATCGAATACAAAATGGGCAATCAAACCCGAAGCTTGTCCACCAATGTGGGAGAATACCTGGACGGGATAAATTATATCCGCAATTCCGTCAAGGTTGTGGTGGATGCTTACGAGGGATCTGTGAATTTTTATGTATTTGATCCCAAAGACCCTTTGATCCAGGTTTGGGACCGAATATTTCCTGAGCTTTTTCAAAAGAAATCCCAAATGCCCCCAGAACTCCTGAATCATGTCCGCTATCCCTCGGACATGCTTTTAGTCCAAGGGCTGGTTTATGCCAAATATCACATGAGTGATCCCACCGTTTTTTACAATCAGGAAGACCTTTGGATCCGGGCGACCGAAAAATACTACAATCAGGTTCAACCTGTGGAGCCCTACTATGTCATGTGGGAACTTCCCGGTTCCGATGAACCTCAATTTGTTCTCATTCTCCCTTTCACCCCCAAAAACAGACAGGTGCTTATTGGGTGGATTGCTGGCATGTGCGACCCCCAAAATTACGGTCGTTTTCTGGCTTATAAATTTCCTAAGGAAAAACGTATGCTGGGTCCCCAGCAGGTGGAAACCAAAATAGACCAGGACCGGTTCCTCTCTGGTCAACTTACCCTGTGGGACCAGAGAGGGTCCAATGTCATCCGGGGAAATGTTTTGGCTATTCCTATCGAAAAAACTTTGATCTATGTGGAACCCCTCTACCTTCAGTCAGAAACGGCGGCTTACCCTGAACTTCGTCTAGTGGCAGTCATGCACGGGGATAATCTCAGTTATGCTGAAACTTTTGACCAGGCTTTAAAAGGGCTTTTCGAAAAAACGGCTAAAGAATTGCCTACCGAAAAAGAAGTATCGATAGAGAAAAAAATATCCTCTGAAAAATTAATCCAAAAAGCCAACCAGGCCTTCGAGGACTATCTCCGTTTTCAAGGACAGAAACAGTTTGAAAAGGCAGCTCAAGCTCTTCATCGACTGCAGGAAGCCCTTCAAAAGCTCTCCAAACGAACTTCCAGTTCTGAATCATAGAACAGCGTCCTGTTTAATGGGACTTATTCTTCAAAACAAAAAAAACTACTTTCTTCTTTTATTTTTATTTCCATAAACTTTGCTGGAACTTAGCGCATCTATTCTTCAAAATCCCTCTTTTATCATTTTTTGGCATAATTTTTGCTCTCTAATAGGATGAGTTTGGGTATGAGCCTTGACCAAAAGGGGTTAATGTGGGAGGAACAGGGGGGATCCCTCCTCCTCTGGAAACCCCTCTTGAAATCAGTCTTTTTGTAAATGTTTGAAGATAGAAAAGAAGCTGGCCAAAAACTCGCAAAGGCCCTGGAAAAATACAAAAACCAAGAAATTCTAGTTTTAGCTATTCCCAAAGGGGGGGTGGAAGTGGGTTTTGAGGTGGCGGTTCATCTGAGAGCCCGTTTTTCTTTGGTAATCGTCCGAAAACTTCCTTTTCCGGATAATCCGGAAGCTGGTTTTGGAGCTGTCGCAGAAGACGGATCCTCCTTTCTCCTCCAACCCATGAGCTCGGGGATTTCTCCTCAGCAAATCAAAAGGGTCAAAAAAACTCAGATTGAAGAGATTCAAAGAAGAATCCAGAGCCTGCGTCAAGGAAAACCCCTGCCTCAAATAACTGGACGAAAGGTTATCTTGACCGATGACGGGCTGGCCATGGGCTCCACCATGAGAGCAGCCATAAAATTATGCCAGAAAAAAAACCCTCAAAAACTCATTGTAGCCGTGCCGGTTGCAGGGAAGAAAGTGGCCAGGGAAATGGAAAGTCTAGTGAATGAAACCATCATCCTGGAAACTCCCTCTTTTTTTCAAGCTGTAGCTCAAGTCTACAAGAATTGGTACGATGTTCCGGACTCTGAAGTCCTCAACATCATGAACAAATGGGAGAAAAGAGAGTCCCATTAATTAAAAATCAACTCCAAAGGAGTGAAAACAAATGACTCCACAAAATGACATTTCTATAAGAATCGGTGGAGAGGCTGGGCAAGGAATGAAACTGATCAGCGGCCTGTTAGGAAAAATATTTGTCCAGAAAGGATTTTGGGTCTTCACCAACCAGGATGTGAGGTCCCGAATTAGAGGAGGACACAATTTTTCTCAAATCCGCATAGCCAACCATCCTATACACAGCCATTCCTCTCAGGTGGATTTGCTGGTAAGTTTGGATGAAAAGACCCTAGACCTGCACAAAGAAGAAACTGAGGGCCCTATCCTCTATGATGAAGATTCCATAAAAGGAAACCCTCCTTCCGGTAATAGGTACATTCCCGTCTCTTTCCAAAAAATTGCCCAAAATACAGGAGGAGATGCGAGAATGGCCAATAGTGTGGCTTCGGGAGCCCTTCTGGCTTTATTGGGAATACCTCTGGATTCTTTGTATAAAATCCAGGAAAAAATCTTTCAAGAAAAAGGAAAGAAGATTATCGAAGCCAATCAGAAAAGCGCTCAGGCTGGGTTTAAACAGACCAAAAATGCCGGTAAAGAAAAGCATTTCTATCATCTGAAAAATCCCGATCAAACCAACAGGATGATTCTCACGGGAAGCGAAGCCATGGGGATGGGAGCTTTGGCTTCCAACCTTCGTTTTTATTCGGCTTACCCTATGTCTCCGGCCACAACCATTATGGAGTTTCTGGCATCCAGGAAGAACCAGCACGGCTTGATTGTGGAGCAGGCTGAAGATGAGATTTCGGCCATCAACATGGCCATCGGGGCTTTTTTTAGTGGAGCTCGGGCTATGGTGGCGACTTCTGGGGGAGGCATGGCTTTGATGGTGGAAGGAATCAGCCTGGCTGGGATGACTGAAACCCCTGTTGTGATCATCAATGCCCAACGTCCGGCACCAGCTACGGGCTTTCCTACCCGAACTGAACAGGCTGATTTACTTTATGCCGCCCATGCAGGGCACGGAGAATTTCCGCGCTGTCTCTTGGCCCCATCTACGGCCGAAGAGGCCTTTTATTTGACAAACAAGGCTTTTTATCTTGCAGAAAAATATCACAGCCCGGTTATAATTCTGGGAGATCAATATCTTAATGATTCATCCTGGACGGTGGAAAAATTAAACCTGGAAAATCTTTATCCGGATCCACAGGGATTTCTTTCAGAAGAAAAACTAAAAAATATGAATCCCTATGAATACCGCAGATATCAAATGACTCCATCGGGAATCACTCCCCGGATTCGACCAGGAACTCCCCATCAAGTCCTTTATGCCGATAGTGATGAACACACCGAGGAGGGACACATTACTGAAAGCGCCCGAGTAAGAAACCAGATGGTGGAAAAAAGATTATCCAAAGAGCAGGGGCTTCTTAAAGAAATGTCTTCCCCCCAAATATACCCCCATCAAAAAGCGGACATCTATCTTCTCAGTTGGGGATCCACTTGGGGAATCGTGGATGAAACCGTCAAAACTCTGAGAAACAAAGGGACTGATATCGGATATATCCATTTCAGTGAAATATTTCCTTTTCGAAAAGATTCCATTCCTCCAGGAATCATAAAAACCTCCCGTCTGATAGGGGTGGAAAACAACGCCACCGGAGCCATCCTATGATCCCACTGACCGAAGCCAGGCTTTTTATAAAGCTATGGAATGGGGAGAACATATACCCATAGGGATACTCTATCATAGAAAATCGGAAACTTACGAAGATCGAATGGGCCTTACTAGTTCCCAGCCCCTTGTTTTACGAAAAACGAAAAGAGATAATATGGAGAGTTCTTTGAAAGAATTTTATGAATAAAGGAGATATCGTTGATGGAACAATGGCAATGCATGGTTTGCGGTTATATCTATGACCCAGAAAAGGGAGATCCCGAAAACGGAGTAAAGCCGGGAACCAAATTCGAGGATTTACCCGATGATTGGGTGTGCCCTCAGTGTGGAGCTCCCAAAGACCAATTTGAAAAATTAGGATAATATTTGATTCAAAAAAGGAGGATAAAAATGACTGATTTTAAAGATTTATTCCAATCGGCTGACTGGAAAACCGAAAAACACGTCCCTGTGATCGAGGCTCCGGATTCGGTTAGTAAAGGGGAATTTTTCGATGTGAAAGTGACTTTGGGAAAAGAAGTGGCCCATCCCAACAAAACCGAACATCATATTCGCTGGATTGACGTGTATTTTCAGCCGGAAGGAGAAAAATTTCCTTGTCAGTTAGGAAAAACTGAATTTACGGCTCACGGAGAATCCACCCAGGGACCTGATACCAGCACCGTTTATACTCATCATCAGGTCACTTTGAGCTTTAAAACAGAAAAGTCGGGAACCATTTATGCTACCAGCTACTGCAACATCCATGGGCTGTGGAAGAATGCCAAAGACATTACCGTTGAATAAAAAATTCTGACAACAATTCATTTGGATGGAGAGACCTCGACTAGAATAGGTGGGAAGCCCCATATCCCAAAATAGAAATTTCCTCAAAATTCTCCAAACAATCCACTGATTGTATCTTGAAGAAAAAGCTCTATTACTTTAAAGAGATCAACTTCCTGAATCCTCTCCAAATTTCCATGCTCTCAATGGAAAAACCTATCGATATTAAAATTAGTTATCCCAGCATTTTTTCCAAAACCTGGGAAATCTTTTCTGGTTCGTCATCCTTAAAACCTAAAAAATTGGGTCGGAACCGGTGGGCCAGAGCAATGGTTTCCTTTTCTTTGTCCGGTATGATAAGAATAGTGGGGATATCCAAAAACAACTGCCGGAGAGAAAGAATGTCCAGAAGTCCTTCTCTGTCTGAAACCAAAAGGAACCCCACAAACATTTCTTCTTTGGGTTGACAAAGTCTCTGCTTGAGTGCCTCAATGGTTTGATACAATTCTAAATTTTTATATGAGACTCGTTTCTTTACATATTCCTGAATCTTTTTCCATGGAGGCTGCGTTGTGGAAGCATAAAGAAGTAATTTCATATGATAAACTCTCCAACTTTCTTTCTCAGGATAGTTATAGACCATTTCAATAAGCCTTCATATTTTATTTAATCAAAATTTGTGCCAACGTAAGTTTTATTCCTTAATTGTTTGTCCAGGGGAAAAATCAAAAATAAAGAGAGGGACTCGAGTATAATTTTTAAATTCAGTTCAATAAAAAAGGATTTGTTCTGTAAAACAGGAAACTCATTTTCTTCCTTCGGAGGGAGAGAGATTGTATTTTTTGAGGAGGGTATAAAGTCTGGAGCGGGAAAGCCCGGATATACGAATCGCTTCCTGAATATTTCCCCCAGTAAGAGTAATCAAATCTTTCAGGTATTCTTTTTCTGTTTCACTCACAGCTTTTTCTCTGACTTCCTTAAGTTGAGGGAGTTCTTCCCTTTGAATCTCTTTCTTTTTATAAGGCTTTTTGTCTTTTTTGTTTTTCTGGACGGATTCTCGGACCACCTGGATTCGAATATGTTCAGGTAGATGCTGAGGATGAAGAGTGGGTTCACTTTGAGCACTGGCTAAAGCATGCTCCAATGCCTGGATCAACTCTCGGACATTCCCTGGCCAATCATACTGATGGAGCATCCTCCAGAACTCCGGAGAAACCCCTTTATTTTCCATCCCGAAACGATCGCTCAATTTATTCAGATAATGGACAGCTATCTTTTTAATATCCTCTTTATTCTCTCTAAGAGGAGGAAGATCAATAACCAGAGACCGCAGCCTGAAAAGAAGGTCTTCGCGGAATTTTCCCTGCTTCATAAGGCTTTCGATATCCTGGTTAGTGGCAGCCACCAACCGAAAATCACTTTTCATTTCCTGGTTGGAACCCACCGGCCGAAACTTTCGTTCCTGAAGTACCCTCAGGAATTTTTTCTGCATGGACAGAGGAAGCTCGGCCACTTCATCCAAAAACAGGGTTCCTCCATCGGATTGTTTAATGAGTCCCTCCCTGGACTTGTTGGCTCCCGTAAAGGCCCCCCTGGAATGTCCAAACAGCACACTCTCTACCAGAGTTTCGGGGAGAGCCGTGCAATCCACCACCACAAAATTTTTGTGAGCTCGGGAACTGTTGTTGTGAACAGCCCAAGCAAAAAGCTCCTTGCCGGTTCCGGTCTCCCCCGTAATCAGTACATTGGCATCATTGCTGGCGGCCTTGGCCACCATATCAAAACAGGTTTCCATCTTGGGACTTTCTCCCACAATCCCTTCTTTTCTCAAGGAAACCGGTTGAGGAGCCGATTTTTTCTCTTCCCGATACTGCAGAGCTCGGAGAAAAGGCAGTTTGATAGATCTCAGAGAAAGAGGTTTTTCCACATAATCCCAAGCTCCGTTTTTAATAGCCAATTCAGCCCCGTCGGGATCTCCGTATCCCGTGATGATGATGACTTCAGGAGAAGAAGGATCTTTGCAGATTCGGGGGAGAAAATCGATCCCACTCCCATCTGGCATACGGACATCCAGAAAGATCACATCATATTCATTACTCTGGACAGTCTGAAGGCATTCCTCTAGAGAACGAACACTTTCTGCCTGGTGATTCAAACTCTCAACCACGTTGGAGATAGTCTGACATACCATCCGGTCGTCATCGACAATAAGAGCTTTAGCCATAATTTAGGTTCCCTTTGAATCCAAAACCCTGCGGAGAACTTCGGCCATCTCTCCTGAATAAAGAGGTTTCATGAGAAACTCGTCGATCCCTTGGGCTTTGACTTCTTCCTTCTGAATTTCCTCACTGTAGCCGGTGATCAAAATAATGGGAATATCCTCCCTCACACCCATGGCTTTTCTTGAAAAATCCATTCCCGAGAGCTGAGGCATGACTTGATCCACGAGAATCAAGTCATAATCATAGGGACTGCTACAGAATTCATTCAAAGCCTTCCGACTATTTTTATGACTGTTAACAGAATAACCCAATTTTTCCAGAACCCTGTGGACACTGTAAAGCAGGGTTTCATCATCATCCACCAACAGGATACGCTCTTCTCCCCCTGGAAGGGAATGGAGATCCTCTTCATTGATTTCTTCTTCTTCACCCAAAGATATTGATGGCAAATACACATCAAAAGTGGTGCCCTTCCCTTTCCGGCTTTGGACAGTGATGGTTCCATGATGACTCTTCACAATCCCGTGTACCACAGCCAGTCCCATTCCTGTGCCTTTTCCGTTTTTGGTGGTGAAAAATGGGTCAAAGGCTTGTTTTAAAGTTTTTTGATCCATGCCTGGACCTGAGTCACTCACTCTCAAATTTACGTAATTTCCCGGCTCCAATCCCAAATGAGAAGCAGTTTCTCCAGGATTCAATTTCATCTCTTGGAGACTCACACGAATGGTTCCGCTTTTCTCTTTCATAGCATCTGCTGCATTACCACACAAGTTGACTACCACCTGATGGATTTGAGTAGGATCAGCTTTCACAAAACAGGGTGAATGGATATTCCGTTTAATTTTTATGTGGGAAGGCAAAGATGATTGGACCAATTTTATCCCTTCTTTGAGCACTGTATCCAGCCTAAGGGGTTTGAATTCTTGAATTTTTTGCCGGCTGAAGGAGACAATCTGCTTGACCAATCCCTTCCCCCTCTTGGCTGCTTCCTGAATTTGATCCAAATAATCTCTGACTGGACTTTCTCCTGAAAGATAGCTTTGAACCAATTCGGTATTAACGATAATGGGCATCAAAATATTGTTGAGGTCATGAGCCACCCCTCCCGCCAGAGTTCCCAGAGCCTCCAATTTCTGCCTCTGTTGGAGTTTTTCCTGAAATTTCCATTCCTCGGTGACATCGCGTAAAATGATCACATACTCATTCTGTTGAGTGGATTTTTCCTTTCTGAGAATGGGAGAAAGAGAAATATCTATTTTCAATTCCTGATTTCCCTCAATCTTATGATCAATTCTTCCGTTCCAACTCTCATCTTTCTGAATTGCCTTTTTCATATCTTGGAATTTTTGAGGGTTCTTCTTCGTGAACCCAAGAACATCCAATTTTTTTCCTTTAATCTCCTTACCCTGAATCCCGATGATCCGCTCAACTGAGGGATTAACATACTGTATAACCCGGCGGCAATTCACCACTAAAACCCCCTCCATGGCTTGTTCCAAGGCCGCAGCCAGCCGGGCCTGCTCCTGTTCTGCTTTCTTTCTCTTTTTCAGGGACTCAACTTCCTCCAAAGCCCTCTCCACTGCCGGAGTGAGTTTGAACAGATGGTCCTTCATAACAAAATCATAGGCGCCTTTTTTTATGGAATCTGCGGCTGTATCTTCTCCAATTTTCCCTGAAACCATGATCAGAGGTAAATCACTCCCCCTGTTCTTTATATGTTTGAGGGCTCCCAGTCCGCTGAATTGAGGAAGCACATAATCAGCAATCACCACATCCCATTTCTTTTCATCCAATGCCTTCTTCATTTGGGAAAGATTTTCCACTCTCTGATGCTCCACCTTACGCCCGTTCTTTTGGAGTTCTCTCAAAATGAGAAAATCATCATCCGGAGAATCCTCAACAATCAAAACTCGAAGGGGAGGTCTCATTTGAATCTATTCTTTCCTCTTTGATTTAATTTTAGATTGTTTTTATTTTATCCCTGCTGGAACTGAAAGTCAAAACTACAAAACTCCTCTTCACTGTGGGGAGCTTCTAATCTTTCCAGATCTTGAGTAAATAAGGTTTGAGGTATTCAAAAGTTTGGGCCTGTTTTTCAATCACTTTTTCAGCCTGATAAGTCTCCATCCCCCCGGTTTCATTAATGAAGGAAGCTACACGCGCATAATAAAGAGGCCGCATCAAGTCCACCAGTTTCCCCCGGTCTCTTTTCCATTTGTGGAAGGTAGCAGCAAAATCATAAACAATTTTCGCCCAATCTTCGGTTTTCATTCTAAAATCTCGGTTTTTCTTTTTTCGAGATAACTCTTGGAGCGCCTCAAAACTTTGAGGATTGATGATGCTCTTTGAAAATGAGGCAAAATTATTGAATCCCTCTTTAAAATTTTCGATCATGGCCTCAATGCTGACTGAAAAAGGATGGGGTTCCCCTGAAACAGGACTTCCGTACCGGTGTACGCTTTCACTTTTCTGGATATTTTTCCACTTTTCTGAATAATCTTCCATCAATTGAAACAGGGTATGCACAACCTGCCGGAACATAGGGCCCAAACTTTCCGCCGGGTCCTTTGTATCATGGACTTTACTTCCTAGATAGGCTTCGCAGATGGAGACATCATTCATGATGGCGGAGGTAGTCATCCAGATATCGATTCCGAATCTGGCGATATCTGTCACCCACACATCCCGGCTGCAGTAAAAATAAAAGTTGATCATATCCTTTGAGAGTCCAAAATCTCCCCCGATAGGCTGACGCACCCTTTTCCCAAAAAGGGCCCTGATTAAATTGTAAGCAATGTTGTTGGTGATGGTGGCATCATATTTGTAGCGGGTGTACACCGGAGCCACAAAATCATGTCCGTGGGTCAACACCGGCTCTGCCAAAGTTCTTACCCATTCCGGATTGATGCTCCGTAGATCGGCATCACACAGCACACACACCTTGGCTTTTAAAGAAGAAGCGGATTCAAAGATCATCCGCAAAGCGCTTCCCTTCCCTGGAATCCCTCGGTAGATGGTGATGATTTTTTCGATAAATGGATGGATTGATTTATCTTTGGCCACTTCCCGGGTATCATCGGTGGAGCCTCCATCGGAAATGATCAACACTGTGCGCAAGTTTTTATAATATTTGGCGAGCCCTTCGCTCACCATATCGATCACATGGGATATGGTAGCATCATTGTTCAGGCAGGGAATGCCCACCACTATATCTGCATTTTCAATCTTTTCTAACCGTCTGACGGCCCAAGGCCGTAAAGCTGTGTGAAATTTCATGAATCCTCCTCGGAAGGTTTTTCCACTCCCTCTGCTTTGCCCTGTCCTCGAGGATCCGATCCCCCGAAAAAACGTTTGGGATTTCCTTTGAAATCATATTCTAAGGACAACCCATGGGCATTCCCCAGACTTCGGACCACCTGCACATTGTGCCCCATAGAGCCCAATTTTTCTCTCACAGGTTGAGGAATCCCCTTTTCCACGGCCAATTTATCTGGTTCCACAAAACTGACCCTCGGAGCAGAGATTGCTTCCTGGATGTTCATCCCAAAATCGATGATATTCATCACCATCTGGGGAACTGTCTGTCCAATGGTGTGCCCTCCAGGCGTCCCCAAAGCCATCCAGGGTTTGTTTTCATGCATTATCAAGGTCGGACAATCTCCGGACAGTTTTCTCTGGCCTGGATGGGCATCCATGGGGTTTCCCTCCGGCTCAAATGTACAGTAAGCCAATGAATTGTTGAGCCAGATTCCCGTTCCTTCCGGCATAATCCGGCTTCCAAAAGTGTTGCCTAGAGTCTGGGTGGCACTCACAATATTCCCCCATTGATCGGCTACCACAAAATGGGTGGTATTTTTTCCCTGTCTGGTCTTCAAGCGAGGGGGTTCAAAAGGATGAGCCTTTTGGGGATCGATCTTTTTGACTTGTTCCCTCCAGTAGGATTCAGAAAGTAATTTATCCAAAGGAGGAGGGTCGATTTCAGGATCTCCGGCATATTTCAAACGACACCCATAGGCATGTTTGGTGACCTCAGCAAAACGGTGGAGATAGTCCACACTGTTATGGCCCAAATCTTGGAGATTCCACTGGCTCATCAAACCCAGTCGGATCAAAGAAGGAAACGCTGTGGAAGGAGGAGAAGCGGTCAATACTTTGTAACCTCTGTAGGAAATGCTTATGGGCTCCCACCATTCCGCTCGATCTTTTTTCAAATCATCCAGGGTTAAAAATCCCTTTTTCTTTTCCATCGCCATATGCATCGCCTGACCAATCTCTCCTCCATAAACCACACCAGCTCCGTTCTGAGCTATCAAAGAAAGGGACTTCCCCAAATCTTTTTGAATGAGTTTTTGGCCTTTTTTCAAAGGAGTCCCATTTTTTCCATAAATATCTTGGGAATAAGAGGAGAAAGTGGAATAAGTCCGGGCAATCGCTCGGGCAGTCATCTCTCTGGTAACAAAACCCTCTTGAGCGAGATGGATAGCCTTCTGAAAAAGTTCTGTCCACTCCAGATTCCCATACTTCTGGTGAAGGGATTCCCATGCATTGACATTCCCAGGTGTAGAAACCGCTTTGGCTCCTCTCCGGTTTTCCTTATAACCGGGAGTGGGAGGACGGAAAACATCGGAGTCCACGGCTTGAGGGATTTTACCGCTGGAATCCAAAAACCAGCTCTTCTGTGTGGAAGCATGATAGAGCACAATGGTCCCGTATCCGCCGACTCCTGAATTATAAGGTTCCACCACATTCAGGGTGGATGCCACAGCCACGGCTGCATCAAAAGCATTGCCCCCTTTTTTTAATACTTCCACTCCAGCCTCTGTGGCCAAAGGATGAGCTGTGCTCACCATCCCTTTTCCTCCTTCAGCAGGACTTTCTTTTGGGGAAGTGGAAACCTCACTTTCTTTCTTGGGACCACACTGCATCATCCCCAAACTCAAAACAAGAACACCCACCAACCAGAAATGGGACATAGGTTTTTCTCCCTCTCGATTCATGAAATCACCTGAATTATTGATATTCGGGTTTAAAAAATGATGTCATCCCCAGCTCTCTGACCTCTTTTCTCTCATTCATGCTCTTTGGTTTATTTAAATGTCTTGGCCTTTTTTATGAATAATTCAAGCCAACAGCTCCTCTAAAGCTTTTAAAAATAAATCCGCTGTTTCCTGATTGTCATAATGGGCGAAACTGGCTCGGCAGATGCTTTTCTTTCCTAAATGTCTGTACACCGCTGCCGAGTAGTGATTGCCGCTCCCTATCTGGATGGAATGGTCGTTCCAAAGTCTTCTTTTTATCTTTTCAGGAGACATTCCCTCAATTTCAAAGGAAAAGGTCGGATCTCTTTCTTTAACTCTACGGGGATTAGTGATTCCATGACAATAGAACCCTTTTCCCTCCAGCTCTTGAAGCTCCTGTAGCAAATACTTGCTCAGTTCTTCCTCATAGTTCTGGATATCTTTCATCACTTGAACAAAGGAATCTCGACGAGATGTCTCTCCTTCTGGATTCAACTTTTCTTTCAACTCCAAAAGATACTCCAAGGCTTTCTCCATAGAAGCGATGACAGCATGATGGAGAGTTCCCTGTTCAAATTTCCAAGGAGATTGATCCCGGTTTGTTTCCACCCGGTAAGGGCTGATCTTTTCTAATAAATCCTTCTTTCCCCAAAGGACTCCCATCATGGGACCAAACACTTTGTAACCGGAAAAAGCTAAAAAATCACAGTCCATGTCCTGGACATCTATCACCCCATGAGCGGCATGATGAACCGCATCCACACACACTAGAGAAGAAGATTGAGAATGAATTTGGGATATCAAATCTTTAACCGGAACAATCGACCCAGAATAATTGGAAGAAAGAGTCAAAGCAACCAGAGCTGTGTTTTCATCCACCAGAGAAAGAAGATGATTCCCATCCAAACAGCCTTCCGGATGAACCCGAGCCCGCCTCACTTCACAGCCGATCTCATCAGCCAGAGTTTCCCATGGAGATACATTGGCCATATGATCCAGGTCCGTAACGACGAGATTGTTCTTGGAAGACCAGAAAGAACGGAAGGAAAAAGCCAGATTAAACAGAGCATGAGTGGTAGAAAGATGGAAACTGATCTCTTCAGGTTGAGGAGCATTGATGAAATCAGCGATCAACTTCCGAACTCTCTGATGGAGCTTCAAAGTGGCGGTTTCAGCTGGGTCCACCTCCCCGGGCTGGGGATTGTATTTCTGAAGCCCCTCCTTCATTGCCTGAGCCGCAGAATCCACACACAGAGTCCCCCCTCCGTTATTCAGGTATATCCGGGGATTCCCAAAAATATCCTGGTTCAGTTGAGGAAACCGACTTTTTATCTGAGATTGAATTTCCTTGAAATCAGAAATCATGAAATTCCAAATAACACATTTTCAATCTTCAAGTCAAGAAGCAACTTTCTGTATTTTGAGATAAGAAACGGACTTTGATCCAATCCATGTTGGAAAAGAACCACTGGTGTAACTCTTCATCAAGTCCACTAGAGTGGGATCCTCAGCCATCTTTTTTTCATATCATCTCCAGGTCCCTTTTCAGAAGAAAATTTTATTCGAATTCAACCGCTCTTAGGAATCTAAGAATAAAAAAAATACAATTCCTACTAATTCTATAGAATTTATGTTATAATTGAAATTGTGTACCTTAAAAGGAAATTCTTAACTAACTTCAACTATTTCAACAGATACAGATGAGTCTAGAGAAAACGGCTGCAAATTTTCCATGATCCCGAATTAAAAAAATGATATAAAGCAGTCACCGGCTCACCAGGCGATCCCGTAATCTTCTCCGTCATTGCTGGATCCTCCCCAAAAAGTTCCATGTTTCCAGTCGAAGTACACAGCATTCAAAGGTCCTGAAGTGTGGGTGCCGAAATACAGCCGGTAGCCCTTCTTCCGTAACTCATCTCTTACCCAAGAGGGAACGGCTTCATTGAGCTGCAGCCTCCCCGGCCGGGCCTCATGGTCTCCGAATGAACTGCGCATCTGGTAGCTGGTGATATTGGCCGCTTCGCAGGCTTCCTGAACATTCATCCCGAATTCCACCATATTCAAGAAAAACTGCAAGGTATTCTGATCCTGAGTATCTCCTCCCTGAACCGCCACAGAAATGTAGGGCCGTCCATCTTTCATACAAATGGTGGGCGTCAAAGTGGCCCGAGGTCTCTTTCCCGGCTCCACCACATTATAAGGATTTTCTTTTTTATCCAAAACAAAACTCTGCATCCGCTGACTCATCCCTATGCCGGTTTTTCCCGCAATACAGGCCGGAATCCACCCTCCACTGGGAGTCACCGAAACCACCCAACCTTCTTCATCAACAGCTTGAATGGACGTGGTCCCAGCGGTAAAGCTCTCTTCAAAAGAAGAACCCTTTCTATTTTTCTCCTCTTCGGACTCTTCACTGGGAGGCCAATTTTTTAAATACTGAAGAAAGGGATTGGTTCCATCTTGAAAAGGATAAGGGTTGCCTGGCTTGACATCCCGGTCATTTTTTTCCCAGTTGATCATTCGAGCTCTTTTCTTGGCATATTCTTTGGAAAGCAAACCTTGAATGGGTTCTTTGGGAGGAAAATAAGGGTCACCATAATAAAAATCTCTATCCGCAAAACACAGGTTCATCACCTGATAAAGAGTATGGATGTACCGGGAACTGTTGTATCCCATGGCCTTGAGGTCTATATCTTCCAGTATATTCAGCATCTGAAGGAGCACTGGCCCTTGAACCCAACTAGTCAGCTTATAGACTTCAATGTCCTTGTAAGTTGTTGAAACCGGTTCTTCGATATATACCTTCCAGTTAGCCAGATCTTCCATAGTGATAAGCCCCCCTTGTTCCTGGCATCCTCTGACAAACTCTCTGGCAATATCCTCTTTGTAGAAACGATCATAAGCCGCGTAGATGGCCTCTTTTCGAGATTTTCCGTTATCCAGAGCCTTCTGCTCGGCTTCCACCAGTTTTTCTAGAGTATTTGCCAGATCAGGCTGGGAGAACACTTCTCCAGGATAAGGGGCTTCCCTCTCCTCTCCCAAATGAGGAAGCAACACTTTTTTGGAATAGGGCCATTTTTTGATTCTTTCCTTGCTCCTCTCGATGCTGTCGGCCATCTGCTCTTCGACAGGGTACCCTTTGGCCATCTGGATGGCCGGCTTCAACACCTCTTTCAAACTCATGCTCCCATATTCCGCCAGCATCACCATCAACCCTCCCGGAGTACCTGGGGTGACAGCAGCTAAGGGTCCGTAGGAGGGAGGATAATCCAGATCTTTTTTCTTGAAAAATTCGGGAGTCGCTCCTGTGGGAGCTGCTCCTAAAGCATTGATCCCGTAAACCTTTTTGGTGTGAGGATTGTAGATAAGAGCTTGTGTTTCCCCTCCCCAGCTCAGAACATCATACATGGTGCAGGTAGCGGCCAGCATAGCGCAAGCGGAATCCACAGCATTTCCACCCCTTTCGAAAATCATGGACCCGGCTGTAGCTCCCAAAGGCTTTCCTGTGATTGCTACCCAATGTTTTCCATGAAGAACCGGTTTTTCAGTCCGTCCCGCATTCATATCCATATTCATTCCTGCCATCAATATGACTAAAAAAAGAAAAAAAAATTTCCCCTTGGTCAAAAATCCTTTCCCTTTCATTCATCCTCCTTTCCTCTCATAAAAATTTTTCTTCTCACACATCAAAAAATGCCCTCACTTCCAACCATCTCCTCTTTAAAACCTTAGAAAAAAGTGTATACCATATCGAAAAGAGAGGTCAAGAATCATTCAGATAAAAAAATCTAATACCTCTGAGGGGGATTTCACCACTTTCTGGGCTCCGTTGTGAATCAACTCTTTTCTGTCCCGAAATCCCCACAGAGCTCCTACAGCGAACATCCTTGCTGACCGGGCGGTTTTCATGTCGGTCCCTGAATCTCCCAAATAAAGAAAATGGGCAGGAGGAACTTTTATATCCCGGGAAATTTGAATAGCTCCATGGGGTTGAGGCTTTTGGGGACGAGAAGAATTTCCTCCCACCACCCTCTCAAAACTCCATTGTCTCAGAAAATGGTAAACCACTCTCTTTGTGAATTCATCCGGTTTATTGGAAAGCACATTCATCTTTATGCCTTTCCCGGATAATTCATCCAGAAGACCAGGTATGCCTTCATACAGTCCACTTTTCCTAAACCACCTTTTGGAATATTCTACTTTCATCCTTTGAACACATTTCTCTATGGTAGTGTTATCCTGCTTATCCTGAGGAAGAGCTCTCCTTACCAAAAGGTAAATGCCCTCCCCTGTAAAAGATTTATAGGAGTGAACAGGATGGGGTTCGTCGCCCATTTCTTTAAGCACAGTATTCATGGAATCCGCGATATCCTCTACAGAATTCAATAGAGTGCCATCCAGATCGAAAATCACAGCATGGAATGCTCGGTCTATTTTGTCCTTTTCTTTCATCCGCTTTCAAACCTCCATTGTCAATTCACTTCCACTTGTCCTTTTTAAATTCAAAAAAGACAGGATTTGAACTCCAGGGCTCTTGGTTTATCTTCCCAATACCCGGCGGAAAAACAGCTTCTATTTTTTTATCCGCTCTTGTTTGGGAAAAGGCTCATGCTCAGGCCAGGGAAGGGGATTTTCCTGAATCTTTTTTTTCAACACCTCAATCCCTTTCCTCAATTGAGCATCATAGCCCCGGGCCATTTCCTGAGGATGAAGGTCCACTTTTATATCGGGTTTGACTCCTACATTCTCTACAATCCAATTTCCTTCTCGGTCATAAATACGGTAATCCGGAGCAGAAAGACCTCCTCCATCGATAAGATTGATCCACATGGAGACTCCCACCAGACCGCCCCAAGTTCGGGTCCCAATCACCGGTCCCATCTCTCTCTTCCGAAATTCCATGGGAAGCATGTCTCCTCCTGAACCTGCTTGCCTGTTGGTCAAACACACCATATGGGCTCGGGTAGCCATTTCAGGAATCGTCTGGTCGTGGGAATAACGCCGGGTCCAGTAAGCCAAAACTTTCTTATCCAAACGCTCCAGAAACACATCCGGGTCCAATCCTCCCCCGTTATAACGGCCGTCGATAATCAAGCCTTTCTTCCGGGTTTGGGAATAAAAATATTTGGGAAATTCCCGGGCAGATCCCAGATAGGTATCCGGGAGGTGGATGTAGCCAATCTGTCCGTCCGAAGCTTCCTCCACCTTTTTCCGGTTGTGTTCCACCCAGCTCAAATACCGGAGAGTCCTTTCGCTGGATAAAGGTTTGACCACTACTTCCCTAGCTCCCTCATAAACAGGTTGATGGTTGACCACCAAAGTGACCTGTTTTCCTGCACAATTCTGAAAATAACTGTAGATGTTGGAATCTGTGGTGACCTTTTTTCCGTTGACTTCTAAAAGATAATCTCCTTCCCGAACATCCACGCCTGGTTTTTGTAAAGGAGGCATAACTTCTCGGCTCCAATCCGGAACTTTATATATTTTTTTAAACTGGTACCGCTGAGTGTCTTTATCTTCTTTCCAATTCACCCCCAGCATCCCTACATTCACTTTTTTCTCTTCTCTTTTCTGGTCTCCACCGAAAACATAGGTGTGGGAGGTGCTCAACTCTCCGATCATTTCTCCGATGATATAGCGCACATCCTGTCGGCAGGAAGCGTAGGGAATCAACCTACCATACTTCTCCTTCATGGCTTCCCAATCAATCCCGTACATATTGGGCTCATAATAAAAATCTCTCTCCATCCGCCAGGCCTCTTTGAAAATCTGCTTCCATTCTTTCACCGGGTCGATCCACATCTCCATGTCAGAAAGATCCAAGTGATGGCCTTGGGAATCCTCGGCCGTGGATTTGAGGATACCCACCTTATTTTTCTTTTGGTAAACCACATGAGACCCGTCATCAGACAAGTTGTATGCATCAATATCTTTGATCACGGTTCTTTCCTTCCGTTGGTCAAAGGAGAAGGCATATAAACTTCTTGGGGGCAAATCGCGAAAGTGAAAGTGGTTGAAATCTCCCCGGGGGGCATCCAAATAAAAGAGCGAAGAATCATTTGCCATCAAATCGCGGTAATTTCCTCTGGGAAGAGGAAGGGCTTCGATTCTTGCAGCAATCCCTTTGAAATCAATTTTTAAAGGGATATTCTTTGTTTGTTTTTTATTTTTTTCCTTGGATGGAACAACCTCATCACTCGGAAAGGGAATCAAAGGAGGACCATTTTCTCTCAAAGTCAAACCATAAATGCCGGCCACTCGTTTATAAACCATCTCCCATTCCATATCTCCAAATGTGGGGTTGAAATGCCGGTTAGAGATAAAAAAGAGGTGCTCTCCATCTTGGGAAAACTCAGGCCCAAAATCATTGAATAATCCGTTGCTCACACAATGCGTTTCTCCGGTCTCCAGAGAATATATATATACCTGATAAATCAAATCTTCGTTCATCTTGGAATAGGCTAAGTACCGGCTGTCTGGAGACCAGGCAAAATCGGAAATGGGCTTTTCTTTTAAAGGAACATCCACATTCTCATAATGAGCTTTATCCACTTCGGTAATTTCTTTAGTTTTCACATCCAAGATATAACAGCGAAGGGTCTGATCAGCAAAGGCAATCTTTTTTCCATCTGGAGACCACCGTAAAGTATGACGATAGCCTTTATGATGTCGGGTCAAACGGACATGCTCTTCCCTCCCTCTTGGATTGGTCAAATAAATTTCATACTCTCCCGTTCTATCCGAAAGGTAAGCGATTTTTTCCCCTTCTGGAGACCAGGTTGCATCTCTATCCCGAGAACCTGAATCCCGAGTCAGATTCCGAATGGGCCCTTCTTCTTTGGGAACAGTAAAAACTTCTCCCCGGGCCACCACAATCGCTCGATTTCCCGAAGGAGAACAGTCAATCCCTGTGATAAATTTTCTTACATTTTTAAGATAAGGCCGGGCTGCTGGCGCATCGGAGCGGATTTGAACAGGAATTTCTGCATATTCCCCTGTCTTTACATCCAAAGACCACAGAGATCCATCTATTTCATAAACAACCTTGTCTTTTCCCATACTGGGGCGGCGGACATCATACTTCTTATGTTCGGTAACTTGCTCTATCTTTCCTTTGGTAAGGTCATATTTGTAAATGTTGAGTATACCGTCTCTGTCAGAACTGAAGTAAATCTTATCCTTGATCCACATGGGAATCCGGTCTGTCCCTTTAAATTTAATGATCTGTCGGTGCTCATTCTTGTAAAAATCATAGATATAAATATCCTGAGCTAGCCCCCCGGTGTATCTTTTCCATGTTCGATGTTCTCGAGCCACTTTATTGTAGGCAATCTGAGTCCCTTCGGACGAAAAACTTCCTTGGGCTGCTTCATGGAGGATGAGTTCTTCTATCCCTGTTCCCTGGGAAGAGACCAGATACAAACGGTTAAACCGACTGTAGCTGTGCCGGGAGGATCGAAAAAGAATTTTATTTTTTACCGGATGCCAGCCCACCACTTCATCATAACCTGGGTGATAGGTCACCCGGGAGATATTTCCTCCATAAACATCCATCACATAGACATCTGAATTTCCGTCATATTCTCCGGTAAAAGCGATCAAGCTCCCATCTGGAGAAAATTTAGGAAATCTCTCTTCCCCATCATGGATGGTCAGGCGTGTAGCCACTCCTCCTTGGGCAGGCGCTTTCCATATGTCTTCTCCATGGACAAAAACCACGGTCTCCTTATGTATATCTGGAAAGCGCATCAAAGGTCTTTTTTGCGCTTTAAGGAAATTGCATAGCCCCACCACAAACAGTAAAACTAAAAACCAAGCCAGCCTTCCTAAAATCAATGAGGTTCTGGGGGAAAAAACATTCCCATTTTTCATTGGTCCCTCCTGTCCTTTCTATATATCTTTATTTTGACTTATAACAAAGGGGAAAAAAGAAGTCAACTTCTGAACCCACCCTTATCTAACCGGTTTTTTCCCGAATCATGGCGGCTAAAGAAGATAGGTTGAGTCGGGGCGATGCATAGAAAATAAAAATCAACACCCCAAAAATTATTGATTGAAAGAATACTTTGATCTCGATCGATGAAGAGAATCTCGTAAGAGACCCCTTAAGATTCACAAGCTCTATTCATAGCCTACGGATACGTAATAAATGGCTTTGTCAAAAAATCGAACCACTCTGTTATACAGCTCCATAGCCTGATTTAAATCCAATACAGTATCCAATACCCCTTCAGAAAGCACCTTCAGCCAGAGATGATTCCGAGTTACAATTAAAGCCTGGATGACTTCAGAAAGACTAAATCCTTCACTTTTTCTCTTTTCTCCCAGGGCCGTGTAATGTCGAGATATTTCTTCTTTCGTAGTATCGCGAGAAATCCATTTTCCAAGGTTGCTGTAAACTCTGTAGGCTCTTTTGTATAATTCTCTTTCATCATAGGTATGATAGGTAGGAGTACCTGAATGAGACTTAATATCTTCAATAAAGTTGTTAGTCAATTCATCGGCATGACTTTCGATGAGATCGACCAGCTTTTGAGATACAGAAAAGGAAGAAAACAATTTATCATTGCGGATTTCCAATTAACCCACCTCCTTATTTATTAATATAGGTAAAAAAGATGTTATGTCAACTTGAAATCCAAAATAATGTATTCATTCAATGCTTTTTGATTAAAATTCAACTTTTAAAATCTAGGGTTCTTCAGTAAAATTTGATAAAATGGTTTATTTGAAAATGGGGTGACGGAAAATAATTTTTCAGGATGGGTCCTATCAGGGGATAGCTGAAACCAGCTCTGAAAACTCAAAAATAAAAAGGAGGAAACAATGAGCATAAATGTAAAAGAAATATTGGGGAAACAATCTGAATATTTCCTGGATCATTCCTGTTCGACCATCCTCAAAAAAAATCTTCATCTTCCTGGACCCGATTTTGTGGAGAGAATATTTTCCATCTCGGACCGTTCCGAAAAAGTTCAATCAAACCTCAAAAAAATATTCAATCATGGCCGGCTGAAAGGAACCGGATATCTTTCCATCCTTCCTGTGGATCAAGGAGTAGAACACTCAGCGGGAGCCTCTTTTGCTCCCAACCCCATGTACTTCGACCCTGAAAATATCGTCAAACTGGCGATCAACGCAGGATGCAATGCTGTAGCTTCCACAGGAGGAATACTGGGAATGGTATCTAAGAAATATGCGTACAAAATCCCTTTTATCCTCAAATTAAACCACAACGAACTTCTCTCCTACCCCAATTCCTACGATCAGCGGATGTTTGCCTCCGTCAAACAGGCCTATAATATGGGAGCTCTCGGAGTCGGGGCCACCATCTACTTCGGCTCTCCAGAATCCCGGAGACAGATCGAGGAAGTTAAAGAAGCATTCCAGCAAGCTCACGAGTTGGGAATGTTCACGGTCCTTTGGTGTTATCTCAGGAATTCAGCTTTCAAAAAGGAAGGCACTGATTACCATACCTCGGCTGACCTAACCGGCCAGGCCAATTACCTGGGCTCCACCATCGAAGCTGATATCATCAAACAGAAACAGCCCACCAATAACGGGGGATTCAAGGCCTTGCAGTTCGGGAAAACCCATCCTCTGGTTTATGAAAAATTGACCAGCGATCATCCCATTGACCTCACCCGCTATCAAGTGGCCAATTGCTTCATGGGAAGAGTGGGTCTGATCAATTCAGGAGGAGCTTCAGGAAAAAATGACATGGAAGCGGCAGTTAAAACTGCTGTGATCAACAAAAGAGCCGGAGGAATGGGATTGATACTGGGAAGAAAGGCTTTCCAGAAACCCATGGACGAAGGGATTCAGATTATCCATGCGGTACAAGATGTTTACCTCTCTTCTGAAATCACGATCGCATAGTCCGTGAAAATTAGCGCTTCTTGATTTGAATCCTTTGGTCAGGAGGAAGATTTTTGTTAATTCGAGGAAGAGTTTCATGGAAGAGTTCCTTCCTGGATTTTTCCAATTTTTCTAACATCTGCCGGTAATAGTCCATTTGGGACTGTTGGTCTCCGGTCATCCGGCCGGTCCATCCGCTCACTTCATAGTAAAGAGTGGCGATCCTTTGGTTCAACTCTTTGTACTTCCGGTCCATTTCTTCAATGTTTTCTTTTACAGAATCTTCTATGGCATCAGAGGAGATTTCATCCACTTTCTTTTTCACTTTATGGAAAGCTTCCACTCCGGGAGAAGAATTTTCATAAAGCTCAGCTATAGAAAGCAAAGTTTGGGTCCATTCCTTTCGTGTATCCATAGGTTGCTGGATACGGGGGTCTTCTTTCACCCGAAAAGTTTTTTCTTCAATAACCTCCCCCACTTGGAGTCTGGCTTTATACAAACCCGGAATTACCAGTGGACCGCTAAAGGTTCGCCGGTCTTCTTCGTCGGAGTTTTTATCTAAAAGAGGACCTTTGATGTCGGAATGCCGAAGATCCCAAACCACTCGGTTGATCCCTTTTTTTGTGGAAGGCTTCAATCCCACAATCTTACTCCCCTGGGTATCAAGAATATCTAAACGGACATCCTCTTCAGACTCCTTTTCCTTCAAATAGTAGTCAATCACCGCTCCTCGAGGTGGATTTTCTCCTCGAAAAATCATGTCTCCAGTGTGGCCCTTTTCCCTGGTGTACCGGATCATCTCTGCCGGTTCGATGGAAAAAAGGTGAGCCCGGGATGCTAAAACTTTCTCATTTAATTCCTGAAGGCAGGCGATATTGTCCAATATCCAGATTCCTCTTCCGTGGGTTGCCATCACCAAATCATTATCCCGGGGATGAATGACCATATCATTGAACGCCGCGGTTGGCATATTGTTTTCGAGCTCCACCCAATGATTTCCCCCGTCAATGGAAAAATACATACCCAATTCCGCTCCCACAAAAAGAAGTTCCGGATTCCGGGTGTCTTCCCGAATCCTCCTCAAAACTCTTTCCGGAGGAAGATCTCCCACAAGGGAAGTCCAGGATTCTCCAAAATCAGAAGATTTATAAAGATAATTTTTGTAGTCATCATTCCGGTAATTGTTGACCACTACATACACAGTCCCTTCATCAAACCGGGAAGCTTCGATATCAGCAATCCATCCATTTTGAGGAAAATCCGGCAGCTGTCCGGATACATTTTTCCAGGTCTTCCCATCATCACGGGAAACTTGAAGATTTCCGTCATCTGTTCCCACATAAAGCAGTCCCTGCTTGAGTGGAGATTCGGCAATTGCCGTCAAAGTAGGATAATAAGGGATTCCGTCATCCAGTGAAGGAGTGGTTTCTTTCGCTCTCTGCCCCATAATCCTAAGGTCCCTCCGGTTGATTCCGGTGGTAAGATTCCCCAGGGATGACCATGTATATCCCCCATCTGAACTTTTCCACAGCTTATTTGTCCCTGCGTAGATGGTTTGGGGGTTGTGGTGAGAAACTACAAAAGGAGCATCCCAATTAGCCGGAGCCATGGCATTCCCCAGTTCCGGTTCAGGAAGTCCGGGTCCCCAGGCATCCCAATTTCTCCGAGCTCTTATATGGCCATGAGGGTCTCCTGGACGGATGGAGCGATCCTCTCTGGATTCTAAATCCAGACGAGAGAGTCCCAGGTACTGAGATTCCACATAGAGAGTATTTTTATCTTCCGGGTTTATTAAATTCACAAACCCATCTCCTCCTCCAGTTTTGATCCAGTCCTCATTCAGAATGCCGCTTCTCCGGTAAGTGGCACTGGGCCCTGCCCAGCTCCCGTTATCCTGAAGTCCGCCGTAAACCCAATAAGGCTTTCGCATATCCACACTGACTCTATAAAACTGGCTTACGGGCAAAGAAGTTATATACAGCCATGTTTTTCCTTGATCATAGGAAATTCCCACTCCTCCGTCATCTCCCTTGATGAGATGACGTGAATCGTTTGGATTTACCCAGAGAATCCGGTCATCCCCGTGGAGGCTCTGATTGGGGCTCTTAAACGTTTTGCCTCCATCCACAGAATAACTGAACCGATTCTCCATATATATACGCTGATCATCGTTGGGATCCACAAGAATCTGGCTGGCATACATAGGACGGGGATTCCAATCGCTCATGTGTTTCCAGTTTTCCCCTCTATCTTCGGAACGGTAGATCCCGGCTCTTCTTTCATGATAAGCAGTAGAGGCGTTATAGCGGTACCCCTGTTCCACACAAACATAGATAATCCGGGGATCTTTTCGGTAAATGGAAATCCCTATACGTCCTTTATCTCCTTCAGGCAGTCCTTGAGTCAGTTCCTTCCAGCTGTCTCCTCCATCGGTGGATTTGTACAACCCGCTCCCAGGTCCTCCCCCATGGAAACCAAAGGGACGCCGGCGCCGCTGGTAGGCGGCGGCATAAAGAATATTTGGTTGAGAGGGGTCTACGGCCACATCTACGACTCCAGTGTCCTCATCAATATAAAGAACTTTTTCCCAGGATTTCCCTCCGTCTTCGGAACGGTACAATCCTCTTTCCTTATTGGGACCCCATAGGTGCCCCATAGCAGCCACATAGACTTTGTTCGGATCCTCAGGGTGAAGCACGATACGGCCGATATGGTGGGTTTCGGATAGTCCCATATGGGTCCAGGATTTTCCCCCATCCATAGATTTATACAATCCATCTCCCCAAGAAGAGCTCTGCCGGTTGGCTCGTTCTCCGGTTCCCACCCAAATTATATTGGTTTCATCTTGATGCACCACCACATCCCCGATGGAGTGGGTTCCTTGATTCTGGAATACAGGCTCAAAGGTTACTCCGTTATTAGTGGTTTTCCACAATCCTCCTGTGGCCGAAGCCACATAGAAAATATACGGGTCTTTTTCCACAACAGCCAGGTCCACGATGCGCCCGCTCATGACCGCCGGTCCAATCGTCCGCATTTCAAGATTCTCTATATGCTTTTTCTGGAGTCCTTGAGAGAAAAGCCCCAAATGAAAAATAAAAATGAAACTGAACAAAAAACTTAAAACCAAACGTCCCTTTCTTTCAAACATTCATTGCCTCCTTGATGTCTTTTTCCAATTTATGTCTCATAAAACAAGTAAAGACTTTTTTTGAATAAACCATAAACCAAGTTAGCTAAAACAAACCCTTGATGAAATAGAAGGTCATTACACCCGAAAGGACTAACTTATAGAGAGTCCCCAGCATAAACCCCACAAAAACACCCCATCCGGCTCTCAAAGCTTTTTGGGTCTGTTCCTGCACAATCAATTCTCCTGCCACCGCTCCTAAAAAGGCCCCGATGATCATGCCCCAAGGAGGAATAAAAAAGATTCCGATAATCATTCCCAGCGCCGCTCCCCAGAATCCGTACTTGGAGGCTCCGTACCTTCGAGCTCCCAAGGCGGGAAGGACATAATCAAGCCCCAGAGCCAGGACTGTTAGCACTCCCATCACCACCAAAAATTGAGCACTGAACGGCTCCCCATGTTTGGCGATGGAAAGGAGAATCAGAGCCAGAAAACTGAAGGGAGGACCTGCCAATCCAGGAGCCACACTTCCCAAAAGCCCCACAATGATAAGTATAGAGCCAAGAAGGATGAGAACAATCATAAGGATTTCCCTTTTTCCAAACCATCTTTTCTGTTTATAGGAAGGGAAGGAAAATAAAATTTTATGAAAAGATAGACTATAGTGGACCCTATCATTAAAGAAAAGGTTTTATAGCACAGAAAAAATCGATTCGTCAATATAGATATTTGCCTGCTTGATGTTTGAATACGTATCCTATAAAATTATTTTTTGATTGTTTATCCATATTATCTCTCCCCGACCGGAAGAAATATCTGTTTTTCATCATGAGACTCATCTGTGCCTGCCTCTTAGGAATTCGTTGCACCTGGGATAATCGGGATATCCGGAAGGAAAGGGCTGTCAAACTTCTCCAGAACGAAATCCTCATTCCCGTTTGTCCCGAACAATTGGGAGGTCTCCCCACTCCACGTCCCTGCCAGGAAATTCAAAAGGGGTCAGGAGAGGATGTCTTGGATAAAAAATGTCCGGTCCTTAACATTAAAGGAGAGGATGTTACAGATTACTTCATTAAGGGAGCTCAAGAAACTTTGAAAATAGCCCTGCTTTTCTCTGTCAAAGAGTTTATTTCAAAATCCCGTTCTCCCTCCTGTGGCTCAGGTAAAATTTATAATGGGACATTCTCTGGAAAATTGACTCAGGGAAACGGAGTCACAGTCGCTTTTCTATTGAGAAACGGTTTCACTATCATCAGAGAAGAGGACCTGTAATCCATCATCAGAAAGGTTGAAAACATGGAATTTCCGCTGACCGTTATCGACTCCCTTTTAGCTTTTGGGATCGCATTTCTGGGGTCTACTCTACAGGGTTCGGTGGGATTTGGTCTGGGTCTCATCGGAGTTCCTCTTTTGGTACTGATCAATCCTATTTTTGTCCCCGGCCCCCTCTTATTATCCGCCTTAACCCTCACTCTTCTTATCTGTTACCGGGAACATCAATCTATCGATGTGAAGGGGATTCAATGGGCCATCCCCGGACGGATCGTAGGGTCCGTTCTCGGAGCCGCCCTATTGACTCTAATCCCCAGAGAAAACCTCTCTCTTTTATTCGGGGGTATGGTCCTCCTGGCTATAGGGATCAGCCTTATGGGTTGGGAGGTGCCCTTAACCTCACTGAATTTATTTGGAGCCGGGACTGTTTCTGGGTTTATGGGAACCACTTCTTCGATCGGAGGAGCTCCCATAGCTCTGATTTACCAGAGAGAAAAGGGGTCACGGTTAAGGGGCACCCTTTCCGGAATTTTCGTTTTTGGGACCATCATTTCCATACTGTCCCTTGTGGTTATCGGACATTTTGGGCTTCAAGAAATGCTCATAGCCGTAGTTTTAATCCCAGGAGTTATTCTGGGATTCTTCCTTTCTAGCCAGACTGCCAAGATTCTGGATAAAGGATTCACCCGGCCGGCGGTTCTGATTGCGTCAGCCCTTTCTGGGAGTGTGGTGATTATTCGGAGTATTCTGGGGTTTTGAAATAAAAATTCAAATGAATAAAGAGCTTAAAAAAGATTCGCTCCCTGAACTCCTTCGTCAGCTGGGACTCTTTGATTCCATCATGATTATCGTGGGAATCGTCATCGGCTCAGGGATTTTTCTTACCACCGGCATCATAGCTAAAAACATTCCCTCTCCAGGCTTCATCCTCCTTGCCTGGGTTGTAGGAGGTTTGCTCACCCTGGCCGGCGCTCTCACTTATGCCGAACTGGGAGCTTCTTTCCCTCAAGCAGGAGGTCAATATGTTTACCTGAGAGAGGCTTATTCCCCATTGGTGGCTTTTCTATTTGGCTGGATATTTTTTCTTGTGTATATGACTGGAGGAATTGCTGCCTTGGCCCTCGCTTTTGCCGAATATTTCGGACGCTTTTTTTCCCTCTTTTCTATCCAAAATAGTATTTTCTCCACTGATTTCAGCCTGCTCCATCATACCTTCCATTATTCCCTGTCCATGGGACAGTTGGTGGGAATTGGAGTCATCATTATTTTATCCGGAGTCAATTATATAGGAGTGGGACCGGGAAAGGCTATTCAGAATCTTTTCACTGTTCTGAAAATCGGCACCCTCTTGTTAATCCTTGGGCTCGGTTTCACTCTGGGTAAAGGGACCTCGGTTGAGCTTTCCTTTCATCCGCAGGGATTCCAGGGACTGGACCTGATGATGGGCTTTGGAATTGCCTTGGTAGCTGTCTCCTGGGCTTTTGACGGATGGAATAACATCAATTTCGTAGCCGGAGAAATCAAACATCCTCAGAAAACCCTTCCCTGGGCTTTGATATTAGGCACTTTAACCGTGACCGCTCTCTATGTTCTGATAAATTACATCTACCTCTACGCACTTCCCATGGAAGAAATCGTAGGAGTCGTGCCCATTGCCGAAAGGGCCGCCACGGCTCTTTGGGGAGCTTCCGCCGCCTCTTGGATCTCTGCGGCGGTGATTGTATCCACTTTTAGTTCTCTTAATGGGTCCATCCTTGCCGGACCCCGGGTTTACTACGCTATGGCCAGGGACGGCCTTTTTTTCAGCAAAGTGGCCCGCGTTCATCCTCGCTTTCATACCCCCGGCTTTGCTATTTTTATTCAGGCTGTTTGGGCCAGTATACTCACAGCTATCGGAACCTTTGAACAGATTTTTACCTTTGCCATGTTTGTGGCCATACTGTTTTGGATTGCGGCTGTATTTTCGGTGTTTACTTTGAGAAAAAAATTTCCCCATCTTCCCCGGCCTTACAAAACCTGGGGATATCCTCTAGTTCCAATCGTATTTATCTTTGCCTCTACAGGAATCCTTCTCAACACTTTGGTTAAGAAACCCGTGGAATCGTTAGCTGGACTGGGACTTACCGCTTTAGGGATCCCGGTTTATCATTACTGGAAAAAAAGAAAAAAAAATCGTTAAAATTTGAAGAAAATGATAACGGAAAGGAGATCAATATGAAAATCCAAACTTTTCAAATGGAACGGTGGCAGTCAGAATGGGAACATCAAGTGGACTACAATCTCTCTGAAAGCGGTGTCCATGCCTTTACGCTGAAAGAGCTTCTTGGCCGAGAACAAATCAACATTTTACTCCAAACAAAAATGGGCTATATTCAAACCGACGGGACTTTGCCGCTGAAAAAACAAATCTGTCAATACTACCCTCAAAGCAAGGAAACAAACATTTTGGTCACCTCCGGCTCCACCGAAGCCAATTTTCTCCTGATGTGGTATTTTCTCGAACCCGGAGATGAAGCTGTGGTTATGCTCCCCAATTTCATGCAAATCCCTGGCCTTATGAAAAGTTTTGGGGCCCATATGAAAACTTTTTATCTTCATGAAGACCTCAACTGGAAGCCTGATATCAAAAAACTGAAAAATCTGGTCACCAAAAACACAAAGATCATCGCGGTCACCAACCCCAATAACCCCACCGGCGCTTGCCTGGATGAACCAACCCGACAAACCCTTCTGGAACTGGCTGATTGGGCCGATGCTTGGCTTCTATCTGATGAGGTCTATCAGGGTGGTGAGCTGGACGGGAAAACAACTCCCACTTTTTGGAATTCCTACCCCAAAACAGTGTGTGTTTCTGGATTCTCCAAAGCCTATGGTTTACCGGGGCTGAGGATAGGATGGGTCGTGGCTCCCGAAGAACTGGTTCAAAAGGTATGGCCTTACAAAGACTACACCACCATCACTGTCAGTGCCTTGAGCGACCAACTGGCCCGCTGGGTTCTCCAGAGTAAAAACAGAGAACACATTCTCAACAGGGGACGGAAAATCATTAGAGAAAACTCTCAAATTTTGGAATCCTGGATTAAACAGCACAATGATCTTTTTTCCTTCATCCCTCCCCAAGCCGGAGCGATTGCTTTTGTCCGGTACAATCTTGGAATGAAAGCCACTGAGTTGGCCCACCAAATAAGGGAGAAAAAAAATGTTTTGGTTCAGCCCGGTGACCAGATGGGAATGGACGGCTATATCCGGGTGGGACTTGGAGAAAAGAAATCTTATTTCAAAAAGGCCTTGAGTCTTTTAGGAGAGGGATTCAAAGAGCTTAAAGAAATATAACCTGAAAAGGAGATTTTTTCATGAGAAATAAAATCCATACATTAAGCACAGTCACCACTCTTTTTCTTTTATTTATCTCTGTTTCCTGTGGTTTTTCCCACGAAAAAAACAAAAAAGTGGATCGTCTGTTTGAAGAGTGGGATAAAACTAATTCTCCTGGTTGCGCTTTGGCTGTCATCCATCATGGAAAAATCATCTACAAACAGGGATATGGAATGGCTAACCTTGAGCTGGATGTTCCCATCACTCCCCACTCGTTGTTTTACATCGGATCCTGTTCCAAACAATTTGTCGCCATGTGCATTGCTCTTTTGGAAAACCGGGGAAAACTTACTCTAGATGATCCCATCCAAAAATACATCCCTGAAATTCCCGAATACAACCACCGAATCACCATCCACCATCTCATCCATCATACCAGTGGACTCCGTGATTATCTTTCTTTGTTGAATATTGCAGGCATTCCTTTTGGCTACTATCATGAAGCAGATGTCCTGGACCTGTGCAGCCGCCAGAAAGAGCTAAATTTCACTCCTGGTGAAAAATACATGTACAGCAATTCCGGTTACTTTCTCTTATCGATGATCATAGAAAGAGTCAGCGGTCAAAGCCTGAGAGAATTCGCCCGGAAAAACATCTTTGATCCTTTGGGAATGAATCATTCCCATTTCCATGATGACTACACCCGGATTATTGAAAACAGAGCTTCTGGTTACTTCCCTGCAGGAAAAGGAAAGTATAAAAATTTCATCTCCAAATTTGACTGTGTAGGATCTGGCGGGTTGTTCACTACAGTGGAAGACCTTTTCCTCTGGGATCAAAACTTTTACCACCACCAGGTGGGAGGAAAAGAAGTAATGGACCTTATGCACACTCGGGGAACCCTGAACAATGGGGAAAAACTCGATTATGCCTTTGGCCTGAAAATCGGCCAATACAAAGGACTCAAAACCGTAAGCCACGGAGGGGCTCTCGGAGGCTACAGATCCGCTATGGTGCGCTTCCCTGAGAATGAATTTTCGGTCATCTGTCTTTCTAATCTCAGCACTTTCAATCCCAGCAAGCTTTCCTATGAAGTAGCTGATATTTATCTCAACTCTCAATTTGAAGAGGAAAAACCTCAAAAACCCCAACCTCGGCAAGAAAAAACAGAATTCATCCAGGTTTCCACAGAGAAACTCAAATCCTGGGCCGGTTCTTACATTCATCCGGAAACTCATACAATAAGAAAAGTTCATTTGGAAAAAGGAAATCTCATGATGGAAGCTTTTGGAAAAAAATATCCCCTAAAAGCTGTGAGCGAAAAAGAATTCCGAGTTTTCGAAGCCCCCATAAAAATGACTGTCGAATTTGAAAAAAGAGGAAAGAAAACACCTTCCCTCCTCCACATAACTCGGGAAGATCAAACCCCCCAGACTTATCAATCCTTTCAACCTCCTCAACTGACTGAAACTCAACTCCATGAATACACAGGAAATTATTTCAGTGAAGAACTCCGGGTTTATTTTCAAATCGCACTCAAGGAAGGAAAACTCCATTTTGTTCATAGAAATGCCTCCCACGGTTTTCTGCACCCCATATCACAAGATTCCTTTAAAATTAAAAGAATTTGGATTCATTTCAACCGCAGCCCAAAACAAAAGGTCACCGGCTTCACTCTGGATACCAACAGGGTCAAACATCTTCGGTTCATAAAAACAGAGTCAAAAATCATGGAACCACCTCTTTAAAAGTCCTTTCTTTTTCTGATTGTTTATATTATAATTCTTATAGGAATATTAGAGAAAGAGGAGGCTCTCTCCTATGTTAAAAAGAATAAATATAATTCTTTTTTTAGGAATTTTTGTGGCCGCGTGCACGGGAAATTCCACCCCTTCCCAAAAAGCTCCCGAATCCAGAGATGGAGAAAAAAATATGGTTAAAAAAGTTATCAAAACGGATAAAGAATGGAAAAGAATCCTCACTCCTGAACAGTACAGGGTGATGCGAAAAGGAGCCACAGAAAAGCCCTTTACAGGAGAATACAACGACCATTATGAAAAAGGAATTTATCACTGTGCAGGATGCGGCACTCCTCTTTTCAGTTCTGAAAACAAATACGACCACGGATCCGGGTGGCCCAGCTTTACCCGCCCCGTTGATAAAAAATACATTCAATACAAAGATGATTATTCTTTGCTTATGAAAAGATCCGAGGTAAGATGTGCGGTCTGCGGAGCTCATCTGGGTCATGTTTTCTCCGATGGTCCCCCTCCCACACACAAACATTACTGCATCAACTCTATTTCTCTTGATTTTAAGCCGGACAATCAGAGCTACCCACCTGAGGAATCCACACAATCGAAAAGTTTATCCCATAAAAGTTCATCCAAAAAGGCCACTTTTGCCGGAGGTTGTTTCTGGGGAGTGGAATACAAATTCAGCCAACTCAAGGGAGTTCTCTCCACCACCGTCGGTTACACCGGGGGTGAGGTTAAAAAACCAACCTATGCTCAAGTTTGCACAGGCAATACAGGCCATGCGGAAGCCGTTCACATCATCTACGATCCATCTCAAATTACCTATAAAGAATTATTGGAGTATTTTTTCCGAATTCATGACCCCACCCAGATCAACCGGCAGGGGCCGGATAGAGGAACCCAGTATCGCTCGACCATTTTTTACCACACCCAGGAACAAAAAGAAGCAGCTCAGGAAATGATCGCTAGATTGAATCAATCGGACCGGTTCAACAAACCCATCGCTACCCGGATTGTTCCCGCCTCTAAATTTTATAAAGCCGAGGACTATCATCAGAATTACCTGGAAAAGAGAAAAAATTAGCCTGAAGTATTCATAAAACGGGAATAATCCAAGTAAGTTCTTGACTCAAAAGGAATAAGAGAGACTCAAGACCCCAAAAAGATGTTTTCTATCTTCTGTTTTGAAACGTTTGGTCCATAGTATGTATTCATAGCTGAAGTTAAAACCTCCCATCCTTAAACGAGTCCCCAAGTGAAAATCAGCCGTAAAAATATTCTTATCCACTCTGTGACTTTCCTGAAAGGTATTTCCATCCAAGAATATCGTTCTCAACACAGCTTTTCCATCTACAGCAGCGAACAAATGAATCCCTGCATTTCCGGGACATCGAAATCCCAGGCTACGGTCTCCGCCCGGGCGAAGCAAAGGGACTCCAAAATCATCTGGGAGATTCCAGCCCCCTCTCACCTGCAGCCCCGAGCTCAAATAGGTATAGGCAGTCCCTAACCCCCCTCCTAGATGAGGGATAACTTCAAATCCAAATCCCCGCCCTGAACTTTTCCGAAGTTTCCATTGATTTTCATAAACCAAAGACACTGTTATCTCATCTTTGAGCTGATGGTTCCATCCTTTAGGGTGGAACCCATTGATGAATTCCACCGAATGAACAAATTTTTGCAGCTCTTGGGCATAAGAGTGAGGACCTACTATCCCCACGACAAGCTCAAGATTTTCCCTGTGAGTTCGACTGATACTCAGGAAGCTCAAACCTCCATGAAGAAATCCAGCGTAAGGCCGGTCATCTTCGATCAAATCGCTCCGGCGTATATTCCCGGGAGTGTATACATTTATCCCTGCTGATAAAGCGAAGTAATGTTGGTAGCCGGGCTCATCTTTAAAAGGAATTTTTTTCCATAACCAGCTCTTCTGAATATCTTTAATTTTTCTCATCCATCCCGTCTTGAAGGCTCCGGTAAAACAACGGTCGGTCCCGGCAAAAAAATCATTTTCCATATAAAAACTGAACATCCCCTTAAAAGATTCTTTCACCGGTGAAGAAAAAGAAAATTGAAAGAGTCCCCCTATCAGGATAAAGACGAAAACAAGTTTCAGCTTTCCATTAAGGGATAAATTCAACACTTTTCCAATACTTGAAAAAAACCTTATTTCAGAAATCCCAACCTGAAATACACCTAAAATCCCCTATCAATGGATAAATCTTATGCACAAGGGATACCGAAATTTTTCTCCGTTGTTGGTCTTGACCGCTGCAATCACCACCAGTACCAAATCCAGTAAAGCCAGGCCTATCAGAAGAACAATTCCAATAACCACAATGATCAGCAAAGCTGCGACGATGGCATAGATAGAGACCGAAATCTGGAAATTAAGTGATTCCTTTCCCTGTTCATCTACAAATGAGGACTCATCTTTTTTCACCATCCAAACAATCAAAGGACCAATCACGTTGCCCAGAGGGATGATAAAACCGACCAATGCAGCTAGATGAGCCACCATGCCCCAAGTTCTTTCCTGAGCTTGATTCATCTCTGCCATTGATTTCCTCCTTCAAAAAATATTATTAAACTCGTCTTCCTTTTACTAAACCGCCCATGAAGAGTCAAGAATTTCTCTCTTTTTCCCCTTACCTCGGTTCCTTTAGGGAAAGATGAACCTAAAATTTTGTATATTGACAATTGACCATTCTGAACAGGGTGTGGTATAAACAGCCGTTGATATGTAATTTCCACTCTTTCTTATGAATTGGAGGAACCCATGAAACAAAGAATCCCTCTTTTTAGACTCCTTTTAATAGGAATCTTCTCTATTTTTCTCTTATTCAGTCCTGTTACAGGGAAAGATAATATCACTACCCCTATGGAACAATTCGGCCATAAAATCGGAGACGATTACTGGCTGGCTACCTACTCTCAATTGACAGAATACTGGAAGAAACTATCCCAGGAATCTGACCGCCTGGTCCTGAAAAAAATCGGGAAGACCGAAGAAGGACGGACCATGATTATGGCTATTATCACTTCTCCTGAAAACCACCAAAAATTGAGCCGGTACAAGGAAATTTCCCAGAAATTAGCCTTAGCCAAAGGTTTAACAGATGAGAAAGCCAGAGCTCTTGCTGAGGAGGGAAAAGCGGTGGTATGGATCGACGGAGGACTGCATGCCACAGAAGTAGCCGGAGCCCAACAGGAACTGGAACTTGTCTACCAAATGGTCAGCCGAGAGGATCCCGAAACCCAGCGGATTCTGGATAATGTCATCCTCCTCACCTTAATCACCAACCCGGATGGCATGGAACTTATAGGCAACTGGTACATGAGGAAAGATGACCCTAAGGAACGATCCACTCGATGGCTTCCCCGCCTTTATCAAAAATATGTAGGGCATGATAACAATCGGGACTTTTACATGGTCACCCAAAACGAAACCAAAGCCATTAACAATATATTGTACCGGGAATGGTTTCCTCAAATTGTCTACAACCAACACCAAACAGGTCCTTCCGGGTGCGTGCTGTTCGCCCCTCCCTTCCGAGACCCTCACAGCTTCAACCTGGATCCTCTTCTGGTTTTAGGCATAACCACCGTAGGAAATGCCATGCACAGCCGTTTTGTAGCTGAAGGAAAACCCGGATCCACCATGAGAGAAGGGGCTTGGTACCAAACGTGGTGGAACGGCTGCCTTCGCGGCACCCCTTACTTTCATAACATGATCGGTATTTTGACGGAAATAATCGGACATCCTAACCCCATGAAAATTCCTTTCCGTCCTGAAAAGCTACTTTCTGACGGAGATTATCCTTATCCTATTGCCCCTCAAAAATGGCACTTCAGACAGACGATTGAATACTCTATTACTGCAGACCGAGCTATCCTGGATACAGCTTCTAAATTGAAGGAAGATTTTCTGTTCAATATTTACCGGATGGGAAAAAATTCCATCCAGAGAGGAAGAAAGGATCACTGGACTCTCAACCCCAGACGAATTGAAGCTGTAAAAACAGCTATCCAAAAAGATGAAGCCAAAAAAGAAGGCTCTGGACGGTCTCGAGGATATCCTCCCAAATATTATGATAAGGTACTCCATCATCCGGATTATAGGGATCCTCGAGGTTATATTCTTCCTTCTGATCAACCGGATTTCCTCACAGCTTGTAAATTTGCCAATACTCTCATCAAAAACGGCATCACCGTGCACCGGGCTGTTCAATCCTTTGAAGTGCAGGAAAAATCCTATCCTCAAGGATCCTTGATCATCCAATGCGATCAAGCTTTTCGTCCTCATATTTTGGATATGATGGAACCTCAATTTTACCCGGAGGAAGCAGGCACTCCTTACGACAGCGCCGGTTACACATTAGCTTTCCAGATGGGGGTGGAATTTGACCGCATCCTGGAAGGATTTGAGGGTCCCTTTAAAGAAATCCAGGGCTTGATAACTCCTCCCTCGGGAAAAGTTATCAATCCGGATGCTCCCGGATTTCTTCTTAGCCATCAAGCCAATGATTCTTTTACGGCCCTAAACCATCTTCTGAAAAAAGGTGAAGAAGTCTTCTGGCTGAAAAATCCGCTTGTCCTCCAAGACCAATCCTATCCTGAAGGCACTATTTATATCCCTGCCCAATCTTCTACTGTCTCTCGGCTGGAGAAGATCGCTCGGGAAACCGGACTCAATTTTACCGGCACCCATAGAAAACTTCAGGGCTCTGCTTACAAATTGGAACCTGTTCACATCGGTCTCTGGGATGAGTATGGGGGATCCATGTCTTCGGGTTGGATCCGATGGATGTTCGATGAGTATGATTTTGATTATGAAGTGGTTTATCCACCTACCCTTGATGCCGGAAACCTGAACAAAAAATTTGATGTCCTGGTCTTTCCGGACGGCTCTATTCCTCGGGTCTCCCAAGAATCTCGGCGTTCCCGCAGGCAGTCCATGCCAGAGCCCCAAGAAATCCCTGCCAAATACCAGGATCGACTCGGAGAAGTCACTGCAGAGAAAACCATTCCCCAGCTCCGCCAATTCCTTAAAAATGGAGGGACTATCTTAACTATAGGCAATGCCACCCAACTAGCCTATCACCTGGATCTCCCTGTGGAAAATGCTCTGGCTGAAAAAACTCCCCAAGGAAAACTCAAACCCTTCTCCAGAGAAAAATTCTTTATCCCTGGCTCAATCATGGAAGTAAAAGTAAATAACACCTTACCTGTGGCCTATGGAATGCCTGAAAAAGTCAATGTTTATTTTGACCGGAGTCCGGTCTTCAGGCTCCTTCCTGAGGCTTCCTTCCAAGAAGTTCAACCTGTTTCCTGGTTTGACAGTGAAAAAACCCTTAAGAGTGGTTGGGCTCGAGGACAGCAGCTCCTGGAAGGCAGAGTGTCCGTGTTTGAGGCCCACCTGGGAGAGGGGAAACTGTTTGCTTTCGGTCCAGAAATCACTTTTAGAGCACAGCCTCATGGAACTTTCAAATTTCTCTTTAACGGGATCTACTGTGGAGTCCTTCATTCTATAGATTTTTAATCACTTTTAAGCCTTTAAAAGGAGGCATGAATGAAAAAATTCTTTAAAGAACCCCAAGGATTGGGCTTCATTTGTGGAATTCTGGTATTGTTTCTTTGTACCGGGACGTTTGCGGATGAAACTCAACAGTTCAAAGAATCCTACCTTCTCCCCAACGAAACGATCCAGGATTTTCTCAACCGAAATACCCATTACGATACTCTGAACGGTCTCAGCCCAGACGGGGAGCATTTCATGATTCCCATCCGTCGAGAATTCTCTTCCCTGGAATTGATGGCTCAAAAGACCTATCGATTGGCCATGCTGGAATTTTGTCCGAAAGTTAACCGGGAATGGGGGTTGTCCACTTCGGGAATCAAAGATCTCAAAATTTACTCTCTAGAAAAGAGAAAGAGTTGGATGGTGGACCTTCCTGAAAATATTTTCATCAGTGATATGACCTGGTCTCCGAAAGGAAAAAAGATTGCTTTTCTTGCTCATCTCCAAGAAGGAACCCAGGTATGGATAGCTGATGTGGCCACAGGAAAAGCAAAGCTATTGGATGATGCTTACGTTATGGCTACCCTGAGTGGAACCCGACGGTGGTGGCGGAGCGCCGTTGAACCTTCCTCCATGCTCCAATGGACTCCGGAAGGCTCTGTCCTCACCTTCTTGGTGCCACCGGAGAGAGGAGAGGAACCTAAAAAAGATCCTGTGCCCAGCACTCCCATCATCCGACATACCCGTGAAGAAGCCACTCCTACCCGGACTTACCCTTTTCTCCTTCGGACCCCTCACGACAAGAAACTATTAGAATATTACACTACGTCTCAATTAGCTCTTCTTTCTCCAGGGAAATCTCCGCGTAAACTCGGATCTCCAGCCATGTATATGAATATCTCCCTGAGCCCGGACGGAAAATATATCCTAGCCGAAAAAATGGTCAAACCTTTTTCTTATATAGTGGGGTATAGAGCTTTTCCACGGGAACTCCAAGTAATGGATAGGGAAGGAAAGGTTCTCTCTACAGTGCGAAAAGTTCCTCTCCGTGAGACCCGAGTTCGAAACGAAGACAGTCCTCTAGAAGATCTCCCCCGGGAAGTTTCCTGGAGCCCCGATGGAAAGGGATTGTATTTTCTGTGGAAAGAAAAGAAAAAGGAAAACAAAAACCCCGAAGAAGACAATAATTCAAGAAAAGACCGACTTATGTTTCTGGAACCTCCTTTTGATATGGAAAAAGCTCAAACCCTGTTTTCCAGTGAAGACCGCCTGAGCGATGTGAGTTTCTCGCGCGACGGAGAGTATGCCTTTCTTACCAGCCATCATAAAGGAAAACAGGATATTCTCTGTTATGATCTCCGCAAGAAAAAGCCTAAAAAATATGTACTGGTCAAAGATATTGACCCCGATGACCCGCTGAAACGACCGGGAGATATAATAACCCAGCAAACCCCCAACGGGACTGAATATGTCCTTCTTTCCAGCGATGGAAATTCAGCTTATCTTCAGGGGAGAGGTTACAAAGAAAATTTCAAACATCAACCTTTTGTGGACAAAATTTCCATAAAAACCGGGAAAAAGGAACGCGTATTCGAAAGCTCATCGGAAATGTATGAGAGGCCCCTGGTTCCTCTGGACAGAGATATGAACCGGATGATCATCAGCCGCGAATCCAAAACCGAATTCCCAGATTCCTATCTTTGGACTCAACAAGGTTCTTTGACCCAGTTGACTGAAAACAAAAATCCTTTTCCTGAATTCGCTGACTGCCAAAGAGTGGATTTTAAATTCACACGAAGAGATGGACTGACTGCGCACGGCCGCATTTCCCTTCCTAATGACTACAAAAAAGGGACCCGAGTGCCCGCCATTTTCTGGACTTATCCCCGTGAATATCAATCTTTCGAAGACTATAAAAAAACCGCCATTCGTCGACACAACCTCAATGAATTTCCTCATACAAGCTTTCGCAATGCTTCTGAACTCTGGCTTTCCCAAGGATATGCGGTGGTGGTCCCCGATATTCCGATAGTAGGAGAAGAAAATAAATACAACAACCACTACATCGCTCATCTGGTTGACTCCATGTATGCGGCTATAAGGAAGGTAGATAACATGGGATACGTAGATGTAGATCGTCTGGGACATGGAGGGCACAGCTACGGCGCCTTTGCCACCGCCAATATTCTAGCTCATTCACCTTTTTTCCAGGCGGGCATTGCTGGTGATGGAGCTTACAACCGAACTTTAACTCCTTTGACTTTTCAAAGAGAACGTCGGTTTATATGGGAAGCTCAGGATATCTACCTGGAAATGTCTCCTTTTTTCGAAGCCGACCACGTGGAAACTCCCCTTCTCATGTATCATGGCGCCTGTGACGACAACTCAGGAACTTTTCTGATTCAATCCGAACGTTTTATGCATGCCTTAACAGGACTGGGGAAGAGAGCTGTTCTCTACATTTATCCCTTTGAATCCCATGGCCCCCGATGCAAAGAAACCTACATGGATCTGTGGGCTCGGTGGCTGGACTGGTTTGATACTTATGTGAAAAAGGAAAAGACGGAATAACATTTGTATGGAGGGACCGCTGAGCGGTCCCTCCCTTCCCAATCTTGAGGCTTTCTAAACGCCCCCTTCAATCCACCCACTCTCCTCCTCCCCTATGCAGAAAAAGAGAGTCCTCTCCACTCAAAGAGAATTGAAGGTCCTTTTTGGTTATAGAAGAAGGACTTTTTTATTCATTATCCGGTAAATAAAAAATTTTAAAAAATCCTTTACAAAAAGCTATTATTATTATAGATTATATAAAGATTGAAGCTTCATTGAAACGAAATTGACTTTAATTTCGTTTTATTAATGAACTATATAAAGGGGAGATAAAAATGCCGTTTAAAAATAAACAACCCAGACAAAATAAAAAGACAATAAATCCCAATATGCCTTCTTCAAATCCGGGAAACTCCTCAGATTCTGTCAAACTTTACCTCAGAGATACCCT
>JAGXKI010000054.1 GCA_018335295.1 bacterium | reverse complement strand
CGGTGAATAGAAGAGTTCTCATTTGTCCTTTTAAAATAATCTTTACATATTACTTGTGTGCAAGTCAACAATCCAGGGGCTGGCGTAAGCATCTCTAATTCCTTGATAGGGGATGAGGGATGGGGGTCGTCAGCACTAAAGAGAAGGGGTCAGACCAGTCTTGGTCTGACCCCTTCTCTTACCATTCGGACTTCGCTCTCCTCTCCTATGGAGAGGAACCGTGCCCGCTCAGTCCTCATAGGGGCTTCCTCACCCTCATCCCTCACCCCTTTCAATAAGTAGAGATATTTATACTCATCCCGATTTTTGGTATGCTTCCGGGGCCGGGGAGGTTGATTCGCTCTTTCTATCCCCGTATGATATTTTCTATGGTTAAAAGTGGAGGCAAACATGAATCTTAAGGATAAAAACGCCCTTATCACCGGAGGAAACCGAGGGATCGGCCGGGCCATTTCTTGTGCTTTAGCTCTGAAAGGAGCCCATGTGGCGGTTCATTACCACAAAGAAAAAAAGAAAGTCGACCGCACCCTCCAGAAGATTGAAGGAAGGGGAGGAAAGGCTGTGAAAGTTCAGGCGAATGTGGAAAATTATTCTGAAGTCCAGGAGATGATGAAAGAAGTGAACAAGAATTTAGGGAGCCTGGATGTTCTGGTGAACAATGCAGGGATATCCGGACCCCATAACACTTTGGAGGATATCGGGATTGAGGAGTGGAAAGAAGTTATCGGAGTGAATCTCACCGGAGTGTTCAACTGCTGCAAGGCGGCTGCTTCTGATTTGGTGAAAAATAAAGGAAAGGTTATCAATATTTCCTCGATTGCCGGAAAAATGGGAGGAACCATCGGATGCCACTATGCGGCGTCAAAAGCAGGAGTGATAGGGTTCACTTTTGCTCTAGCCCGGGAGTTGGCCCCTCATATCACAGTGAATGCGGTCGCACCGGGGCCGGTGGATACCGAATTAATATCCGAAGAAAGGAAAAAAATCCTTTCCCAAAAAACCCCTTTTGGCCGGATTGCGGAACCTGAAGAAATCGCCCATACAGTGGTTTATCTTCTGGAAAATGATTATGTCTCCGGAGAAGTGATTGATGTGAATGCCGGTAGATACATGGATTGATTTTTAGAGAATCTCCCACGTTGAAGAACTGTATTTTCTTTGATACCATACTAATCCATAAAAATCCATTTCAGACTCATAAGGAAAAGGATGTCAAAATGAAAAAATTGTGCGCAGCCGTCCTGATGCTTTTTTTCATTCTGGGAACTCTTCAGTCTGCTCAAAAGGTAACCTTGAAGGGTCGAGTCACCGATGCTGAGGGAAATCCCTTATCCGGAGTGAAAGTCGAGATTTATAAAACAAAATTTCAGACCACTACTTCGAAAGAAGGAACTTTTTCTATCAAGGGTCTGAATCCAGGAAAATACCGCCTTATTATCACTCATCCCGATTATATGCCCGGAGTGCTCGAGGTCAACGTCAAGGAAAGTAGGGAATTTATTAAAATCGACCTTTCAAAGAAGAGTCCTCATCTTCTCACCCTTAAAGAGGAAGTCACTGTGACCGCAGAGGCGGATTCCATTATCGACGTGAGTTTGCCTTCCCATAGAACCATATTCACCGATAAGGTGTTATCTGAACTGGGAACTTCCAATATCGCAGAAAGTGTGAAAAAGTCCGCGGGGGTGAGCATGGTCGGAAAAGGCGGCTATTCCATGGTCCCAGCTATTCGCGGGTTAGCCGAACACCGCATCCTCCTCCTTATGGACGGAGTCCGGATCCGCTCGGAAAGAAGGATTGGAGCGAGCGCCTCTTTTGTTAATGTCAACAATGTGGAACGAATTGAGCTGAACCGGGGCCCCTATTCAGTTTTTTATGGTTCCGGAGCTATTGGAGGGATTATAAACATTATCACCAAATCTCCTTCTCCTCAAACTCCCTTTGGAGGAAAACTTGACTTGAGTTACAACACAGCACGGAAAGAAAAGGCCGGGTCTTTTAGCTTGAAAGGGTCTCAGGGAAAATTTGGTTTTATGCTTTCGGTCACCGGGAAAAAAGCTCAAGATTATTCTTCTCCCCAGGGTGTTGTGGAACAATCCCACTATTCGGATTATGACTACATGGTGAAGGTTAACAGGAAAGGAGAAAATTCCAGGTTTCATATGACTTTCTTCGATTATTATGGGATCAACATGGGAAAGCCCAGCCCTACTTCCAAATACAGACCCCGCTGGTACCCTAAAGAAAGGAATACCATCTTTAATGTAGGCTATCAGAGAGATAATTTATTTTCTCTGGACCAATTCAATGCCAGCTTTTATGTTTTTCCTAATATGTTGAAAACGAAGAAAGAAAATCTGGACCATTCTTTCAACGTGGAGAAACGAAACCTGGCTAAAGTGGAAGGAACCAGTTTCGGAATCAAAATTCGGGGCAATGAATCTCTGGGAGAAACTCATACATTCAATTTTGGGATTGACTATTTTGGACGCCGGGATATGAACGACAGGAATACGGCATGGAGGTGTGATGAGGCGGGCCGTTGGATCGGTCCAACAGAAGAGACCTCTCTCAGGGACGCCCGCAGGGATAACCTGGGTTTGTACCTCGATGATAAAATTCAGGTTTCTTCTGCAGCTAGCCTTAACATAGGAGCTCGTTTTGATTTCATAAGAACCAGCAACGAAGCCTATAAGGAAGGAAATCCCCGGAGTGATCAGGAATGGACGGCTTATATCGGCTCGACTTTCCAGTTGACTCCTCATTTTTCGCTTTTGGCTAACCTGGGCCGGGCTTTCCGGTTCCCCACTATCAGCGAATTGTTCTACAGCGGGTTGACTGGAAGGGGAACCGTATTCGGAAATCCTGATTTAGAGCCAGAAAAAAGTCTCAACATGGATGTAGGAGTCCGGTATCTTCAGGGAAAATATTATGGTTCTTTATACTTTTTTAGAAATTCCGTAAACGATATGATCCGTAAATACAGAAAAGAGGGAACGGATGAATATTTTTACAAGAACCTAGCTGAAGGCTACATCCAAGGTCTCGAAGGAGAGTTTTATTTTTGGTTGGTCGAGAATTTGGAAATATTCTTCAGCTTCCACCACATGAGGGGAAAAGAAACCACCACCGATCAGCCCCTTAATTATATTCCTCCCACCCGGTTGAATTTAAGGCCCAAGTATTCTCTGGGAGATTTCTGGATGGAACCTCGGGTCATCCTTCAGGCTCCTAAAGAGAATCCTGGACCTTTGGAAATTGACATCGACGGGTATACGCTGCTGGATACAGTAGTGGGATACCGATTGAACCAAAATGTCTCCCTTTTGGCTATCGGGAAAAATTTACTGAATCAGACTTACCGCTTTTCCGCGGATGAAAAGGGAGTGGCTGCTCCGGGAAGGTCTTTGGTCATCAAAGCTCTTTTTTCCTTCTAATCTGAAGTATTCATAAAAAGGCCTTGCCTTATTTATTTGTACTTCCATGATTTTGTCTCTTCGGGTGGAGGTGCGTTCTGAGTAACCTGCTGGGCTATTAGCTGAATCAACTCCTGGCCCCGGGGTCCCCAACAGTGGGGTTTGCGTTTGCCGTACTCGATGGTTCCTTCGTAATAAGGATTCTTGGTTTTTTCTAAAAATTCTTCCATGAAATGAACCCCATTGTTCAGGTAATAACTGTCCATAGTGCCGGTGTACACATGAAGTTTGCCTTTCAACTTGGGACCGAGTTGGGTCCAATTTTTTTCGAGATAGTAACGGAGGTCGTAGTGTTCTTTCATGTACTGAGCCACTTTGGGATTGATTTTTCCCGTTTTTTTATCCCAGAGTCTTTGGGGATATCCATTCTTTCCTACAGGTCCGAAAGCAGCTTCCCAGATATCCCACTGCCCTCCACTGCGGGATTTGTCTCCGATCACCATCTCATAATGGTTTTCATCCTCCATAGAAAAGCGGATGCTTCCATCGGGAAGGCGGCAGCAGGGACGTTCCACTTGAAACCAGTCATGCTTTTTGTAGTAGGCGTTTGAATCCTTATATATGTTCACGATCTGGAAAGCACGGAAATCCAAGGGGTCGGGACACAGAGAAAAAGTTCCTCCAAAAAAATCAGGATGGAAAACCTGCAGAGCAAAGGAGATCCATCCGCCAGTCGATCCTCCCGAAAGAATGCGGGCATAAGGTTTTTGGATGATGCGAAACTGTTCTTCGATCTTGGGAATGAGCTCTTTCATGATAGCATCCCTGTAAGGCCCTACGTTCTCCGAATTGACTGCGTAGGAATCATCGTAGTAAGGACAGGGGTGCTGAAGGGTAACAGCGATCATACGGGGACAGTCTTCGGATAACCAGTATTGGGAGAATTTGTATCTTCTTTGGGCTCTCCGGTCTTTCTTTTCAGGCTTTTCAAGAGTGAATCCATAGGGGTTCCTCAGGGAGAAATGGCCTTGGATGTAGTTCACAGGATAGCGAACCTCAGGATGCTTTTCGTATCCCTTAGGAAGAAGAACTGTAGCACCCAGATACATGGGCTGCCCCCAGAATTCGGTGAGGATTTCGCTTTGGAATTTGATTCTTTTGACCCATTTTGGATCTTCGGGAATTTCTACAGGGGGAATTTTTTGGTCGCACACAAGTTGAATTTTTTTGTTTTTGGAGGGATCGATATGGACTTTACGGACAGAACTGTAGAGATTTCCCGGTGATCGGTTCCATTTCTGTCCTTCCCAGTGGTCCTTAGGGAGCCACACAGTGTGCCCATCGGAGCGGTCGAACCGGGTGTAGAGATTGATAAATCCCTGAAGATAATAAGTTCCTTTCGGGAGTTTCCGGATGCTTTCCACAGGATATCCGAATACAGATTCATCTACTACAGCTCCTTTCCCTGGTTCCAGAGAATGGATGTTTTTCCCGAAGAAGGGAACTCCGGTGGGGGAGACCTGAAAACGGGGCTCCTTTTTTTTATTTTGGGAAAGGATAATATAAACCCGACCGGTAATGGGTTGAGAATGAACTTCTGGAGAGAAGGAGATTTCAAAACTGAAATTGGGTTGGTCCTCGGAAGGGGTGGGGGTTTCAGATTTCTGACATCCTGGAAACAAAAAAAACCACAGAAGAAATAGCCAGCCAAAAAATAATAGATGTTTGAATTTCATGTCGGACTCCTTTTTGAAAAGTACTTTGAAAAATGAAAACAACATTTTCATGAAAACTCAGATTGTCAGAGAATCTATACGGAAAAAAACATTTAACTATATAAATTTTTTCCAGACAAATAAAGTGTTAAAAGTTTTTCTTTCAACCTTTTTATAAGGGAAGGGAATTCCTCATTTATTTCTATTCATTTAAATTTAAAAATTAATATTTTTCCCAGTGGGAACAATTTTTCCTTTTAAAAAAACCTTTCTGACTCTCAGTTCTTTATCCAGGATCACAATATCGGCGTCCCTATCCTTTTTTAGATGTCCTTTTTTATGTTCCATTTTGAGTATTTTTGCCGGGTTTGAAGTGACGGTCCTCAATGTTTCTTCAAACGACAATCCCGTGAATTGAATCATATTTTTTACAGCCTCATTGAGAGGTGTGCTGCTGCCAAAAAGTCTTCCTTCTTCATCATAAGAGGGTTCTTTTTTTATCCCGTAAAATTTCGTGGCATCGGTAACGAGGATTATTTTTCCGAGGGGCTTAACCCTTTCAATCAAATGAAGAGTTAAAGGATGAAGGTGGAAACCGTCTGCAATGATTTCCGCAGAAACTTCATCTTTCAAAAGCAAACAGCCGGTAGCTCCAGGTGCTCGATGGAAGAAGCCTCTCATGGCATTAAAAAGATGAGTGGCATGCCGAATTCCTGATTTTACAGCCTTTTCTGTTTCCAGGTAACGGGCATTGGTGTGTCCGGCTGAAGGAATGATCTCTTGGTCTCTCAAGAAATGAATAAAATCTAAAGCTCCTTCGATTTCTGGAGCTAGGGTCACCACTTTGATGTTTTTCTTCGAAGCCTCTATGTATTCTTTCATCTCCGCTACCGAGGGTTTCCTTATAAATTTTTTTAATTGAGCTCCCCTTTTTTCTTTTGAAATATAAGGTCCTTCCAGATTCAACCCCAAAATATGGGGAAGCTCTCTGATTTCCCTTTTGCTCGGAGTGAAATTTCTTATCGTTTGTAAGATTTGCTTATGAGAGGCCGTTTCTATGGTGGGAAGAAGAGAAGTGGTTCCGTTTTGTAGATGAGTCCTTAAAGCCTCTGTCATTGATTCAGGAGAAGAGTCTGTAAAATCAATTCCCGCTCCTCCGTGTACATGGATGTCGATAAAACCGGGAACAGCCAGATGATTTTGAAAATTATATATTTGGGTTTCATCAGGAATTTCTGATTCTTTGAATGATCCTACTTTGGCTATTTTTTCTCCTTCAATAAGAATTCCTCCCTTTTTAAAAGTTTTCAGAGGAGTATAGATATCACAATTTTTAATAAATTTATAATCTGCCATGCGGTTTGGAGAAATCCTTTATTTATTTTTAATCATTTGGAGTCAATAAAAAGGCATATGGGTTCCATCCTAATTTGATGGAATCATTGTTTCCCCATAATTTCCCTTACTCCGGATATCCCTATTTTATAAGCAATTTCATCTGAGATTATTTTCAATTATAAACCTTTGAGTGAAATCTTTAAATGAAATTTGATGGATTGAAGTTCTTCTTAATGAGAATTCCTTGGGAGATAATTTCCTAAATCTGAAAAGTGAATTTTTCGTCAACCCGAAAAATTCTCTTAACTCATTCCTGCTCTTTGTGGTATTAATAAGGGCAGCCTTTTTAAGGATTATTCAGACTATTTTAATGTTTAAATCTCTGAAGGGGGAAATAAAAAAATTTAAAAGGGAGGAAGGGTGAAAAATTATCTGAGAAAAAGTTCACCGATACAATTTCTGGACCATCACTGCCTTTCCTGTAAATGAAAAAACTCAGGTGATTTTCCCCGCCCGGAGGATGATCGATCACAAACAAGAATACATCCGGACTTACCCTCGATGGGGTGGAGTGGATATAAGTTGGGCTTTAAATCCTTTTGCTGGAGGCTCCTGGTCTGCACTCCAGCCTTATGATGATTTCTGGTGTGTTTACCAACATAAAGAAGATGCGGGAATGGTTCATGTAGCTAACCGGAATATCGTGCCCGGGAGTAAATGGTTTGCAAGGGGGGCCTCCACTCAATCCCAATACCGGGGTGCCTCCATGTCCGATGGGGATGGAAATTATATTGAAACAGACGGAGGATCTGATTTGACTCAGATTGATTTCAGAAGGTTTAAGCCACTGGGAACTCATCACTACCAGGAATATTGGTATCCGGTTCAAGGTTTACCGGGCAAAGTAGTAGAAGCCAACCCGGAAGCTTGTCTGTCTCTGGAAACACAGCCCTCTCAGTTGGGGCTAGCCGTAAACCGTCCTTTAAAAAAAGGACGAGTGGAAGTTATGGTAAAGGAGAAGAAAATCCTGGAAAAATCAATATCCTTGAACCCGTTGAAATCAGTCTCTATTCCTGTGGAGTTGAAGAAGGCTCCACTGAAAGTGGTTCTCTTTGATTCTTCGGGCAAAACCCTCCTTACTTATAAAAGCCCCCGAATAGAGAAGAAAGAGCTTCCCTCCGAAGGCCCGGTCCGAAAACAGGAGAAGCCTTTACCCGAGATGAGTGCAGAGGAAGCTTATTTAAAAGGAATAGATGAGATCACTCACCCAGAAGAGCACTTTTTGAAGGGAGAAGAATATTTTCAGAGAGCCGTGGAATTAGACTCCGGTCACTCACTGGCCCATAGGGAACTAGGAATTCTTTATTTGAAACGGGGATTGTGGGACAAAGCAGAAAGAAAATTTCAGAAATCATTGAAGAGAAATCCTCATCAAGGAGAAGCCCATTACTACCGGGGATGGGTGAATAAGATTAAAGGGGAGAGTGAGGAAGCCCTAAATTCCCTGTTTGAAGCAGCAAAATACTCTGAAACCGAGGCCCCTGCTTTCCTTTTATTGGGAAAGATGATGATGGTCCGTCACCGGTGGAGGAAAGCCCAAGAGTACTTGAAAAGAGCCTATTCCCAAAGCCGTTCCACAGAAGCTCAAGTCCTCCTCGCTTCTGTTTTTAGGAAAAAATCTCAGTTTAAAAAAGCCCGTCAGAGCCTCCCTGACCACTTTTTCCCTCACTATGCCCTGGGCAATCTTCTTGCCGGAAGGTACAGATTCTCAGAAGCGGTATCTCAGTATAAGAAAGCTTTAAAAAAACTTAACCCGCTTTCGGAAAAGAAAAAAAAGACTCATTCGGAACTTATGAGTGTGATCCACAGGAATATCGGAGTTTTGCTGTGGAAGACAATGAACCGTCCAGACCAGGCCGTTCCTTATTACAAGAAAGCGGTTCGCTATGCAACCTGGCATTTCAAACCCTTTGAGGAATTGAGTCAGATTTACAGAGAAACGGGAAATTTAGAAAAGGCTGTCCGGACGGCCCGCTCGGGTTTGGACCGAGTGGAGCTTCCCTATAAACTGGTGCTCACCCTTATCCCTCTTTACACCAAATTGGAAGAGTACGATAAGATTTTAAACCTCCTCCCCCAATACCCAGCTGATGACCACACCAAGACCAAATTTCAGGACCGGTGGAAGGAAATCCATGTCAAAAAAGGGAAAAACCTGTTAAGGGAAGGAAATTACGAGGAAAGTATCCGGTGGTTTGAACAGGCTGTTGAGATCCCTCCGGAATTGTTTATCCCTCGAAATAAAATAAAGCCTCGGTCTGATTTTGCCCTGGCCTGGTGGTGGAAAGGAGTGGCTTTAGAAAAAATGGGGAATGAAGGTCAAGCTCGGGAATGCTGGGAAAAAGCCGCTCAGACCCGGTATGATGCTTTAAGTAGAGGTCAGCTGTACAGGGCGAAAAGTTTGGTCCAGCTGGGGAAAAAAGATCAGGCCTCCCGTTTGCTCCACCAAATCATTCACGCAGCTCAAACCGGAGCCCGGGTGATTACAGAAGGAGCGGCTCCTCCTTGGGAAGCTTATTTGTTCTTTTTACAGGGAGCTGCTTACGAAGAATTAGGATTCATAGATAAAGCCATCGATTTTTACAGAAAAGCCCTTAAAGTTGATCCGGCCCATACAGAGCCGGTCTACACGGATACCCAAAAGAGGCTGGAAAAATTAGAAAAATAGGGGATTAAGAAAAATTCACTGTATTTTTCTGCTCTTCTTATAAGCAAGTTATCAGTTTAGAAAGGCCTCAACCCCAGAATATGAGTGGGGGGAGCCTGCTTGGACATATTATGTTATAATTTAAAAGGTGTGTTTAAATAGATATTCATTCTCTATCCCTTTTCACCACTTTCTTTCCCTAATCATTTTCCTTTTTTGTATTCTCGTTTTCCTTCCTCAGATGGGTCGGCCCCAAGATTTATCCTTACGGACCATTACTGTAAAAGTGGCTGCTGATGAGGAGTTCAGGAAATCCAATCTGTGGAATATCCAGATAAAAAGACTCATCTCTGGTTGTTCACAGAAATTGGAGAAATTTGGTCTCAAATTTAAGATCGAAGATTCTGTAAGGTGGCCTTCAGATAATTACCGCAATTCTATGTTTGAACTTATGAATGACTTAAGGAAGAAAATTCCCCATGGACGCTGCGATATCGTAGTCGGTTTTTCTTCTCAAATTCAAAAATACACCCACCATGATTCAATGGGAATAGGCGCTTATCTTAATGGATACATTTTGATACGAAAACTGCAGAATGAATCACAGATGAGGTCGATTTTAGTCCATGAGTTTTGCCATTTATTGGGTGCGGCGGACCTTAATGAACCCGGCTCTATCATGAACAAAAAAAATCCTGGTAACCGGTTCGATAAATTCACCACTCAACTTATTCTTTTAAACAGAGAGAGAAACTTCAACCCTCATGTTTTTCCTCTTCCCTCCTCCAAACTGGATGAAGCTATTTCTCTATACAATAAAAGAAAACTAGAAGCAGGAGAGGAGTCCAATATCAATCTATTACTGGCTGTTTTTTATTTGGAAAAGGAAAATTACGAGGCCATGATGAAAGAAAACCGGCAGGCCCTCCGCATCCAACCTCAGCTCTTACAAGCTCATAATCTATTAGGTATCGCCTACCGACGAACAGGACAGTTGGATAAGGCTATCCAGGAATACAAAAAGGTTCTCCGTCTTCAGCCAAATTTTCCTGAAGTTCATTACAATCTCGGGATTGCCTTGATGAAAAAGGGGAAGCTGGATGAAGCCGTAAAAGCCTATTCCAAGGCTGTGAAACTGCATCCTCGATATGCCCAAGCCCATTCCAATCTAGGCCATGTCTATTTGCAGAAAAATCAGGCGGATTTAGCTATAAAAAAGTGTCGGAAAGCTTTGAGAATTTACCCCCGTTTGGCGGAGGCTCTCTCCACCCTCGGAGCAGCATTTATTCTGAAAAATGATTATGGAGAAGCTGAAAAATTCTCCCGGAAAGCTCTGGAAATCGATCCTCAGCTTTCGGGAGCCCATAATAATTTAGGAAGCGTCTATTTGCACAGAAAAATGATCGAACGAGCTATAAAAGAGTATAAGAAAGCTCTCCAAATTAGACCTGAATATGTCCAGGCCCATTACAATTTAGGCCGAGCTTATCTCTACAAGGGGTCTTTAGATCACGCCATTCATGAATTTAAGGACTGCGTGAGGCGAAAGCCCCGGTATTTTCAGGCTTACAACAATCTAGCTGCGGTTTTTTTGAAAAAGGGAAGAACGGAAGAGGCTTTGAAGATGTCCCAGAAAGCTCTAAAAATAAACCCTGCCTATCCTGATGGATATGTGAATTTGGCACACGCTTATCTCAGAAAAGGGAAGATAGAAAAAGCTGAAAAGAACTGCCAGAAAGCTGTTTCCCTGGATGAGAATCTTCCCGAAGCCTATAATCTTTGGGGAGTGATTAAAGAAAAAAGAGCTCAACCGGAGGAAGCCGAGGAAAAATTTTTGAAATCCATTCAATTGAATCCTCAGTTTTTAGAGCCTCATTTGAACCTGGCCTCCTTATATTTCAAACAAAGGCTCTTTTCTCAAGCCATAACCCAGTATAAAAAGGTCATTGAGATCGATCCTGGTTTTGCCAGAGCTTACAACAACCTTGCTGTGAGTTTGTTTTACGAAAATAAATATACTTTATCCTGGGAGTACATGAAAAAGGCAGAGGAATTAGGGTATCCGGTCCATCCTGGATTTAAAAAAGAACTTCAGAAGAAAATAAAAAAAGAGGATGTGAGAGTTCCCTCATAGAGGATCTTTTTTTTACAGACTCTTGCCAGCGAAAATGGAGGGCGGGCTTTTCTTTATGATAAGTATTTTGCTTTTCTCCTAAATTTTGGAGATTTAAGATGAAATCAAATTTGGATTAATGAAATTTAAGGAATTTTGGATTTGGGAAGGGCTTGGAGAAATCTTTAAAAAATTTATAATCTTCTGGATGTTGGAGTAAGGGTCATTCAGGAGGTGATTCAAATGTAAGGATAGATGCCTTTTATCTTTAAGAAAATGATCTATCCGTTTATAGCCGTTGTTGATTATCTTCTCTTGGACTTGTTGGGTTGAAAAATTCCCTTGGCTAAGGAGGAGTTTTATAAACCTGGAAACCAATAAAAGGCGGTGGTGGAATGAAAAATACGAAAATTCATCCCTGACTAAAGGCCACCAGTTTTGCGGGTTGGCTGTTTTTTGGAAGGAATTAGCGATACTATTTACGCTCCGGTTGAGCCGAATGTAATAGGGATTCCTTAAAAGATGGTGAAAGTAAGGTAGGGAATAGATTATGTTGGGATTTTTAAAACCCCATAAGGATCGCTCGTTATCGCGAATGATTTTTTTTATCCACAGCTCGTATTTTTTTACCGCCCGTTTCATCATTTCTTGGTGGTCGTATACCCTCCGGGATTGATCGATAAGAAGTTTACATTGGAAAAGGAGATTTTCATTCATAGAGATAAAAGAGCGGTTTTCAAAACATCCGTATTTATTTAGATGTTTCCCTGATTTTAAATCTTTCTCCTCTCCCATCCAAACGCCTAAGTGGTGAAGGATCCCCGCCAGAAGAGAAGACCCGCTTCGGGGCATAGTCAATATAACCACAGTTTTCATCTTTTTTAAATCAATTTATAACTATAATAAAAGTCTACCGCTTTTTTCAAATTGTTTTAGGAAATGATTTATATTTACGAACTAATTCCCCATGGCTGCCCCGCCACCCTCAACGAGTGAAAATGCCTGTATGTCATTCTTGCTATACGTCATTCCCGCGGAAGCTTGTGCCCACGAAAGCGGGTACCAGAATCCAGGCTTTAAGATGAATTTACCGTCTATTTTCGAACTAATGGATGAGGAAAGGGTTGATTTAAAAAATGAGAATTTCTAGGATTTTGAACTTTTTTTCCAGATCAGTTTTTTCAACACAGAGTAGAGAAAAGGTGAAAAGACCAGGAATAAAGTCAGTATAATGCTTATGCTGGGATCAATTTTTTTGACCAGCTTGTAAATATCTTCAAACAATATTGTCCAACAGAGAACCCCTACCCACATGGAGGGGATGACTATGAGAATGGATTTTTTTATACTGTAGCCTTCGATGGTGGCAATAAGAAATCCCATCACAGCTCCGGTCATGGGGAAAGGGAGCCACACAAAAAGGGCTATTCCAGCCCAATGAAATTTTTTCAGCACTCGAGCTTCTTTTTGAGCCTTTTTTATCTTGGATTCCACAAATTTTTTTAGGGCATCCAGTTTTTTGGATTTTTTCCATGTATAGGAGATAAAAGAGAATAAGATCAAAAGATAGTTGGTATTATAATAAATAATAATGAGAATAATAAGAAGAGTGGATAATTGGAATTCCACCCCTGTGCTTATAAAAGCGAGTCTTCCTCCCAGATGATAAGCAGCAATCATGGCTAGAACTTTGCCAGCCAAAGTTATGTTAAAGATAAACAAAAAGATTAAGATAATGACTTCTATCCCTAAAAGAATTAAACCAATCACAAGAGAGAATTTTTCTGGAGGGAAAAGGAAAATTCTTTTCGGTGTAGACATGGCTATAAATAGTTTCTTATGATAAATAATCTACTTCAGGGATACAAGAGAAACTTCATCGGAGAGGATTAGAGAACCTTCATTCCCTATTTGGATTGGAACAGAGAGGCCCTGGAGGGGAATCACTCATTAATTTCAGTCTCCGCTGTCCAACTTGTTGGTTAGAAAAGGCTGTGATATAATCACCGTCCAGAAGAAAAATAACTACTGTCCCAGAAGAAGAAAGGAGTAAAACTTCCCATTTCTGTATTGAATTAAAGACAGATATGCCGGGGTGGCGGAACAGGTAGACGCAAGGGACTTAAAATCCCTTGGAGGTGAATCCTCCGTGTCGGTTCGAGTCCGACCCTCGGCATTCTTTTTTGCGCTCATCCCTTTGTAATGAATTAATTA
>JAGXKI010000053.1 GCA_018335295.1 bacterium | reverse complement strand
TTTAACCACAGAGAGAAAACCAACCCTTGGGGAATGAAAGAAATTCTCAAAGGTCATTTCACTCATATCCTTGATTCCATAGAAAAAGAAATGAGCCTCCATCCCCAAAGCACCTGTGTCCTTTTTCTCAGCCCCGAAGAACCCCGCATAGAATCTCACATTCGAAAAGCCCTTGCTGAAATCTACGGGTTGGGTCCTTCCCCCGAATATTCACACATCAAAGACAGCTTCAACTTTGAAGTTTCCCTCCACAGTTTCGGCTCTCAGCTGGCAGACTACTGTGCCGGGGTGTTCAACGGGTGCTGTCGTTTCTACCCCCAAAGCATCGACCTTTTCCGCCATCAAGTATGGCCTCGGGTCCAGAAGAAAAACAAGCAGGCCTTAGGATGGGGGATTACTGAAATTCCCCCCAATCCTCTCAACCGGAAACATACGGAAGAAATCCTGAAAAAAGTCTTCCAAACCAAAGAAAGTGACTACCGGGTCCGTATCGAGAACCGCCTCAAATCCAAACAAAAAAAATAGGTTTTGACTCTTACCTCAAATCGGTCACCACTTTGCCCGGACGCTTCCAGGTCAATTCCCCTTCATCCAGAACAAATGTGCCGTTGACCAGGACATATTCAATTCCCTCGGCATACTGATGGGGCTCAAAGAAGGTGGCAGTGTCTTTGATCTCATCCAGGTCAAAAACCACGATATCTGCATGATAACCCTCCCGGAGCCTACCTCGGTCACGGATTCCGTGAATTTGAGCGGGGAGGGAAGTGGAGGAGCGAACCGCATCGGCTACAGAAATAACCTCTTTTTCCAGAGCATAACGCCTGATCTTGCGGGGGAAGGTCCCGTAGTACCGGGCATGCACCGGCCCGTCTCCGGGAAGAGCGATCCGTCCGTCCGAACAGGTGGCTGTCCACGGCTGGGAATAGAAGGCTTTGATGTCGATTTCCGACATGGAGAAAGCCCTCAGCCTGGCTCCCCCCGGTTTTTCTGGATCCCCTTCCTGTTTCAGTTTGATCACCATCTCCAAAGGAGAAATCCCGTTTTTCTGGGCCAGCTGAGAGAGGCTTTTCCCGATGTAGGATTCATCCGGGTAATCCATAACCATGATATTTTCCGCGCCTCCTCTCCAGCTCATGGCATGACGGATATCTTTGTGTAAATCTTTAAGCTTCTCCGGATTTTCCAGCACATCCTGGAACACCTGAGGATTATCCTCATCCCGGGCCCAACGGGGAATCAACACCACACTCCCGTCACTCCCGGATGTATTATAGGGATAACAATCCGCCCAGATATCCACCCCTTCGGATCTGGCTTCATTGATGAGGCGGTTGATAGCTCGGCTGGCACCCCAGAATTTCCTTCCTCGGGCTTTGATGTGCGTGGCCACCACGGTGGCTCCGGTTCGTTTTCCTACTTCGATCAATTCCACAATATTATCCAGCATGGTGGGAGGACCTGGCTCATCCCGGCTGGGCACATACCACATGGGAGAAAGACCGCAAGACCTTTCATGGGCCTGGTACACACCTCCATAAGGAACGATTTCTTTGACCAGAGCCACGATTTCATCGGTGGTGCTCCAGATGCTGGGAACATACTCCAGCCCTGTGGAAAGGCCCGCAGCTCCATCCTCCATGGCCTGACGGACCAGCTCCTTCATCTGCTCAATTTCTTGAGGAGTGGCCGCTCTTTTGTAATCTTTTCCCATCACATGGTGCCGGACATCATTGTGTCCGATCATGAGCAGGGTATTGGGGCCGATCTCTTTCTCGGCAAGGATCCTCTTCTGTTTGGCAATGGAAAGGGGGGAGTGACCGCATTGATTGGACACCAAAGTGGTGACTCCCTGACTGATGTAGTTGGGCGCAAAGTACCGTTTCTGGTCTTTACCAGTCCAGGTATCCCGGCTGTCCACGCGGTCGAAAGCATGACAGTGGATATCGATAAACCCAGGAGCGATGATTTTTCCCTGGATATCGATGACCCTTTGGGCCTCTTCATTTTTCAACTTTCCGACAGCCGCAATTTTTCCCTCCTTGATCCCCACATCCGCATAGAAAGCCGGATTCCCGGTCCCATCCAGAACTCGGCCGTTGATGAAAAGGACATCAAATTCAGGAGAATTTTCTGCAGAAACAAAAGCAGGGACTGAAATCAATAAAAAACAAACACAAATCCATACCAAAAAATTTTTAATCTTTACCATTTGACCCTCCGTAGAATATCAATCTTTAATATTAATCCAAAAATAGAAAAAATTGTCAAAGCGGTTCTTCCCTTAATTCGGGAGAGTGGAAAGCCTTGGTCTTTGCGGGCCTGGAGCTTTTTTAGGCCGTCTCGGACATCCTCAGGAATTAAACCCTTGCAGGTTTCCATTGGCGGATGAAAAAGGAAAGATGAGCCACTGCCACCACCACAGCACCGCCCAACACAATATACCAGGTCCAGGCTACGGCCAAACCCTCGCCTGGAAGCCAATCCTGGATAGGTCCTTTGACTAGAAAAATCAAAACGGTCAGTCCGGTAAAGAACCCCACAACCGCATCCCTCCGCTGGAGTTTTTTGAAAAGGACTCCGGAGACAAAAACACCTAACAGACCTCCATACGTGTAGGAAGCTATCCCCAGTCCCAGTTCCACCACAGCCGGACGATCTCCTGTTGATCGAAGCTGCAGAAGAGCAAAGAAGAAGGCCGAACCGGTGAGGATAATCCCCCAGAGGATAGTCATCACCCGAGACACTTTCAGGTCTTTTTGGGGAGAATTGTTTTTTCCCCAATAAGGTTTATAAATATCCATGGTTGTGGATGAAGCCAGAGAATTGATGGAGGAAGAAAGAGTGCTCATGGCCGCCGCAAATACCGCAGCTATGATCAATCCGGACACCCCAGGGGGCATCTCCTCCACGATAAATTTGGTGAAAACCTCGTCCGCACTCACCAAACCCAGTTGAGAAGGAGGCTGTCCGCTGTAAAATCCGTAGAGCAGAAGGCCGATGAACAAGAACAGAGAAAACTGAAGGAACACCACAATCCCGCTTCCGATCAAGGCTTTTTGACTGGAACGGAGGTTTCGGGTAGTCAGAAGCCTCTGGACGATGAGCTGGTCAGTGCCGTGAGAAGCCACCGAAAAGACTGCTCCTCCCAGGACGGCTGTAAAAAAAATATAGGGCTGGGCCATGAATTCTTTAAACCCCAAATGGAATCCCCAGTGAAAAAGTTTCAACTTTCCTGCCTCCTGAGCCATGCTCCAAACCCCGGAAAGCCCTTCCGGGAGGCTGGCCAAAATCATAAAAACCGCCATGAGAGCTCCACCTATGTAGACACTCATCTGGGTGACATCCATCCACACCACTGCCTTGATCCCGCCCAGAAAGGTGTAAACAATGGTTACCCCCGAAATAATCAGGATGGAAAGGAAATATATCTTCAGGTCTGAAATATTCATTCCTCCCAGCCTCAGGATTATAGCCAGAGGAATGGCCGAGGCGAAAAGCCGGACCCCGTCTGCCAGAAGCCGGGTCACCATAAAGGTGGTGCTGGTAATATTCCGCATGCTGGAGCCAAACCGGTTCCCAAGAAACTGGTAGGCTGTATGAAGCTGCCCCTGAACGTACCGAGGAAGAAAGACCAGACTGACCGCGATCCTTCCCAGGATGTAACCAAAGGTAATTTGAAGAAAAGTCAGGTTGCCTCCATAAGCCACCGCCGGAATAGAGATAAATGTCAATGTGCTGGTTTCGGTGGCCACCACTGAAAAAAGAACCGCCCACCAGGGAATCTGGCGTCCTCCCATAAAGTAATCCGAAGTGGAACGCTGCTTCCCCGCCGCCAGCAATCCCAACACAATGATCCCGCTCAGGTAAACCAAAACCACAAGTCCATCGATAGTGGAAAAACCCATGAAATTATCTCAGTTCACTCCCAAATCGAATTCCTTTATCATGAAGACTTTAAGGCTGGATTGTGTCTTCCCAGGTACCGTTCTAACCCTTCGGTTCGAGCCACCGAGAAGGTCTCCTCCCAATCCACACATCTTTTATTTCTTAAAGATTCCAGAATCCGGATGATGGAAAGCTCCACTTCACTGATTTCCCCTTTGCCCGTCCTTTCCATAGCCTGGAAAAGCACGGCATTGGCCTGAGCGTAGGTGAGGAGTTCGGTGTTCCCGTACTTTTCTCTCCATTCCTTTTGGGAAAGAACGTCATTCACATGACTCATAATAAGATATGTGGCTCTTCCAATCAGTTTCAGGTTGCTGGGACTGACATTGGTCATGGTATTCCCCACCACCCTACCCATTCTGGACATCACTCCCGTGGAGTGAGTGTTCAAAAGGATTTTAAGAAGGATTTGTCTTTTCAATCCCAAGGGATCATTGCCCTCGGGAACAGGGACGAAAACCCAACTATCCCGCCCTGGAACCAGAGGCAGGGCTCCGAGTATTTTTTTCACTTCGGAGGGTTCCTTAGAGCTGAGGGAGACCAGGGTTAAACGGGATTTCCTCTCTTTAAAAAGGTTCATCCATTTTCTGGAAGAAGATTGAGGATTGAGAAGCTCCTGGATTTCCTCATCCATACACACCATTACCCCAAGATCCCCAGGCTGAGGGCCTCCCCGGGCCAGATTTTCTCTGGAAAAGGAGAAGTCATAAAGGTGCTGTTGATCATTTCCTGCTTGAGCCAGGCTTTGAAGAGCGGCATTCTTGAGGTAAGGATCCTGAATCTCTTTTAAAAAACGAGGCTTATAAAAGGACTCCTCCAGCCCCCTGAACTCCCTTCCTAAAAATTGGCGCCAGGCCTGAGAGGAATCCTTTCCTTCCGTCCACACCTGGAACCAGCATCGCCTTTCCTTCTGCCGGGTGCTATCAAGGGGGTAAAGATGAAAGGTGGGGCTTCTTTCAGCACAATCGATGAATACAGAGATCAATGCTTTCTTGGCAAAATAGGTAGTCCGCTTCTTTTTTTGATAGGTTTGAGTCTCCATCTGAGTGAAGGAGGCCAGCTCATTCAATCGGGACTTCAGAATTTCTCTGAGCTTTTCAAAAGATAGGAGTTTTTCCTCCATGGACTCCTGTGGGTTGAAACCCAGCTTCACTAGCTCTTGGCGGGATAAAATTCCCTGAAGGGCTTTTTCAATCCCCTTCTCCAAAATAAGCCCCATCACATAGGTTTCGGAAGTGGCTGCCTGCATGCGGGTGGATCCGGCAACAGCCTGAGGGCCGGTGGTGAGGTTGATCTTGGTTACCGCCGGGTTCTCCACCACCTCCTGAGTGCGGGGAAACGGTTTAAGGAGCTCATCAGGATTATTATAGAGAAAATAGAGATGACTCCGGGCTTCTCCAATGGCCTCAGGAGTGAGTTGACCGTACTGAGCGGAAGCTTTCCGCATGGCCCCGATGACAGAGGAAGTTTCTCCACCCTCGGTGATACCAAAAACCACATCTCCTCTTTCCACTCTCCGGTCTTCCACCTGAAGCTCTCCCACAAGGGAGAGGTCTTCCAATCCTTCCAGGGCACTTATGAGCGCCCGGTCTCCTCCGGTCATTTCTCCAATAAGCCGATCTTCTATGTCCCTGGGCAAAACTGAGTTCAATTTTTTCCAAACGGGGAGGCTCTGGACTTTCCTCCAGAAAGGTCTCCACAAGGCGCTTTCCATCTGTTTGGCCAGACGGCCTGTGGAGCCGCACCCGTAGATAAAGACTTTTCTTTCCTCCCTCAAAGCCCGGCACACCGAGCGGGCAGCCTGTTCCAGCAAACCGGTATCCTTGGCCATCTGATGGAATTTTCGGGAAACATCCTCATCCACGGTTAAAAGCTGGTCCAGCCCTTCTTTCACATTCTTTTTTACAGTAAAGCTCAGGTCCCAGGTTCGGGGATGGCGTTTTTCTGTGAGAAGGTTGTGCAGCTGGAACGACTTTTTACCATGGACATAATCAATGGATTCAGGAGAGGGATCTCTGCTTAACCGGGAAAGAATTGGGTTTTTCTTTTTCCTCAATTTCGTCCGTTCCGGTTTGGGAACGATAGTGGAAGAAAAACTGAAAGTCAAGAGAACAGTTTTTAAAACCAGAAGCCCAGGATATTCCAGTAGTTCAAAAACAGAACAAAACCCCCTCCTACCAGAAAAATGAGGGTGAAGTGAATCCTTCCACAAAGAGTCCAGTACCGCTCCTTCCATGCTAGAACGGTCATTCCCAAAACCCCCAAAGCCAGGAGGGAAGAGACCACAGGAAGAGCCAGCAGGACTTTCAAAATCAAAGGAACCCCATATGAGATCTCCTGAGCATCGGTGAAGATGACGGTGAATCCGATTAAGAAAATCAAAAATAGACCGCTCATCCCTCCAGCGAAGCAGCGGGCTAACCGGGCAAGGAAAGGAAGTTTCTGTTTTCTCTGTTGTCTCCGGCAGGCTGTTCTGTAAAGAGCTCCCAGAGGCCATATCACTGTGGTGAGGAAAACAAAGACCATCAGGATCAAGACAATGAAGTGGAAGGGCGGTGACTCATACCAGGCGAGTTTTTCAAAGGCAAAATATGGGAGGTGGCTGAAAACCATATGCTGGATACGACCTTCCCCGTTCTTTTTGAAAACAAGAGTGTTCTCTCCTCCCACCTCTTGAAAAAGAGAAGGTTCCCTCATTACCCACTGTTTGTCTTCCCTTTCTCCGGGCATCTGAGTGAGAAGAGTTCCCTTCTCTGTCAAACGGACCTTAACTCCAGACATGAGGGATCCGATTTTTTCAAATGTGGTCTGGATGGTTCGGGTGGAAGCATAATGTCCTGTATACCGGGCGCCTTTTCGGCGGAGCTCCTTGGAAGCTTGAGGTTCGACAATTTGAGGAAGAGGATAGTAACGGTCCAAAATCGCCTCGAGAAGCTCCTCTCGGGGAGTTCCACCCCCACCCACGCTGTTGTATGAAACAAAAAAACCCACCTGGTGCTCGGGAATGAGGATAAGCAGGGTATGGAAAAGATTGGTGTCTCCGGCATGCCCGATCATGCGGATATTATTTTGACTTCGTTCCCAGAATCCATAAGCGTTTCCTTCCACACGGGGATGATTGGTGAAAAGCTGACGATGCATCCTCCGGGCTGTTTCTTCCTCCAGTATCCTTTTTCCCCTGTACTTTCCATTCTGAAGATGGGCGATCATGAATTTGGCCATATCGACTGAGGAGGCACTCAAGGCTCCAGCCGGAGCCATTCCGTTAATCAACTCGAACTCTCTTTTTTGAAACATACCGTTTTCAAAAGCATACCCTCCCGACATATAATCTTTCAAGGAAGAGGGAAGGGGCTGACGGAAAGTGCTTTGGCTCATGCGAAGAGGCTTGAAAATGTTTTCTTCCACATATTTTTCAAAGGGCATCCCGGAAATTTTTTCTACGATATACCCCGCCAAAGCAGACCCGTAGTTGGAATAGGCTGTGACCTCTCCAGGAGGGTAAATTCGGGCGGGCATGTTCTCTTTGAGAAATTTTTTTAAGGGGACAAGATCATCCGGGTCTCGGGCCATCATCCCGGACCAGACATCTTCAAAGCCGGGGGTATGGGTTAAAAGATGAGTTAAAGTTATGGGCTGGGAGAAAGTATCTGGAATCTGAAAATCATCCAAATACACATTGACATCTGCCTCCAGATCCAGTTGTCTTTCTTCCACAAGCTGCATCACCGCGGTCCAGGTAAACAATTTGGACACAGAACCGGGACGAAACAGGGTGTTTTCCGGAGAAACCGGTTTCCTTTTCTCCACATCCGCAAACCCATAACCTTTCGATAGAAAAATCTTTTCTCCCTTCACCGCAGCCAAGGTGGCTCCGGCGATATGATGGGAAGCCATGTGGGCTTCCATAATCCCATCCAAAAAGGTTTCTAGCTCCGAAGGATCCCTCAGGCCGGGGGGAGTGGGATTGGTCTGCTGGAAGCGTTTGGCCTGAGGATAATCCTGGCTGTAGACCATAAAGGAAACCAACCCTAAAAAAATAACCATCATCCCAAGTTTACGGTACATTGTTTTCACTGTCCCTCCTCCTGGTTGGAATACATTCAGGTATATACCACACAATTTCCGGATGGTCAATAAATGGCAAAACACAAAGAACCCTTCTCATTTCCGAGACAAGAGGATGGGGAATCCTCAGAAAGAGAAGCTCTTAGACCCAGGCTGGTTTGACACCCCTTATCAATTCAGAAAATATTTTAATACCCATCACCATTTTGGAGAGACTTATAAAAAAACAGGGTCTTTCCGGGGAGGAAGCCGGAACTGCGACGAAATCCCGTGGGCACTTTTAAAGCTTCCTTTCTATCTACTCCGATGCTCTGGGAATACCGGGCTGGAACCGCTTCATAAACCGGGTATTGGAGAGGGAATAGATGATAAGAGCCACCCATATTAAGGTAAAACTCACCCCATGGGTGGTGGTGAAAGGTTCTTTGAACACAAACACTCCCAGAAGGAGTTGAAGGGTGGGGGAGAGATACTGGATGAATCCCACTGTGGAAAGAGAGATCCGGCGAGCCCCCCGGGCAAACCACAGAAGAGGCGTGGCTGTAGCGATTCCGGCTCCAATGAGAAGAAGATGGATGCTCACAGAAGCCTGACCAAAGGCACTGGTCCCCTCGATTCCCTTAAAACCCAGAAAAAAAATGGCCAAAGGAGAGAGAATGGCTGTTTCCGCGGTCAGGCCGGTTAAAGAGCCCACCCGGGAAGTTTTGCGGATCAGTCCATAAAAACCAAAAGTAAAGGCCAAAGAGAGAGCGATCCAGGGAATCCTTCCATACTGAAAAGTCATATAGGCCACCCCGATAAAAGCCAGGATAAAGGAGATAGTCTGCCAGAATTTCAGACGTTCCTTGAGCACCAAAATGCCCAGAAGTACGGTCAACAGAGGGTTTATGTAATACCCCATACTCACTTCCACAACCTGGTTTGAGTTGACCCCCCAAATATAAATGAACCAGTTGGATCCAATGATAAAACCGCTCATCAGACTGGAAAACCGGTTGGACCGGTGGAGGTAGGTGGATTTGACCCGGGGCCACCTTTTCTTCAGGGTATTGAACAGGGCTAGAAAGACGAATGACCAGATGATCCGGTGTCCTAAAATCTGACTTGTAGGAACCGCCTTCAAGGCTTTCCAGTAAAGAGGAAGAAGGCCCCAGGCGGTGAAAGCCGCTATGGCATACCAGGTTCCTATAACTTCCTGACGTTGGGGTCCTTTCATAAACTCTTATTCTTCTCAATCTTTCGAATTATTCCAAAAAGAAAGAATTCATAAATTAAACCTATGTGGATTTCATTGCAAGCATAGCGGTCTCCTTCCCCAAAATCCTTCCTCTTCAGCCTGAATTTTTTAAAACAATAATTCAAGATAGGAATGGATTAAACTTAGGAAATTGTTCCCCATTCCCTTGCATGAGTTCGAAATTCTTTGTATGCTCATTTCAGCTTCAGGCAGTTTCCATGCAGGAAAAAACTGAAAAACCAATGAATAATACTCTTATCGTATATAGAGAGAAAAAAATTTGACTCCCCAGTTTATAAGATAAGGGAAAAATATTTGGGGTCCATGGAACAGACCTTTACTTTGAAGAAAGCACTGAGAGGTGAAGGTTTTAACAAGAACTGACCTCTTTTTGGAAGGACCTACCAAAGGAGAAAGGAGGAAACCATGAAACAGAGCATACAAAGGATTGGCGTTTTAACTACAGGGGGAGATGCCTCTGGAATGAATCCCGCTATTCGAGCAGTGGTAAGAACGGCTTTGGGAATGGGAATAGAAACTATGGGGATCCGAAGGGGAAACAGAGGATTGTATGAAGGCGATGCATTTAAAATGAACGCCCGAACTGTGGGAGGCATTATCAACTTTGGGGGAACTATCCTCAAAACCAAACGGTTCCCGGAGTTCAGAGAGAAACAAGTGCGCCAGCAAGCCTATAAGAACGTGAAAAGGGACCAACTGGATGGTTTGGTTATCATCGGGGGTGATGGTTCGGCCAGAGGAGCCTATGAAATTCATTCTGAATTCGGTGTGCCGGTCGTGCTTATCCCTGCTTCTATCGATAATGATGTATACGGAACCGATTTTACCCTTGGGTTTGATACAGCGGTGAACAATGCTGTGGATGCTGTGGATAAAATCAGGGATACGGCTCATAGTCATAACCGAACCTTTATTGTGGAAGTGATGGGGAAGGAAAAGGGGAACCTGGCCCTTGAGGTAGCCATTGCCTGTGGAGCTGAAATTGTGTTGGTCCCCGAGATTGAAGCGGATTGGAACAAAGTATTCACCTCACTGGAAGACCAGAAAAAAAGGGGAAAGGTGAGTTCTTTGATTATTCTTGCCGAAGGTGCAGGGAAAGCCCAAAATGTAGCCAAACTGCTGGAAGAAAAATTTCCAGAAAGAGAAATAAGATTCTCTGTCCTAGGACATATACAAAGAGGGGGGAATCCTTCCGCATTCAGCCGGTCTCTGGCCACAAAATTTGGTGTGGAAGCTGTGAAAATGCTCCGGAATGGGTTCTATTCCCATCTCGTTGGATATAAAGACGGCCAAATAAACTGCATCCCCCTTCAAGAAGTCATCTCCAATCAAAAAACTTTGCCCATGAAAGATGTAGAAATTTTAGATAGGATGGCGACCTGAATTCTTCTTAAAGGCTTGGTAAGGGACTTCCTGGGATATTTTTTTTGATGATCCTGGATTATTCAAGTGATTCAAGAAAAAAAATTAAAAAGTTTTCCTGGAAGGAATCGGTCTTTCATTTCATTCGGATAGAGACCACACACCTGGTTTTGCCGTCACTTCTTATATCAAAAGAGCCTTCATGTTGTTCCACCTGCATCTTGACTAAATGCAAACCCATCCCCGAGGAACTCTCCAGGTCAAAATCCGAAGAGAGCCCGGCCCCGTTATCCTCCACCACTAATTGGATTTTTTTTCCTCTCTTTTCCAATTTTACGGAGATATGACCTTCCTTTTTACCCGGAAAACCGTATTTGTAGGCGTTGGTGACAAGTTCATTGACGATCAATCCCAAGGAAAGCGCGGTCTCAAAGGCTACGGTAAGGGAAACTATTTCCGAAGTGACCTCCACCTTGGGGCTGTAGGCTTTGAGATTATCCACCACTTTCTGGAGATACCGGTCGAGTTTGACTTTTTCTGGAGATGTGCCGGATTGGTATAACTGTGCATAAAGATCCGAAATAGATTTCACTCTTTTTTGCAGAGTCTCTATGAACTCTTTGGTTTTTGTATCCCTCGTTCTCCCGGATTGTAAACGCATTAGACTCAACACCATGGAAAGACTGTTTTTCACCCGGTGCTGGACTTCCCTCAATAGTATTTTATTCTCTTGCAAAGACTGCTTCAGTTTTTCTTCGGCCTTCTTCCGTTCGGTGATGTCATTTCCAGAGCTCAATACTCCGATTATTTTATCCTCTCCATTTTTTATTGCCGTATGGTGCCAGGAAATGGTCTTTTCGTTCCCATCCCGGGTTATAACGGGAGCTTCATATCTTTCCTCCTTTTCCCTCTCTCCAAACATCATTTTCTCAAACGCATCCCTTATTTTCTGTTTCCATAGTTCAGGAACGAAATTTTCAATCCAGTTTTTCCCAAGAATCTCCTCTCTCTCGTAACCCAAAAGCTGGGATCCTCGCCGGTTCATTTGGATGACATTTCCCCTTTCATCCAGGACTAAAACGATGTGACCCGCTGCCTCCAAGTATTTTTTGGTTCGGTCTCTCTCTCTTTCTACCTCTTTCTTCTGGTAAACTAATTTGAGATGGGCTTCAACGTTCTCTTTGAACTGCTCCATCAATTCTCTGTATAATCCACTGTATTCATTCTTCTGAGAATCCAGGACACAGATAGTTCCAAAGACCTCCCCGTCCGGCCATTCCAGAGGAAAACCCAAATAAGAAACCATCCCCAGCTCTATATCGGGGTTATCCTTCCATCTCTGGCTCTCTCGGGCATCCGGGACAAGAAGTTCTTTCTGGGTGGTTATGACTTCTTCACAATAAAGCCCTGCAAGGTGTTCTCTATCACCCACTTTATAAGGATTCCCTTTTGTTCGACTGGATCGAAAAACTTCAATATAAGGAGGTTCCACCTTCATGATCAGCCCCGTAGGCACATTTATAATCTGGGCTATCAGGTCTGCGATTTTCTGCCACTTTCCGACGATCTCTTGAGGAATTTCTATGTCCTTTGTTTTGGGATACTGAAAATTGGCCATTTTTATCTCCCACAAAATTTATTTTCTTTATGACAGGGTTTTTGTCCTTTTTCAGTAAACTCTTAAAAGAATCCCCAATATTTCGAAGTCCCCCTCATTCCTATTAAAAAATTTGGTTTATTTCTGCTGAAATCACGAAAAATAATAATTCCAGAAGAGAGAAATGTCAATAAAGAATCACCTTTATTCATCTCGGGGATACAGGTATGGCGGTTTTCGGTGAAAGGGATAATTGGTTGAAATAAAAGCATTTAAAAATACGCCCGGAGGGACTCGAACCCCCAACCTTCTGATTCGTAGTCAGACGCTCTATCCAGTTGAGCTACGGGCGCTCTCTATGAAATTCTCAAGAGCTTCCGAATCTTTTACCACATCCAGAAATTCCGTTTTTTGGAGTTTCATTATACCAGATAAATATCAAAGGAAGAAGAGAGAAATAAAGCGGGAGTAAACATCTCTAATTCCGTGATAGGGGACGAGGGATGGGGGTCGTCAGCACGCTAATTTTCCCCGGCGAGGAAAATTAGCTCCCATTCGGACTTCGCTCCCCTCTCCTATGGAGAGGAACCATGCCCGCTCAGTCCTCATAGGGGCTTCTTCACCCCCATCCCTCACCCCGTTCAATAAGGAGAGATCTTTATACTCATCGCGGTTTTGGGAATGCTTCAAAAGAGGAATAGTCTAGGACTCGGCCTGATTCACTCAGAGATAATAACCACTCCTGTTTTCTTCCAGGCATTTATTGACAGGAAATCCTTAAGGCTTCTCAAACGGCAGACTGAGATCATCAAAGATCTTGGGTTTTAAGGATGATCACTGCCTGAACCTTTCGGTTTTTCCCCTGGGGATCCGTTCTCATGAAGGAAGCCGTAAGCCGCCGGGTGGTCTGGGGAGTGTAAGGTTCGGCCTCTTTCTTTTTCTTGGTGGTGGCTTCTTTCACCAACTGGGTAAGAACACCTGCAGCATCGAAAATGGAAACTGAGTTGGCCATAGGGTTTTCATCAGGGTCCGGGTCAAAAAAACTGTAGCCGGGAGGAAGGGGAGTGGGATTGACCTCCATCTGGAGACGGTCCAGCACCTTTTTTCGGGAGAGAATCAAATTTTCCCCGATGTGAAGGGATAAGGTGTATTCCCCTTTCAGGCCTGAGGGTTCTTCTTTCTGAGGTTCTGAAGAACTCAACTGAATTTGGAGGGTGAGCTTTTTTTTGAGAACCAAAGAACCTTTTTTTAAAAAAAGCACATAGATGTGGGAACCGGATTGAGCGAACAAATCTCGGGCGGGAAGGGGAACCGTGTTGAAGCCGGGACTCAAAACACTCCCCTTGATCACTTCGCCTTTTTCCACAAGTTTATAGTAAGCCCTGTTTTTTATGTCGATCCCTAAGAGGAGCTCTGTGGGGGGCTGGGGCCCTTGGTACTTTTCTCCGTTTATCAGCATGATTTGATGGACCAAAGGATAACTCTTTTCCCAGGAGCTCAAATAAGCCACTATTTTTAAAAACTGGGTCCGGTCCAGAAAAGAAAATATCCGAGTGCTTCCTCGGTAGGTTTCAAAATACTCTTTGATCCACTGGTGCTCCTGTTTTTTCTTTCCCAACTGCGCGGCGGAAAAGGCCAGAATTCCTATCACAGCCGGGTTGTGGATTTTTTCTGTCCCTTGAAAATTGGTGAGAAGAAACCGGAGCGCCTGCTGATATTCTTCCTTTTTCAAATAATCTGAGACCTCCTCTCTCCAGCCGCACCATAGGAAAAGAGCGGTGATATGAAAAACAAAAAACAAAAAAAGAAACTTTTTAATCATGGACCTGGACATAATCGAATATAAAATCCATTTGGAGGGTCCCGGCGGAAAAATTCGGGGGAAGCTCAGGAAAAGGGGCACTCAAGGCCAAAGCCTCTAAAGCAGCCTGGTTAAAGGAGGCAGATCCGGATGATTTTATGGTTTCCATAAACATGAGTTTCCCGTTTTTCTGAACCACCACGGTTATTTTCACTTTCTCAATAAAAGTCTTTTCCTTGCTGGAAGGGATAACCCAGTTCTTATTCACTGAA
>JAGXKI010000052.1 GCA_018335295.1 bacterium | reverse complement strand
GCCCACAACAAAGTCCACCATTCCGATGTCTACCCCTCCCAGATCCGAGTCTCCGCAGTCAAAAACAAGTGACTATTCTAAAGTTCTTAAGGTATTATTAACGATTATTAACTTATTAAGGGGACGCGGATTATTAAGGGGACTATTATTAAGGGGACGGGCCCATCTAATTATAATATTATCAGGTAGTTAGCATGACTTTTCCACAGAAAAAGGGGGTTAATTTGGGATTTTTGGGCCCCAAAATGAGAAAATGAGGTCCACTTCAGAATCTTTTCTATTCTAACATCAAAAAAGCGTAACGGTTCATTTTCTGAGAATAATCGGTAAGAACCTGGATTGGATAGCCGATCTGGCGGACTGTAGCGTAGACATCCACAGACATCGCCTCAGGAGTGGGGCGAGCTATATTGGGTTTCTTGCAGGTCTCTTTTTTCCCTGAACACTGTGGGCAAATATTGCAGCTATCCAAGAATAGAAGGAAAGTTTTCTTAAAGCCTGAGAGGAAAATCTCCCTCTCCAGTTTCAGAAGTCTGAGGTTGATCTTTCTTGTCCAGGCAAAACGATCCTCAGGCTTGGCTACCTTTTTTGTGAAATGGAAAACAACTGCCTCATCGTATTCCCTGAAAAACCTCTCACATTCAGACACAGAAGGAACATTGGGAGGACAGGTGGCCGTAACACCGTATTCGTTGCAGCCGTACATGCACTTCATCCTGACCCACTGGGAGATGATGATTTTCCAGGGATCAATCCATCTGAAATCTGTGAATTTGTATCTACGGAATCTCTCCTCGAAATTTTTTCGATCGATCATGAAAATACCTTTCCAGTGATATTGGAAGGCAAGTATAACAAAAATATGACCTTTTTCTTAGGTTTCTTTTTCTTCCCGGGGTCGGCCCCCTATTTTTTCTCAAATTCCCCCCTTTTTATATCTTTTCCAGCTTTTCCACATCCGCAAGGTCTTGTTTTCTGCCGGAATTCTTTTTGCATTGGATTAAGTCTTGTTTGGAAATGAAGTAGACATGGATATCTCCGTAGCGCCCTTGGACGCGGTTTTTCCAAAGCTTTGAAAATTCCATGCCTTTGACTGAAGTTAAGATATCGATCCTTACCGGTTCCACTCCCAATTGAATAATCTGTCCGGATTCCAAGAAATCCTTTTCGGTCAACCCGATATCTTCAAACCCAAAGTGGTGGATGGCTTGGAGGATTTTTTGGGCATTTTCTTTGGATGGCTCGATGAGAATATCGATGTCCTTGGTGTAACGAGGTTCCACGTAGAAACTGTATGCAAACCCCCCAATAATCAGGTAGTGGACATCAAACTTGTTTAATGATGCGATAAAATCTCTGAAATCCTTTTCGACTCTCATTATTCAATTCATAATACAGTTCTCTCAGCTCTTGGAGTGAGTCCAGTTTTTCTTCAGGAGTTTTGTTTTTCCAGTAGCTGAGGTCTTTTTTTTCTGATTCCTCTAAGGAAATTTTCCGAATCTTTTTATTCACAAAACAATTCTACCAGAATAAAAAGGACATCTCCACATTTTATATTGACACAGTGCGGAATTTCGCCGGAAAATTCGTTTCATTGAACTAGCCCCATGAAACAAAGCACTCCAGGTTATGGTTCCAATTTGATGCGGGCCATGGAGAATTTAATTCCCCCTGATAAAAGGCTTTTTGAAGATCCCTATTCTGAAAAATTTCTATCCCCTTTTTGGAAATTCTGGGTAATTTTAATGCGTTCTCCCCTTGATTTCTCCAGTCAGGAGCTGGGTGAAGAGCTGAAAAAGGCCGGATATTCTTTCTCTTCTCCCACTCTTTTTATATGGGAAGGAGGGACCCAGTATCTCTCGAAAAAAAGCCGTGAGTGACGTATTGAAAAATGTGGCCCAAGCTTCCAAAAAAGCTCTGTCATTTCCCAAAGGGATTTTCAGTTTGTTCACCTACTTTGGATACGGACTTTACGTCGGCAGGAAACCGAGAGACCGAGAGGGGACGAGAGACCGAATAACTGAGATGTAACTGAGATGGGTCGGGCCCAGCCAATTATGATATTATCAGACACTTAGCATGAGTTTTCCACAGAAAAAAGAATCTATTCGGCGTTTTTTGGCACACAATCCACTTGCAATCTTTACCTTGGACTGGATAGAATAGTAAAAAAAATTGAACATCTTTTTGTATTTATATGCAAAAAACTAAAAAAAACATTCCGTTTCTCATCACCATTTCTTACTTTATTTCCTTTTTATTCATTAGATTGGTTGTTTATATAGTTGGTGCAGCCAAAAGTGAATTTGCTCAGGCTGCAGAAATGGGGCTAACTCCTGATGTCAGCTTTCACATAGGACGCAATATCATCTTATTCGGATATCACATTCATCATTTTTATATTGGGATGGTGTTGGTTTGTGTCGCGGGATGGCTCTCCATTGTGGATTCCTCTCTCCTAAATAAGAAGCAAACCGCTATCATTTACGGAATAGGTTTAGGACTTTTCATGGATGAAATCGGTTTACTGCTTACGTGGGGAGATTACTACAGCGGCCTTTCCTATCTGTTAACCCTTTTTCTGGCCGGAATTTTTCTAAACATAGTGTTTTTTCCTCATTTCTGGAGAGAGGTAAGGAAAAATATAGTTCAAATAGAGTCTAAATCTCTTTTTACGACCTCTTTCTTCAAAAGATCTCGTCTTGTGAGAGCAGCTGATTTTATTAGTCAGAAGACACTGAAAACTGAAAAATCCAGTTTGATTTTTGTGGGAATATTTTCTTTATTTATTGCTGGATTTGTATTGGTTAAACCGAAGCTTTTACATTATGGAATATTCTGTTTGTTTGTCATCCAGGGAATCACTCATTTGGTCAGAGCATGGGAAGGTTAAAATTTCAGGGGAGTCTATTATATGAGGATATATGAAAAGGCAAGTCTTGTTTTTACAGGATTGGTCTATCTCTGCATGGCCATATTGATACTTCTCTACCCTAAATTTTTGTATTATTGGGTAGCGGCTGTGTTCTTAGTTCACGGGCTTTCTTCTTTAATCCGTGCCTGGAAAGAGGAACACTAAGTTTCGTTCTCTTTGACATACAGTCATAAGGGCTGTATGGTTGTATGTATGAAAAGAAAAACGACCTTGAAGATTGATGATTCTGTGATGGCCCGTCTAAAGAAAGAGGCGGCCCACCGAGGCTGTACCATGTCCGAACTGGTGGAATCTTCTCTGCGGCTCCTTTTTCAATACGAAAAGAAAACCACCAAAATTCCGCCCCTCCCTAAATTTAAAAGCGGAGGCCCTTTGGTGGATATCTCTGACCGGGATGCTCTCTACCAAGCCATGGAGGGGCGGTAGTGTTTGTTGTGGATACAAATATTTTAGTGTATGCTGCGGATGAACACTCCCCGTTTCACAAACGCTGCCGGGAGCGGGTGGAAAAATGGCGCAGCCAGATCTCCCCGTGGTATGTCACTTGGAATATTTTGTATGAATTCCTCAGAGTGATCACCCACCCGAGAGTTTTCCGCAGCCCCTGGTCTATAAATCAAGCCTGGGGCTTTGTGGAGGCAGTCCTGGCTTCTCCTTCTCTAGCTCTCCTTGCACCTACAGAGAAACACAGGGATGTGGCGGCAGAGGTTCTGAAAAGTTTGCCTTCCTTAAGAGGAAACCTGTTGTATGATGCCCAAACAGCGATTTTGATGCGGGAACATGGGATTAAGAAGATTTACACAAGAGACACTGATTTTTATCGGTTCTCCTTTCTCGAACCCGCTGATCCCTCTGCTTAAACTCCTCTTTTCGCCCCCAAAAACATCGATTTGGGGCCCCAAATCTGTGGAAAACTCAGGTTATCTTATCGTTTAAAGGCGAGAAATTATTATATTAGCCAGTTCTCGGAGCTCATCTTCACTGACAAAAGCTTCATTTTCGGACTTGAGATAACTAGAGAGAGAAACAGATTTATCTCCCTTCTTAAAAACAAGAATATAGCGGACTTCACCTGTTTTAGGCCCTATGAACGCTTCATCTCCCAAACCATCAATTTTCGAGTGAAAAAGACCTTTCTGGTTTTTCCATGTCTCATATAAAGATACCTCCTGGATGTGCCCCATTAATACCAAATTATCGTCCTGCTGGGCAAAATTGAAGTCGCCTATTATATTCTCGTCTGGATTTTTAGGCACCCGCTTGAGGTTCTGCATTCCTGTGACTTTTTCCACATCCTCCACAGTCAGTATTTTTTGCTCTTGTGCCTCCAAATTTTGGAAATTAATTAATAAAAAGCCAATAATGATAAATAGTGTTCCATAAAAAACTTTTTTCTTCATCGCATACCTCCTTTTTTTGAGACTATCATTGAAGTGGCTTTTTGTCAAAATACCGATGTGAATACCTATTTTCCTTATTTTTTCATCATCCATTATTTTATTTTTTACAGTTTGATTCCAGAATTTGCTCCTGGTATATACTCCCCTAATGACTGAATCGCCAATTACGACAAATGAAGATGTCTTTCTCTCATTCATGCTGTCCGCAGAAAAGTAAAAAAGAAGGGAGCTGACCCGGTTAATTATATTATAAGATTGTTAAGGTGAGTTTTCCACAGAAATAGAGGGTCAAAATGCGATTTTTGGCCCTTCGGTCTTCTCTTCTGTCTGCTTCTTTTCCCAGAGTCTTTTTAACGTTATTGACGACTTTGCTCATTACCTTCAGGAATTCCTGGTATTCTTCGGAGTCGGTGACAAATCCTGAACGGTCGCTGGTTATCGGCAGGAAATCCGCGTTTACTTCCCCTTTTATCCGGGAAACCACCTTTCCCCAAGTCTCCATCCCGAAAAGCTCTTTTTTAACCGTCACTCCTTTGACCTTGACATCAATACCCAATTCTTTAAAAGAAGCCATAGACTTGGGGGTGATGATGATTTCACCGGAGACCAGTCCGAATTTACACCCTTCCAGGATGGGAATCCTTTGACCCACGAAGCTTCTGGGAACCAGACGCCTTCCGTTTAGATAGACATCAAAATCAGGGGCTTTTAAAGGAACTCCTTCTATTAATTTTTTTTCCACTTCTTCCGGATCAAAGCTCTTGATCAACCCAGAAAGGATAACCGTGGTTCCATCTCCCCTTTGGGGATGAGGGGCCCGGATTTCCAGAGGTAGATACCATGTTTCCTTGGAGTTTTCCCAATCCTTTTTATCAAACACCACTCTGGCGGCGAAGTTTTTATGTTGGGTAATCACTTCAAAACAGGTAGCAGCTGACAAAGATGCAAATTTACCGATACCGAACTGGCCAATTCTTTTTCTCCCAAATTTAGGTGAACGATGATGGATAACTTTTTCTTCGGAGCCGATTAAAAAATACTGCTGCAGTCCTTCGTAATCCATTCCTGTGCCGTTGTCTTGGATGACAATCTTATCCGGGAGAAATTTCAACCTGAACCCTTGTGGCATCGGCATCATATGCATTGTTCACCAGCTCTCTTAAAAGTTCCACACTTTCGGTATAAAGCCTCTCACCGATAGAAACAATGTGACGCTTATCCACAGAAACTCTTATCTTTCCTTTCTTTTCTTTTGCCTTTTTTTTCATTTTTCCCTAATCAATTGAAATCAAACACAATAAAACCAGAAAAAAGATAAAAAATCAAGATGTTATGGTGGCTCGGTAATGGCAGATGAGGCTCTCCGGCATTATTTTTTGGAAACCAGCGGAAGAGGTTTCTCTGGATTTAAAGATTTTAGAAAAGATTCGCAGGGAATACAGAGTATATTGTGGGTGTGAAGCTTTTCAGTGCCCCTGTAAACAAAAATAGGTTGGCATTCTGGATAATCCTGATGAAACCGAATCAAAGGACGGAGGTCTTTATCCCGAATTTCTTTTTTATTCTTGACTTCAACCGCCCAAAAGCCATCGTTTCCATAAACGATGAAATCAATCTCAGTGCCGGATTTGGTCCGCCAGTAGTAAAGATTATAGGATCCCTGGCTGTAATAATGCCATTTTTTCTCCAATAATGGCGATAATGACGCCAAATTAGCAGTATTATTTCATTTTGTCAAGTTCTCTTTGAGTCCAGGAATTTGACGTGGAAATTGTATTTTTTTTCTCAAAAACTGCCGAACCTCATTGACTCAACTTTTCTTCTGAGAGCTGGGGAGATAGGGATCTTTTTCACAGGAATCAAAGATGCTTATTTCCTCTTTTTGGCCCCAAAAACCTCGATTTGAGGCCCAAAATCTGTGGAAAACTCATGCTAAGTTATTGAAATAAATAGAATTGCCTGGGCCCGTCCCCTTTCTCCGTCCCCAATGGGTCCGATCCCTTTCTTTGCTGACCCCTTTCTTTGCTTTCTTTGAAGCCCAATTTATTTAGATAAGCACTACTTTATAATCTTTCTTGCTGTGTTTAAAAACGCCTCTGCATTTTCTATAACCGCTTCGGCGCCCGACTTGGAGAATCTTGTTCTATAGTCAGCATTTTCTCTCAAAGTCATTGCATTTCGAAAAGCTTCAATATATTCCACATCTAATTTTCCTTCTTTAACAAACAAATCATTAAGGGCAATAAATAAACAATAATGACTTTTTTCTCTGTATCCTTTAGAAAACAAAAGAGCTCTGGCAGAATGAAACATAGAATAGTACCCTTGGATAGTTGACCATTTATATCTATTGTGCGCAAATCCAAATTTAGCGTCATTCAAGTCTTCTTCAGCTGTTTGGAGCTCCTTCTCAACTAAAAATTTTCCTTTGGGGAAAGGGAGAATCCTCTTTTTTTCTAAGCAAGATTTAAAGTCTGGATTCATCAGTTGGATGTTCCCATAAAATGATTCCTTCTCTTACCAATGATAAAAATTCTTTATCACTATTTTTACTTTTTAAAAGCTCCTCAGCGCTTTGAATCACCGGTTGGATTCTTATATCCTCGAAAGGTTTTCTGAGGGAATAACTGTTTATTATTTGAAGAACTTTTCCTCGATTCTCTGATAATACGAATAAATCAATATCGCTTTCGGAAGTATCATTTCCTTCACTGCAGCTTCCATAGAGAACAATCCTTTTTGTAATGTTTTTTAAACTTTCTACTAATGGCATCAATAAAACAATGTTGTTAAGGATCTTGAAATATTTAAATACAGGATGAGAATTATCCATTTGGTAAAAATACATTTTCCCTTCTTGTCTTCTTTTTAAGAGTCCATTCCCAAAGAGATCGTTTAAAACCCTATTTGAAGAACCTGTGCTTATTCCTATTTTTCGAGCTACTTCTCTCTCATAAAATTCTAGATCAGAAAATTTAGCAAATAGACTCAGGACTTTTTGGTGATTTGTAGAAATCAAAAAAGGTTCAATCATTTTAATTGCTCACAATAATGAGCATACACTCATTATAATGAGCAATTTTATTTTGTCAAATTGGAACCTTTTTTTACCTCCAAAAACATCGATTTGGGGCCTAAAATCTGTGGAAAGCTCAGGTTAAATTATTAAAAAGAAACAAAATGGCCGGGCCCGTCCCCAAACCTACCCTTCAACACGGAGCCCGCTATAACCCGGAATCACTTCTCATGTTCCAAACGGATTTTGAGTAAAAAGATTGTGTCTTTCTTTAGATTATTTTTCACCCACAACTTATGTTTGTCATCCAGAAGTTCGCCCATACCGGAGAGAATATTTCGATCAAGCATGTTTGGCCATATCACGATAAGAATTCAATCTTTTCTCCATTGCTTTGTTCTCATAGATAGGAAGTATTTCAAAACATCTATCCCAATCTATCGAAGATAGGTTGTCAAAATAGTAGTTTTTGTTTAAATAAATGGTGTCCAAAAAGGCTCTTTCTCTGGATGCTATAAAATGATTGTCTTTTTTCTCTAATCCTAAAGGATTCGTTAAAATCTCATCTTTTATTTTACGGAAAACATATTTCTGGCCGTCACAAGTGATTTCACGTGTTAGGTAACTCACCACAAATATCTGGTCATAATGCTGAAAAATAATTCCTTCTCTGGAGAGAACAGTTTCAAGGCTGATATAGGCAGGGGTGTAGATTTTATTGGCAAGTTCCAGTCGGTCATAATCTTTATCTTTAGCATAGATGCCTTTGCGGATGGGGTAGAGCTCTTTGTTTTTTACATAATAATGGAGACGTCTTTTGAGAAGAGAGGCATTGGTTTCGCTGGATGACAAAAGAATATCTTTAAATGTAAAAACTGTATTTCCTTTGCGAAGAATGTTCAAAATACTGGCTTTTTCCATATATATCAACTCTAGGTTACATGTAGCGTTACTTATAGTTTATATTTATTTTTCTTTGTGTCAACCTTTTTTACCTCCAAAAACATCGATTTGGGGCCCAAAATCTGTGGAAAACTCAGGTTAACTTGTTGAAACGAATAGAAATGCCCGGGCCCGTCCCGATTTTAAAATGCCGATTTTAAAAACGATTTTAAAATGGTGAGTTGATCAACATAGCCCACGGTTAGATTTTTAATGACAAGATGATAAGACCCATGGTTAGATTTCAAATGACTTGACAATATATCAACCATAGCCAAAGGATTGAAAGAGTACACTTTTGAAATTTAAATCCTTCAAAAAGAGTGAACTTTTAATTTTTAAATAGCATTTTTTTTAATTATGACTTTACAAGCGTTTAAACTTGTTTTATGCTAATACAGGCTATAAAACTTGTATTCTTGCTTTTGCCTCCTTTATAAAGGATAGCTAGACAAAGCCCCCGATGATGAAGAAAGGAAAGTTATGAAGTTACAAAAGAAAAAAAATTATGCGGTCATTACAGGGGATATTATCCGGTCTTCCAGTTTGACCCTTAAAAAAAGAGAAAAACTTCATAAGGTCATGGTGGAAGGTTCCAAACAGCTAAGGAAAGCCTTCCCCCAAGTCATCCCCTTGGAAGTCGATATTTTTCGGGGCGACAGCTGGCAGTTGCTGGTAAAAAACCCCCAATATGCATTGAGGGTGGCCTTGTTCTATCGAGCTTTTCTTCGAGCACGGATGGAATCCCATGAATTCAACACCCGTATAGGCGTCGCAATAGGTGAGCTGGATTTTGTCCCCAGGGATCGTGTTTCAGAAGGGCAAGGTGAGGTTTACAATCTTTCTGGAAAGGCTCTAGAAAACCTCCCCAATTCTGTGTCCATGAGTTTTCTATCATCCAGTAATCCACATAAAAAATACCTGAATACCATTGTCCAACTCATCGATTCCCTTTCAACCAGATGGACAGATAAACAATCTTTAGCTATTCTTGGAGCTTTGCAAGGGTGGACCCAAAAGAAGATCGCTAAAATTTTATGGGAGAAGAAAATTTCTCAGCAGGCTGTAGCCCAGCATTTGAAAAGTTCGGGATGGTATGCGGTTGAAAAAGGAATTGAATATTTTGAGGAATATATACAAGCGAAATAACTTGTAATAAACAAATACAAGCTTATTAACTTGTGGCTTAAATAATGAGTAAACTGGGTTTGCAATTATTCGTCATTCTCCTTACTGCTCATTTCATTGGCGACTTTCTTTTACAATCGGACAAAACCGCAGATAAAAAGAGAAATTTTTACATCCTCACCAAGCATTCACTCATCATTGCTCTTCTCAGTTATTTAATGTGCGGAATATGGGAAGGTTGGGAGATTTTAGCCGCTGTGTTTATATCTCATACAGCCATAGATTATATAAAAGAAAGGTTTCTGAAAAAGAACGCTCTGTTTTTCTTATTGGATCAGGGCCTCCATATAGCCATTTTATGGATCATTGCTTTCACCATTTCCTCATGCAATTCTTTTTCTCTCTTTTGGGTAAACCTTATCGGAAATGATCTGTTGCTCGTCTTTTTAGTGATAGCCGGAGCGGTTGCCTCTATAAAAGCCGGATCCGTTCTGATCGGTTTGGCTGTGGAGCCGTTTCTCGAGGAAATTGAAAATCATTACAAAAAAATGTTTTCAGAAGAAGAAAGCCCTCACCGAGGTTTGAAGGATGGAGGGAATGTTATCGGTCAGTTAGAGAGGGGATTGATATTTATATTCGTTCTTATGGGACATCCTGAGGGGATTGGATTTCTTATAGCAGCCAAATCCATATTTCGCTTTGGAGAATTGAAAGAGGCGAAGTTCCGAATGGAAGCGGAATACATCATCATTGGAACTTTGATGAGTTTCGGATATTCCATAATCATAGCTTATGCCACCAAATATTTATTAGGGTTTGTTTAAAACGGGAACCATTTTTTACTGGAATCTATTCAATATGTCTACTTTTGATTTTCGCAGAACATTCTGTGGAATTTCCCTTGACATCCTCCTCAGCTAAGACTACTGTAATAAAGTAAGGATATAAGAAAATATTGAAAAAAGGAGAAACTCTATGGCGTACACAGAAACAGCGAAAGTCACCTCCAAAGGTCAAGTGACCATTCCATCGCCAATAAGGGATATTCTCAAGCTGGAACCGGGAGCCACAGTGATGTTTAAAGTGACCGAGGAAGGAGTGATCCTAACTCCCTGTGAGATAAAAGAGAAACCGGCTTATTCGGCAAAAGAATGGAAGAAAATTGAAAAGTTGGTCGCTGAAAAAGGGAAAGTTTATAAAACGCCCGACGATGCGAAAAAGCACATCAAATCTCTATGAATTATGAATTCAAACCCTCCTTTGATCGCTCTGTCAAATCCCTTCCTCTCAAGAAAAAACAAGAAATTAAGGAGTTGTGTACCACACTTATCGATGTTTTGTCAGAAAAACAGGAGCTTTCTCCAGGGATGGGGCTCAGAAACTTAAGAGAAAATTTCTGGGAAATCCGCAAAGGATTAAAAATGCGGATACTTTTCCGGTGGAGAGCCGATCATGTCGAGTTTATATTAGCAGGGAGTCATGAAGAAATTAAAAGATACCTGAAAAAATAACCCTCTTGTCCGACTCCTTTCTGTTCTGTGTCATTCCGGGCTTAATCTCATAAGTTCTGGATCCTTGTCTCCTCGAGAATAGTCGAGGGAAAATGATAGACAAGAGTTTTCATTCGTTTCGGATTGTGGAGTTGTCATGTGGAATTTTCATGAGAATCTAAAATTCAGGATAAAGATTTATAAGAAGGAACCAATTACCAATCAATTTACCCAACGACAATTAAAATTCCTGGTTTTTGATTTAAAAGAAATTGATAACCCAGAGGCAAATTTTAAGAAATGATATGCATCCCATTAAAAAAATTAATAAAAGAGGGCAAATAAATTAAAATAATTAATTTACAAGCTACTTAATTTCAATAAAATCAATAATTTATCCTCTAAAAATCAAAAAAATTAATCTCACTCCCAAATTCCCTTCAAATCTTTTACCTTTTCCTTAAACTTCACCCTCAAATTCCCCTCAAAGGGCGATTGTAAAGCCCTCAGTTTGGCTGTTAATGTTTACTTAAGTCTCTATTTTTGATAAAAGAAGGTTGATGGGAGAGGATACAGGTCGGCTTAACATTTGGGGTCAAAGCACCAAGCACCAAAAATTCAGGAGAATCTCCCATACAACCCCATATCCTCACATCCTCACAAAGAACATGCTATCCACCAAAGCACAAAACCAAAATCATACTCTCCATATTTCCAAAAAACATAAAGAATTGTCGCCCAAAAAGCCTCGAAAGACTCCATCATTCCACTCCTCAAACTCATCCCACGCAAAAATACTATGATGTAAAATGGCTCAACTTAAACTCAAGCGTTTCTTTTGGCCGTTAACCAAGTTGTTTCGGGACTACAAAATCGCCCGGCTCATAGCCATCATATTTTTCATTTGGCTTTTCGGGGGGACCTTATTATGGATGACCGAAGGTTCTGCCAACATCGATTTCAACACGCTGCCCAAGTCCCTCTGGAATATTGCGGTTTATCTCTTCAGCGGACTGGACAGCGGGGTTCCCCAGACAGCCATCGGAAGAATTGTTGTAACTTTAATCTTAGTCATGAGTCTGGGAATCGTGGGGATTTTCACTGCAACCATCGCCTCGATGCTGGTGGAGCATCGCATAGGAGGAAAGAGAAAAATGCCAAAATATGAATTGAAAAATCATATTGTGATATGCAATTGGAATAACAAAGGTCTTTCTCTGATAAAAGAAGTGCATGCTAAAATCGTAAAATACAAAAGACCCATCATCATAATCAACGAACAGGAAGATGCTGTGGAATTCCCCGAACACAAGGATGAACCTGAGTTTGAAGATGTCTACATCATAAAAGGGGACCCCACCAATGAGATCATCTTGAAGAGAGCCAATGTCCATAACGCCTATACTGTTGTCATCTTGGCCGATCCCAAACAGGGGGAATTAGCTGATGCCAAATCCATCCTGGTTTGCATGGGAGTGAGAAGCATTTGCGAGTCCCAGAATACTTTGAAAACCTATACGGCCGTGGAGGGCCTTTCCCCCCAAAACCTCGAGCATCTCCGGAGAGCCGGAGCCGATGAGATAATATCAGCCGGCAACTTCAGCACCCTGCTTTTAGCCCAATCTTCCCTAGTCCATGGGCTGAGTAAAGTTTACAGAAATTTACTCACGATTTCTGAAGAATCCAATGAAATCTACCTCCTCCCCATCCCTAAAAGCTATGTGGGAAAGAATTTCTCCCAATTAGGAACTGATATCTATGCACGTCGAGACCCCCAAAATCCGATTATCCCCATTGGAGTGAAGACTGAAGACCGGGTGCTTCTCAATCCCAAACCCTCCAATTTTGAAAGGTTCCAAGAAGGAGACCAGGTGATTGTTATTGCTTATGAAAAGCCCACCCGGCTGGTTTAAAGAGAGGAGGCAGGAGGAAGTTGGAGAAAATAAGAAGAGAAGTCAAAGGGGAAGCCAAAAGGGAATCGAGGGTGAATGATCCGTAAAGCTTCATTTTTGCCCTCAAAAATGAAAAATGGGTGAAAAAGGAAAACGATTTAACTCGATTATTATGTGTGTGTTAGATCGATTCTGCGATTTAGTCAAATTGTGGAAAACTTTTGTAATTCTATGATAATAAAAGAAATGGCCGGGCCCGCCAACTCCATCCAGCTCACACCATCCCAAAAGGAAGCGGTGAGCTACCTTAAAGGGCCCCTCCTTATAATCGCTGGGCCCGGCTCGGGGAAGACCGAAGTGATAAGCAGCCGGGCGGCCCACCTCATCTCCTCAGGGGCAGCCCAACCCAAGAATATACTGGTCACAACCTTCACAGAAAAAGCTGCCCTGGAGCTTAAAGACCGGATCCAGAGGAAACTTCCCCACACAAACGTGGAGCTCATGCAGGTCTCCACCATCCATTCTTTCTGCTACACCCTCCTCCGCCAATTCCAGTCGGCCAGTCCTTTCCCCCGGGGATTCTGGGTGCTGGATGAAGCAGCCCAGCTCCTTTTTATCTATTCCCGCCGCAAGGAACTGGGCTTGAGCCAGGTCATGAAAGGAAGAGAGAGCGATTTCTACTCCTCAGTCCTCCAGACCTTCAACCACGCCACTGAAGAGCTTGTAGACCCGGACCAGTATATCGCCGCCTGCCAGGACTCCCTCAAAAAAGCATCCGATGAGGATCAAGCCGACTGGGAAGAAAAACTCCAGGTGGCCCGTGCCTATAAAAAATATCTCCGACTCCTCCTCGACTCAAACGCCACCGATTTCAGCAATCTCCAGCGCCACACCCTGGATATGCTGAACCATCACCCCGAGATATTACGGCAAATTCAGGACCGCTACACCGAAGTGCTTATCGATGAATACCAGGATACCAACATGGTCCAGGAGCTCATCCTGGGAAAGATTGCCGAGCCTCATATGCACTACACCGTGGTCGGTGATGACGACCAGAGCATCTACCGGTTCCGGGGAGCCACCGTTAAAAACATCCTGGGTTTTTGTAAGAAATACCAAAAGAAATGCCCCGCCCTCAAAACCGTCAAACTGGAAGACAATTTCCGCTCCCTGGAGCCGATTATAAACCACAGCGGCCGTTTGATCCGGTTCAATCAAAAAAGGGCCCCCAAAAATCTCTGCTGCCACCGGCGCGACTACAAAAACGATATCCTCTACATCCACCAAAGAACCGCCGCCCAAGAAGCTCAGGCTGTGGTCTCTGTCCTCAACAAACTGCTTCACGATGGCACCATAAAAAGATACGGCGATATTGCCCTCCTTCTGCGGAGCGTCCGCTCTTACGCCCAGCCTTACCTTGAAGCCCTCACCCAAAAGAAAATCCCCCATATCGTGACCCGGGACGGTTATTTTTTTAAAAGAGACGATATTTCAGAAATCTACCATCTCTTCCTTTTTCTGGCAACCTCCAAAGCCTGGGGCGATAAATTCGTGAGGTGTTCCATCTTCTCCTTTAAAAAAGAAACCGAAGCAGCCCTTAAAAAATATAAAAAGGATTTAACCGCCCTCGATTCCCCAGAAAAACTCAAAAACATCGGAGTCACAGACCCCCAGGATAGAGAAAAACTTGCCCAACTCATCCATCT
>JAGXKI010000009.1 GCA_018335295.1 bacterium | reverse complement strand
TACTGGTCCTTCACCTGATTGAAAATATGTTTTTTCAGATTATTTTTCAAATCAGTCATAATTGATTTTCATTATAGCAAATTTCAACTGTGGAACAACCCCTGGGAGAAGAATTCAAAATTCAAAATTCAAAACTATTCATTGTTGAATTGTTCCATGGCTTCATTGCTGCTTTCTTGACATTCCCTCGCTGGTGAAATCAGCGTGCTGAGAGCCCCCATCCCTCATTCCCCTCATTCCTTATTTTTCTTGCATCGAGGAAAATTATATGATATTAAATTGGAACAAAGAGGTTAACCATGAAGAAAACAAGATTGAACGAACGGCACAAAGAACTCGGTGGTAAGATGATTGATTTTTTTGGCTGGGAAATGCCCGTCGAATTCTCCGGAGTTATTTCAGAACATCTGGCCGTACGGAATAAAGCAGGGTTGTTTGACGTCAGTCATATGGGAGAAGTCACCGTAAAAGGGAATCAGGCCCTGGATTGCGTCCAGTATTTGACGCCCAATGATGCTTCCCGTCTTAAGGCAGGAAAAGTCCAGTACACCGCTTTAACCACAGAAAAAGGCACTTTTGTGGATGACATGTTGGTTTATTGTTTGGAAGAAGGCACCAGTTATCTGATGATTCCCAATGCTTCCAACCAGGAAAGAGATTATGCCTGGGTTCGAAGACACGGCGAAAATTTCGATGTGGAGGTTCAAAATAGAAGTTCCGACTACACTCAACTGGCTTTACAGGGCCCCCAAGCGTTGAAAATCCTGAATCCTTTGATTGATGTCGAACTGGAAGAGATCAAACCTTTCCGGTTCCGTTTTGGAAAGATTCAGGGTGAAAATGTTTTGGTCTCCCGGACAGGATACACGGGTGAAGATGGTTTTGAGCTCTACACTCTCTCCTATCAGCCTCAGAAAATCTGGGACCTTATCCTGGAGAAGGGAGAATCAGAAGGATTGATTCCTGTCGGACTGGGAGCCCGGGACACTCTTCGTATGGAAGCTTTCCTCATGCTTTACGGGAATGATATTGATGAGACCACTTCGGTACTGGAGGCAAGACTGGGATGGCTGGTGAAGTTCAAAAAAGGGAATTTCCTGGGAAGAGAGGCCCTGCTCAAGGAAAAGGAACAAGGAGTGAAAAGAAAAATAGTGGGATTTGAACTGATAGACCGGGGGATCGCCAGACCCCATTACCCTGTGTACATCGGAGATGATAAAGTTTCTGAAGTGACATCCGGAAGTTATTCTCCTTATCTGAAAAAAAGCATTGGTATGACCTATCTCCCTGTAGATTATACAGAAGTGGGAACGGAGTTTGAGATTGGGATTCGGAACAGGAAAGTGAAGGCCAAAGTGGTTCCGATTCCGTTTTACAAGCGGAAAAAATAAAAGATTCCATAAAACCTGTTCAGATGAAAAGGGGAGTGGAATCTTTTAATTTAAAAAAATCTTTCCTAAGGTATATGAGACACCAATGGGAGGTGAAAAATGTATCCTGAAGAATATTATTACAGCAAAGACCATGAATGGATAAAAGTGGAAAACGGAGAAGGAACTGTGGGGATTACCGATTTCGCTCAAAAGCAGCTGGGAGATGTGGTGTATGTGGAGACCCCTAAAAAGGGAACCCAACTGGCTTTTCACCAGTCTTTAGGGGTGATTGAATCGGTGAAAGCTGTTTCCGATGTGTATGCTCCAGTCTCCGGAGAAGTGGTAGCTGTCAACGAGAAATTAGAAGAATCTCCGGAACTGGTGAATGAAGATCCTCACGGAAAAGGATGGATTATCCGGATCAAACTGAAGGATAAGTCAGAATTAGACAAGTTGATGTCGGTTTCAGATTATGAAAAGTTTACCCAAAGTCAAGAAGAATAAACTTTTCCCCTAAAAAAATGAAGAGGTTATCGTGTCAATGAATTACGTTCCGTTAAGTGACAAAGATAAAAAAGAAATGTTGGCCACCATCGGTCTTTCTTCGATGGAGGATCTTTTCCGCACCGTACCCCAGGAGATCAGATTAAAAGGAAAACTCAATCTCCCGGATCCTCTCTCTGAACCTGAATTAATCCAGTATTTTGAACAGCTGGCCGGAAAGAATCAGTACCAGGATTATGTCTCTTTTTTGGGGGGAGGGATTTACCCTCATCTCATCCCCACCGTGGTGGATTATTTGAGCAGTCGAGGGGAGTTTCTCACTCCCTACACTCCTTATCAACCAGAAGTAAGTCAAGGGACTCTGCAAGTAGTTTTTGAATTTCAGACCCTCATCTCTCAGTTGACCGGAATGGAAATCTCCAATGCCTCTCTTTATGATGGAGCTTCCGGAGCGGCTGAAGCCGTGTTGATGGCTCATCGGATCAAAAAGAAGCCCAAAATTCTGGTCTCCCGGTCTCTTCATCCCCAGTACAGGAGGGTTATCCAGACGTACGTAAAGAATTTAGGCCTCCAACTTAAAGAATTGGATTACACAGACTCAGGAGAGACCGATTTTTCCCAAATCCAGGAGCAGATCGATGATCAGACCTCAGCTGTGGTCCTTCAATCCCCTAATTTTTTTGGAGTGATCGAGAATCTGGAAAAAGCGGCCCAGCTGGCTCACCAGAAGGAAGCTATGTTCATTGTGGCTGTTTCCGAGCCGGTTTCTCTGGGAATGGTGGAGGCTCCGGGAAAGCTGGGGGCGGATATAGTGATCGGAGAAGGTCAATCTTTGGGCATTCCTCCCAGTTTTGGAGGTCCTACTCTGGGATTCATGGCCTGCAGGAAAGAATTTGTGCGTCAGTTCCCCGGCCGCATCTCTGGAGAGACTCGGGATGCCGAGGGAAAAAGAGGGTTTGTTCTGACTCTCTCCACCCGGGAACAGCATATAAGACGAGAAAGGGCGACTTCCAACATCTGCACCAACCATGCCTGGTGTGCCTTGAGGGCCGCCGTTTATCTGGAAACTCTGGGTGAAGAGGGGATGAAGGAGCTGGCCTATCAGAATGTCCAGAAATCTCATTATGCTCTGGAAAAGCTCAGCCAGATCAAAGGTGTAGAGCCCCGGTTTAAAGGAAATGTGTTCAACGAATTTGTTTTGAAGTTGGATAAACCCTGGAAAGAGATCGATCAATCACTCAGGGATAAAAAAATCATCGGAGGCATAGGTATGGAAGAGTTTTACCCTGAACTCAAGGAGTGTGCTTTATTTTGTGTCACAGAATGTCATAAGAAAGACCAGATCGACCGATTGGTCCAGGAATTAGAGAAAGCCCTCTGAAAGGGGCGAGATCACATAAAATGAGGAAGATAAAATGATTCGAGAACCATTGATTTTTGAAATAAGCGGGAAAGGGAAACAAGCTTTTTCCCTGCCTCCCCTGGATGTTCCCCAGAAAAAAAACCTTCTTTCCGATGTTCCCCTCCGCAGAAATATTGAGGGATTTCCCCAGGTTTCCGAAGTGGAAGTGGTTCGTCACTTTACTCGGCTTTCTAAAACCAATTACTGCGTGGATGAAGGGTTTTACCCTCTGGGTTCATGCACCATGAAGTACAACCCCAAGATCAATGAGAAAGTGGCTTCTCGCCCTGAATTCGGAGGGACTCATCCTTTTTCTCCTTCTCCTTTGGTCCAGGGGAACCTGGAAATTCTGAAGCGAACCGAAGAACTTCTTGCCGAGATCACCGGTATGGAGGCCATCTCTCTCCAGCCCTCGGCAGGGGCTCACGGGGAACTTTTAGGGATGATGCTCATCCGGGCCCGCCAGGAAGATAAGGGGGATCCCCGGAAAATTGTGCTGATTCCGGATTCCGCTCATGGGACTAACCCCTCCAGTGCTCATGTGTGCGGCTATAAAGTCCATGAGATTAAGTCCAATGAAGATGGAAAAGTGGACTTGGAAGACCTTTCCCAGAATATGAATGAGGATGTGGCCGGGTTGATGATCACCAATCCCAATACCCTGGGAATATTTGAATCGGATATTAAAAAAATCTGTGAAATCGTTCATTCCAAAGGCGGATATGTTTACATGGATGGAGCCAATATGAATGCCTTGCTGGGAATTTGCAAACCAGGTGATATGAATGTGGACATCATCCACCTTAACCTTCATAAAACCTTTTCCACTCCTCACGGAGGAGGGGGGCCGGGATCGGGCCCGTTGGGCGTGACCCAAGAGTTGGAGCCCTATCTTCCTTCCCCCGTCATTCAAAGAAAGGGAAGAAAGCTCTTTTGGGACTTTGACCGTCCCCAGAGCATAGGAAAAATCCGGAGTTTCTATGGAAATTTTCTGGTGGTTATCAAAGCTTTGGCCTACATTCTTATTCTAGGGCACGATGGATTGAAAGCGGTCTCTGAAGGAGCGGTTTTGAATTCCAACTTTGTCCGAAAGAATCTGGAGGATATCTACGAAGTAAAATACAAAACCCCCACCCTCCATGAATGTGTTTTTTCAGATAAATACCAGAAAGATCGAGGCGTTTCCAACATCGACATAGCCAAGCGTCTTCTTGATTACAGTGTCCATTCTCCCACGGTCTCTTTTCCTCTAGTGGTCCATGGAGCCTTGATGACCGAACCCACAGAAACAGAAAGCCGAAGGGATTTGGATGCGTTCATTCAAGCGATGAGAAAGATCGATCAAGAGGCCAAGGAAAATTCCGATCTTTTAAAACAAGCTCCCCATATCCCTTATGTACGCAGGTTGGATGAGACCCGGGCCGCCCGGAAACCGGTGCTTCGCTGGAAAAAAGAGTCCCAAGAAACCTGAGTAAAAAAATTAAAATTCAAAAATCAAAAGTCAAAAGAATTCATTGTTAAATTACTGCATGGTTACTTTTTGTTTTTCCGCGGAGGCGCGAATCCAGGATTTAAGATGAAAAAACGTATCTTTTCGAACGATGTGCAACTATTTATAGAAAAGGTCTTTATTCCTTTTTTCTAATCCTTATAATAAATACAGGAAAAGAATGGCTGTCCAAGACCTCATAATGAATCTTCAAAAATTCTGGGCGGATAAGGGCTGTTATCTGGCTCAACCCTATGATGTGGAAGTGGGGGCTGGGACCATGACCCCGGATACGTTTTTCAGGGTTCTGGACCAAAGACCGTGGAAGGTGGCCTATGTCCAACCCTCAAGAAGACCCACCGACGGACGCTACGGGGAAAATCCCCATAGGGTGCAAAAACATTTTCAGTACCAGGTGATTGTGAAGCCTTCTCCCCCCAACATTCAGGAAATGTATCTCCAAAGTTTGACTTCATTAGGCATCAGGCTTAGGGATCACGATATCCGGTTTGATGAGGACAATTGGGAATCTCCCACCATCGGAGCCTGGGGAGTGGGTTGGCAGGTCCTGTTGGACGGTTTGGAGATCACTCAATTCACATATTTCCAGCAAACCGGAGGAATGGATCTTTATTCCATTCCTGTGGAAATTACCTACGGGCTGGAAAGATTGGAAATGTTTCTCGAAAAAAAAGATAACATTTATGACCTTCACTGGTCCGGGGATGTGAAATACAGGGATTTGAGGTACCGAGAAGAAAAAGAATTTTCCGAGTACAATTTCAATAAAGCCGATATCCGGATGCTTCGGGGAAATTTTTCCAAAGCCATCAAGGAAGCACAGAAGCTGGTCCACATGGATTTGCTGCTCCCGGCTTATGATATGTGTTTGAAAGGCTCTCATTATTTCAACCTTCTGGACTCCAGAGGAGCGATCAGTGTGACCGAAAGAGTCAAGATGATTTCTCAAATAAGGACTCAGGTAGTGCAGATTACCCAGGAATACACTCAAAAGGAACAAAAGGGAAGGGTTTCCTGATGGAGTTTCTTCTGGAGATTATCACCGAAGAGATGCCCTATTCCCATGTGAAAGCGGGCCTTTCCCAACTAGAAAAAGGGTTAGCTCAGAAGCTCTCCGGGGTCGATGTGGATGTTGAAAACATACAAAGTTTGGGGACCTGTCGAAGGTTGGTGGTTTATGGGGAGCTGGCTCCTCAGCAGAAGGATAAAGAAGAGCAGGTGGTAGGCCCTCCTCGGGCTGCGGCCTTTACTCCGGAAAACCAACCCACTTCGGCCGCCAAAGGATTTGCCCGTTCTCAGGGAGTGAGTGTGGACCAATTGGAGGTTATAAATACTTCCAAAGGGGAGTATGTGGGGTTGAAAAAGGTGACCCAAGGCCGCTCCACCAGGGAAATCTTGACCGAGATTCTCCCCCCTCTTATAACCTCTTTGTCATTTCCCAAAATGATGAGATGGGGAGAATGGTCTGTCAGGTTTTCCCGCCCGGTTAAAAATATTCTCTGTTTATTGGGTCAGAAGCCGGTTCCTTTTCAGGTCGATGGAGTGGAGAGCTGTGAATTCACCTACGGGCATAAAATTCATTTTCCCCAAAAAATCAAAGTGGATTCTTTCACTCAGTATCAAGAAGTTCTCAGAGAGAAAAAGGTCATGGTGGATCCCAACGAAAGAAAAAAAATAATCCTTCATCAGATAAAAAAAAGACTTTCTTCAGTAGAGGGGGAGCTTCATCCGGATGAGCCGCTTATGGAGAAACTCGTTTATGATGTAGAGAATCCCTACGTGTTTTTAGGCTCTTTCCCTGAGTCCTACCTGGAACTTCCTCTAGAAGTTTTGAGCACGGCGATGAAAGAAGGACAGAGGCTTTTTTCTGTGGTGAAAGGAAAGAAACAGAAGCCTTATTTTCTAGGCGTGGCCGATCATGACCGGGATCCCAAAGGATTGATTCGTCAGGGAAATGAAAGGGTTCTGAAGGCCCGGTTGGATGATGCTCAGTTTTTTTGGAATAAGGATCGGGAGGTTTCCCTTAAAGAACGGATCTCTCAACTGGATAACATTTTATTCCAGGAAAAATTGGGTACCTATCAGGATAAAATCCAGAGGATTGAGAATATTGCTGTCTATCTTGCCAATAAGGTGGAGGCTAAAAAGATCAAAGAAGCCGTAGGAGAAGCAGCCCGGCTGTGCAAGAGCGACCTGACCACTGAAATGGTGAGAGAATTTTCTTCGCTTCAGGGGATTATGGGCGGATTGTACGTCCGGAAAGAGGGGTATAGTTCCCAGGTGTGGAAAGGAATTTACGAACACTACCGCCCTTCCGGTTTGGGAGAGGATTCTCCCTCCACACTTTGTGGAGCTTTGCTCTCTATCGCAGATAAAATAGACTCGGTGGTGGGAGTGCTCGGAGTGGGAGTGGAAGTTTCCGGCTCAAAGGACCCCTTTGGTTTGCGCCGGAGCGCTCAAGGCATTTGTAAGATCATCCTGGATAAGAAATTGAGTTTTTCATTTTACCTTCTTTTGGATAAGGTGTTGAGAATTTATGGGAATAAATTGGAAAAATCAAAGAAAGAGGTGAAAGATTACACCCTTTCTTTTTTCAAAGATCGACTTCAGTACATGTTTGAGCAGAAAGGTTACCGCTATGACCTGGTCCAAGCCGTGTTAAACTCGGGAATCGAGAACATCTACCACATTTTCCTTCGACTGGAATCCATCGATAAGCTGAAGGACAGCGCTCAGTTTGAGCCCATGATGCTGATTGCTAAAAGAATAAACAACATCCTTCGAGAACACCCCCGGTATCGAATCAACCCGGAACTCCTTGAGGAAAGGGAAGAGAGAGAACTTTATACCACCTACCAGATCCTCAAGGAAAATGTGGTTCCTTTGGTGGAGAAAGGAAATTTCACTAAAGCCCAGAGGATCCTTTTCCGTATCCGGAATCCTGTGGACCGATTTTTTGACCATGTGATGGTAATGGACAAGGATAAAAGGCTTCAACGAAACAGGATGGCCCTTCTTCAGGATGTCCGTAATCTTTTGATGCAGGTGGCGGATTATTCTCAAATCGTCATCGAAAAATGAATCGGTGATGTCGCTTTCACCCTACCAGGATTCACTACGGAGGGGAAGGAATATGGGGATTAAAATAAATAGGGAAGAATCCAAAAAAATCAGCTATCCATTTTGAATTCGTCTTTGTCAGATTTTTGGGTGTCGGGTTTTTGGCTGGGGGCAAATTTCTGTTCCAGGGCGATGATTTTGACCAGAGCTCCCGGATAATTTTGTCCCTTTTTTTCCCCATAAGGAAAAAACTGGACTCCTGTTTGGTGTTTATTTTTTCCCTGGTCGAAAGACTGCCAACGGACTTCACCCATTAAATTCAAAGGGACTCTTTCTCCAGGAAGGGAAAGTTTCATGGAGATTTTGGTTTTGGATTTTAAAGATTTTTCCCCCTCGAATCTCAATCCTCCCCGGCTGATATCCAGTACGGGACAGAATTCTTCATCAAATTTTTTTTTGGAGGGGAATAATTTTTTGATTTTGAAACTCACGATGGCCCCAGGGACTTCAAACCGGACGCAGGCTCGACGTTCTGTTTCTTTTTGGGCCATAATTCCTCTCTCTTTCGCTTGAAATATTTCTAAATTTTCCTAAGTATATCAAAATCACAAAGGAAGTCAATGAATGTGGATATTGATTCCTTTTTGAAAAGATTCCTTCTCAAAAACTTTTGAAGATGACTCAAACGTACGGAAAGGATTAATCTTCTTCCAGGTGGGATAGAAAATCTAAAACCCAACGGTTCCAGCCTTCGGGACCCTTTCCCGGGGCCAGGCGGAGAGAGGAGAAGGAGAGGCCGGTCTCGTAAGTTCCGTCGGACTTCTGCACCAGGACAGGGATGTCCACGTTTTGGAACATCGGTAAGTCATTCCAACTGTCTCCCAGAGCTATGGAGGAAACCGAAGTCTCTTTTTGATAGAGGGCTTTCAATCGATTCACAGCATTTCCCTTGTCATTTTGACCCAGAAGATGGAAAAACCGTCCTCCCCGGGTGATGTGAAGATGGGCCCGGGAAGCGGTTTTCTTGATTCGTTCCAGGAGGCTGAGGTCTTCCAAAAGAAAGGGTTCATCGTATTCTCTCTTTTGGGATAGTTTGGCTCGCTCCAGCGATAGACCGGAGAGGGAGGCTATTTCTTCAGGAGAAAGGTCACCAAATCCTATGATTTTATGGGGGTAGAGAGATTTCATGTGCTGGAGTGTTTTTCTGAGTTTGGGATAAGGAGTTCCCAACTCCAGAATCTCATGGCCTTCTTTTTTCCGAGTGAAAGGAAAAGGGAATGAGAAATACCCTTGAGGGATGAAAACAGCGCCTCCGTTTTCAGAGATAAAGGGATGAGTGTTTTGGAGTTGGGTTCTGATTTTTTCTATCTCAGCCCGGGTTTTACTGGAGCAGAGAATCAGAGGGATATTCCTTTTCTGGATGGCTTCAAGAGCCGGGACGGCGGGCTTATAGGAATAGGTTTTCTCATCCAAAAGAGTCCCATCAAGGTCTGTAAAAATAAGGAGAGGGAAAATTTGATGACTATGCCAGCCCAAAGTTCAATCCTTGGCTCCCACCATCACTAGGTGAAGGTCCATGACATTGGTGTAAGTGGGTCCGGTGATGATGAGATCCTCCAGAGGTTTGAAAAAATTGTAAGAATCATTCTGCTTTAGGTATGGATAGGGATCCAGCCCCAAATCGAGGCCTCTTTGAACCGTTTCCCCATCGGCAAACGCTCCGGCTGCATCGGTGGGACCGTCGGTTCCATCGGTCCCTGCGCTCAGGACAACCACGTTTTTCCATCCCTTTATCTCGATGGCTGAAGAGAGAACAAATTCCTGGTTTCGTCCACCGAATCCTTCTCCCTTCACTGTCACTGTGGTCTCACCCCCAGAAATCACACAAGCTGGAGGAGAGAGGGGGTTTCCTGACCTCCTGATTTCTTTGGCAACAGCGGCATGCATTTTGGCGATTTCTCTAGTTTCTCCTTCCACAAAAGCAGAGAGGATCAAGCTGTTGTAGCCCAGAAGTTCCGATTTTTTCCGGGCTTCTTCCACAGCCAGTCGATTGCTTCCCACGATGACATTTTGGGTCCGGGTAAAGGCAGGATTTCCCTTTTTAGGGGATTCTTTGATTCCTTTTTGGAGTCCTTTTTCCAGGTGAAGAAGGACCGATGAAGGGATTTGATCTCTGATTCCGTATTTATCCAGAATTTGAAGACAATCCCGAAATGTGCTTTTGTCGGGAACAGTGGGACCGGAGGCGATGGTATCCAGGTCATCTCCGATGACATCGGAGAGGATGAGAGAAATTAAAGTTGAGGGATAAGCCAATCGGGCCAGGTGCCCTCCTTTGACCTGGGAGATGTGTTTTCTCACCGCATTGATTTCATGAATGCTGGCCCCACAGCGGAGGAGAGTTTGAGTGACCTGCTGCAGATCGTCCAGAGAGATTCCTTCAACCGGAAGAGTCAATAAGGCGGAACCGCCTCCCGATATGAGAAAAATAACCAGGTCTTTTTCTCCGCTCTTTTTCAAAAGATCCACAATCTCGCGGGTTCCTTTAATCCCTGCTTCATCCGGTAGAGGGTGACCGGCCTCTTTGACTTGGACCCTTTTTAAAGGAAGAGAATGTCTGTACTTGACGTTGATGAAGCCGGAAGCCAAGAGACTTCCCAGAGCTTCCTCTAGAGGCTGAGCCATGGCGGCCGAAGCTTTTCCTGCGCCGATGAGGTAAATGTTTTGGTAGCGGGAAAGAGGGTAGTGATGATGAGAAACGCTCAGGCTGTTTTTGTGAACTTGGAGGTGCCTTTTAACGGCTTGAGCCGGGTTGACCGCATCCAATCCCGCCTGGAAGATTTGGAAAGCATCTTCTCTCAATTGATTGGTGTTCATGGATTCCGAAGAAAAAAATTTCTTTATCTAATGATGCTTATAGCACAGGATAATATCCAAGTAAACATGAAAGCACATTTTTCATTTAGCTTGAAAATAAACATTGAATCTCTCTTTGTCATTCCGGGCTTGACCCGGAATCCAGTTCTTTTTATCCTGGATTCTCGATTCCTCGGGAATGACGGATAGGATTGAATGACAGATAATCATTTTCATTGGTTGAGGGTGGCGAGGCTGCCATTAGGAATTATTGGAAAAAGGGGAATAGGTATTGTGTCACCAATTTTTCTTTTATTTGATTGAGCGAGAAAAGCGAGAATTGTGTTGGTTGAAAATCCTCTTTTATTAAAAGATATCGATCATCCGGGCCAGGACGGCTTTTCCTCGGTAATCAGGCAGAAGAATGGGGGCTCTCCGTTCGGGTTTGATTCCGGCTTTTTTCAATGTGGAGGAGTAATTTTTCATATGGTTCAGGGTGAGCTTACCGGGTTTCTTGGCTTTTTTGGCATACTTGGCGGCGTTGATTCCCGACCTTCGGCCAAATACCATACAGTCCAGGGTGGAATTTCCCATCAACCGATTCTTCCCGTGGACTCCACCAGAGACTTCGCCTCCCACAAACAGTCCTTCCACGTTGGTGTGGCCTTTGGGATCGGTTTCCACGCCTCCATTCTGGTAGTGAAGACTGGGAAACACCAAAAGAGGGTCCTTTCTCATATCCAACTCGCACCGGTTGAACATGCGGAACATTCCAGGAAAATTCTTTTCGATGGTCCCCTCTCCATGTTTGAGTTCGATCAAGGGAGTATCCAGCCACACCCCTCGCATTCCTGTGGGGGTGATGATTCCCTTTTCGTTGATGTAACACTCTTTGATCAAGGCCGCTGCTTCCACGTCTCGGGGTTCCAGAGGAAATACAAACGCTTCTCCATCTTTATTGACCGGTTGAGCTCCCATACTCCGGAGTTTTTCGGTGAGAAGAAGCCCCACAATTTGTTGAGGGAAGGCGGCTCCAGTGGGGTGGTACTGGACGGTATCCACATCTCTGAGCTTGGCTCCAGCCCGGTAGGAAAGAATCACTCCATCACAGGTAGCTCCATAATGATTGGTGGTGGGAAAACCTCGGATATGGAGTCTTCCAAATCCTCCGGTGGCCATGATGGTGGCCTTGGCTCGGACCACTTTGTAATCTCCTGTTTCGCAGTTCCACAGAACAGCTCCGCTGACCTTTCCGTTTTCCTCAGTAAGAAGTTCAACAGCGGGGTAGTATTCCAGGTACTGGAAATCTCTGTTTCTAAACTTATCTCTCATCACTCTCAGTTCTTCCATTCCTGTGTAATCCCGGCAGGCGTGCATTCGGTTTATGGATGTTCCGCCGCCCGATCGCTCTACAAAATCTCCGTTTTCATCCCGGTCAATAATGGCACCCATTTCCAGAAGCCAGTTCATGATCAAGGGAGCATCTTTGGCCAGCGCCTGAAGGACTTCAGGTTTATTGGTAAAGTGACCTCCACCCAAGGCATCCAGATAGTGAATAAGAGGTGAGTCATTGGGCCGGTCGGCGGCTTGAGTTCCTCCTTCAGCCATCATGGAATTGGCATCCCCATGTCTTAATTTATTCGCCAGGAGTATTTTTTGGGATGAAATCCCCTGATCATTGGCCCAGAGAGCGGCTGATGTCCCGGCCAGGCCGCCTCCTATAATGAGTACATCCACATCATAGTCAACCCGGGAAAGGTCAACTTCATTTTCTTCAATGATAGGGTAAGCTTCCAGAAGGTCAGCCAGTTCATTGGGAGCGATTTCTCCTTTATTCGGACCAACGGAGATTTTTCTCTTCCCCCCTTCGGCGTAATCTGGATGAATTTTCAGGGTATCTTCTCTTTCTTTTTTGCTCATGGCGGGGGGTTCATAATCCTTCCTTTTCATCCGGGTCTTTTCTACTTTTTTTATAAGTTCCCGCATGTACTCAGGATAACCACCGATGTATTTCATTTCAGGCATTTTTCCTCCTTTATTAATCTTTTTCCCTTTCTCTTTCTGCGTACATTTTTTCAAGTTCTTTTTTATTCTTTTTGAGAATATTTTCAAAATCCTTATCGAATTTTCCTTCTTGAATTTCTTTCACTCTTTGGGTTAAATGTCCGGGGGTTTCGCATCCATAAAGGCCGTACATCCTCCGGCCCAACTGAGCTACATGGTACTGGACAATCTCGGCCGGACAGCGGATGGCACAGAGCCCACACTGGATGCAGTCAAAAGACTCTTCAGCCACTGTCTCAAAATCTCCCCGAATAGCAGCTTGGATGTAATCCATAACTTCAAGGTCCTGGGGGCAGGATTTTGTACAGGTGTTGCAGGAAACGCATTTAGCAAGAGAAGGATAGTATTTGTAGAAGACATTGGTGTCATATTTTTCTTTGTGAATATCATAAGAGGCTTTTTCTGCGGGAGCAAAAGGAATTTGGACCAGGAACATTCCGTCTTCCACTCGAGTTTGGCAGGCCATGGCTGATTGAAGTTTGTAATCTCCGGCTTTTCTGTAAACGGTAGCGCAGGCCCCACAAAATCCCGCACGGCAGCCCGCTGACCGGACAAACCGGTAGCCCGAATATTCCATGGCTTGCATAATGGTTACTCCCGCAGGAACCTTGTAGGCTTTTCCCATAATGTAGATGTTCACCCAATTTTTAATATCTTTTTCATCGATTCCAGATGTCACGGACCTGTTTGACTCAGCGATTCTGTCCATTATACTCTTTTTCTCTTTCATGAGTTCCTCCGTGAAAAAATAAAATAATGGTCACATATATATAAGTTTGTCATCAGTTTGATGTCTCTTTGGATAAATTCAAAGCTCCTAATTTTCTTATTTTGTCTGTAAACTCATTTATAACCTGAACAAATTTTTGTCCTTCAGCAGCAGACACCCATTCCAGTTGAAGCCTTTGGGGGTCGATTCCCATATCTTGCATCATTTTTTTCAGCAGCTTCACTCGGCGGAGTGTGTTGTAATTGCCGGTGAGATAATGGCAGTCTCCGGGATGACATCCCCCTACAAACACGCCATCGGCTCCCTGTTTAAAAGCCCGTAGGATGTGTTGAGGGTCTACTCGGGAGGAGCACATGACCCTTATGATGGTGCTGTTGGGCTGATACTTCATCCTGGAGGTTCCGGCCAAATCAGCTCCTGCTGAAGTACACCAGTTGCAGGCAAAGGCGATTATCTTTGGTTCAAATTTAGCCATTCTTCTCTCTTTTCTCCTTACAAAATGGAATCTATCATAGAATTGATTTGATCGTCAGAGAAGTTCTTCTGCTGAGTGGCTCCGGATGGGCAGGCCACGATACAGGCACCGCACCCTTCGCAGAGAACTTCATTAACGGTGACAACTCCTTTTTCTTCATCATAGACCCGGGCATCATAAGGGCAGACCCGGATACACATCTTGCATCCACTGCATACGTCTTCGTCAACCTCAGCTACGATGGGATCGTGGTGAAGTTCGTCCGAGGAAAACATGGCCAGGACTTTACTGGCTGCTCCACTGGATTGAGCCACCACTTCGGGGATATCCTTAGGAGCTTGAGCGGCCCCTGCCAGGAACATGCCGGAAGTGACGCTTTCCACGGGTCTTAATTTAGGATGAGCTTCACTCAGGAAACCATCCTTGTCCATGGCCATCTTGAGTATTTTAGCCAGTTCTCCAGCTCCGCCGGAGGGGCGGAGAGCCATAGCCAATACCACCATGTCCGCATCGACCTGGATATCCTTTCCGGTGAGGGTATCCACCCCCCAAACTTTAACCTTTCCGTCCTCTTCGAAAATTTTGGAAACTTTACCCCGGATATAAACCACCCCGTCATCTTCCACCGCTCTCTGGACAAATTCTTCATAATCCTTTCCCCCCGAGCGAATGTCGATGTAAAAAATATAGGGCTGGCCGTCTTGAACGTGATGCTTGTACAGCATGGCGTGTTTGGCCGTATACATACAGCAAATTTTGGAACAGTAAGCACAATGGAGTTCGGGGTCCCTTGAACCGGCGCACTGAACAAACACCACTTCTTTGGGCTCTTTATGGTCGGAAGGTCTGAGAATTTTTCCTTGGGTGGGACCCGAAGCCGAAAGAAGACGTTCAAACTGAAGGCCGTCCAGCACATCGGGATATTGACCGCCTCCGTATTCCTTTAAATTTTTCTGGGAATAAAGGTCGTATCCGGTGGCCACCACGATGGCTCCCACTTCCTCTTCCACGGTTTCCGGTTTCATATCAAAATTGATGGCATTGGGTTCACAAACCTCCGCGCATTTGCCGCAGGCAATAGGGAGAAAGCCCGGACAGGCTTCGGCATCGATGGTGTAGGTTGCGGGGATCGCCTGAGGAAAGGGAACGTAGATGGCCTTTCTTCCGGTGAGTCCTTGGTCAAACTCATTAGAGGTGACCACAGGACATACTTTGGTGCATTCGTCGCAGAGGGTACAGGCGTCCGGGTCCACGTAGGTGGGTTTTTTAAGGATTTTGACTTTGAAGTTTCCCACATATCCGGAAACATCCTGGACTTCACTGTAAGTCATGAGCTTGATGTTGGGATGTTTGGAAACTTCCACCATCTTTGGAGTCATAATACATTGGGAACAATCCAGAGTAGGGAAGGTTTCGGAAAGCTGGATCATATGTCCCCCGATGGAGGGAGATTTTTCCACCAGGATGACCTCATGGCCCCCATTGGCGATATCCAGGGCCGCCTGAATCCCGCCGATTCCTCCCCCGATGACCATTGCTCTTTTGGTAAGAGGAACACTGATGGGTTCTAAGGATTGATTCCGCAGGACTTTTTCCACAATGCTGTTGGAAATAGTGATGGCTTTGGAGGTGGCTCTCTGTTTATCTTTATGGACCCAACTGCATTGTTCTCGGATGTTGGCGATCTCACACTGATAGGGGTTGAGACCCGCTTCTTCCGAGGTCCCTCTGAAAGTAGATTCATGGAGAGAAGGGGAGCAGCAAGCCACCACCACTCCATCCAAGTTTTTTTCCTTTATGGTATCCGATATCAATTTTTGTCCGGGATCGGAACACATATACACGTAGTCTTCAGCGTGAGCCACGTTTTTATGTTTAGAAAGCTCTTTGGCTGCTTTTTTCACATCCACTGTTCCGGCGATATTTATGCCGCAGTGACAGACAAAAACTCCTATCCGTTTCTTTTTTTTATCATTCATGGCCAGACTTATCTCCTTCTTAGTTTAGGAAAGTCCGCACAAGGCGTTTGAATCTATGATTTCTTTTCTTCTTCCAGAACTTTAAGACCGTATTCATATCCTTTATCGAAAGCTTTATAGTTAAGATCCAGATATCTATCTGGTACCAATCCGGGCAGGGCTTTTTTCATGGACTCCGGAGAGACGAATTGGGTGATGGCTGTGAAAAAACCCATCATCACGAGGTTGGCGATGATTCGGTTTCCCAGCTCTTCTGCGAACCGAGTGGCAGGAACAGAATAAATTTTTCTTTTCTGAGAATTGGGTTTCACCAGGTCTTTATCTATGATGAGAGTTCCATTTTCTCTTAGGTTGGGTTCGTATTTTTCGTAAGCTTCCTGAGACATGCAAACCAGAACTTCCGGCTTGGTGATATAGGGATAGAGAACTCTTTCATCAGAAGCCACCAGTTGGGAACTGCAGGCGCCTCCCCGTGCTTCCGGACCAAAACTTTGAGTCATGGTAGTGTGTTTCCCTTCGACAACAGAAAAGGCTTTTCCAGCTATCATGGCACATCGGATGATTCCCTGTCCTCCGTATCCAGAAAACCTAATCTCTGTCATTGTTGATCCTCCCGTATTTTCCCGTATTTTTGGTAATCATCTCCCAGAACTTTGTTCAAATGCTGGTTCATGGCATCCAGAAAAGTGGGTTTTTCCTTATCCACAAATTTCCCCACGATCAATTTTCCTTGATAAGAAATATTGATATTCCGGGGGTCTGCATTGTGCTGGATTTCGGATTGATCATAGTAATATTTCAGAATGTTCAATCCATCGCCCAGCCGATTCCGGCGCCCATACAAAGTGACACACGGAGTGATGACTTCGACCACGGAAAACCCGGGCTTGGCCATGGCTTCCTGGATGGATTTGGTGATCCGGCGTATATGAAGAGCGGTCCACCGGGCGACATAGGTAGCTCCGGAAGCTTCAGCCAGATAGGGGATGCTGAAAGGATATTCAAAGTTCCCATAAGGAGAAGTGGAAGCGTTGGCTTCTATAGGGGTTGTCGCCGCCACTTGGCCTCCGGTCATGGCGTAGTTGAAGTTATTGACCACGATAATAGTCAGATCCATGTTTCTTCGAGCCGCATGGATGAAATGGTTCCCTCCGATTCCCACGATATCTCCATCTCCGCTGAAAACCACCACGTTGAGTTCAGGGTTGCCCAGCTTTAAACCTGTGGCAAACGGAACGGCTCGGCCGTGGGTGGTGTGGAAGGAGTCCAGTTTGATGTACCCGGCGACTCTTCCCGTACATCCAATACCCGAAACCACACAGACTTTATCCAGGTCCATCTCACCTTTTCGAAGAGCTTCCGTAAAAGAGGTCACTACGGTGCCGATTCCGCATCCAGGGCACCAGATGTGAGGCATCCTGTCCATCCTGAGAAATTGTTCGACTGGATGTCGGGGCTTTTCTTTATTCATTTTGCGGCCTCCTTGATAACTTTGTAAATATCATCGGGATTGTGGACTCCGCCTCCCATATGGGGGACACCGACAACTTTACACTGTCCTCCCGCACAACGCTCCAGTTCATGAACCACCTGGCCGTAATTGATTTCAGGGAATACGAATGCTTTTACATCTTTAGCCAGTTTTCTGATTCGTTTCTCTGGAAAAGGCCACACGGTGATCAAACGGAGATTTCCTACTTTGAGCCCTTCTTTGCGGGCTTTATTCACAGCTCTCACCGCCACTCTGGAAGATATTCCGTAGGAAACCACCACCACTTCCGCAGAATCGGTTTGGTCTTCTTCAATTTGGATGATGTCATCAGCGTTGTTTTTGATCTTGTCCACAAGGTGGCGCACACACCAATCCTGGCATTCCGCGTTTATGACCGGATAGCCTCTCTCATCGTGGGTAAGACCGGTCACATGAAACTGGTAGCCGTCTCCGGCTTTGACCATAGGAGGAATTCCATCCTTGTCTGGCTTGAAAGGAAGATACTGATCCTTGGGACCTTTGTACAATTTTCTTTCTGACACTTCAATTTCTTCAGCAGGGGGGATGACGACTTTCTCGTGCATATGGCCCACACACTCATCGGTCATCACCAAAACAGGGACACGATATTTCTCGGAGAGGTTGAAGGCTTCGATGGTAAAATCAAAGCATTCTTGAGGGGAATCCGGGGAAATGGCGATAATTTCATAATCTCCGTGGGATCCCCATCGGGCCTGCATCATGTCCTGTTGACCGGTTAAGGTGGGGAGTCCTGTGGAAGGTCCTCCTCTTTGAACATTGGCCAGGACCAAGGGGGTTTCCAGCATGCACGCCAGGCCGAGGTTTTCCATCATCAGAGAAAAACCCGGACCTGAAGTCACACTCATGGCCTTTTTCCCTGCCCAGGAGGCTCCGATCAAGACAGCCATGGTTCCCAGTTCATCTTCCATCTGGATGAAAACTCCACCCACTCGGGGGATCCGTTCAGAGAACCTTTCGGCAGTTTCAGTGGAGGGAGTGATGGGATATCCGCCGAAAAATCGGCATCCCGCTGCCAGAGCTCCTTCGGCGAGGGAAAAGTCTCCGTCTAAAAAATGAGTTCCCGTTAAGACTCCTTTAGGGTCTGCTTTGTTCTTTTTCACCTTGGTCCTCCTCGTTTTTAAGAGTCACATAAATGGCAAATTCAGGACATATTGTCTCACAAAGCTGACAATAACAGCAGTTATCCTCATCCTTAATGAATGGAGGATGATAGCCTTTGGCATTGTACTCTTTGGAAAGTTCCAAAACATCTTTGGGGCAATATTCCACGCAAAATCCACATCCCTTGCATCGATCTTTAATGATGTGGATTTTACCCTTGTGTGGTCTTAATTCACCAAAATAAACCATTGGTTCCTCATATCAATCCTTTTTCTTTAAGAATAGGTTTAGGGTCTATGTGATGAAGGTCCAACCTTAAACTCTTTTTGGGACAGCCCAGAGCTAAGGCCAAGAGTTGAGTGAAGTAGAGCACAGGTATGTGTTTGAATTCTGGATAATTCTGCTCCGTTTTTTTCTGACGCTGATCCAGGTTGAAGGCACACAGGGGGCAGCTTACCGCAACGACTTCGGCTCCGCGAGATTGAGCCGAAGATAGAATTTGGAAAGTCCGTTCTGCCACGATGTCCTGATTATCCACCGTTTGATATGCGCCGCAGCATTCTGTTTTATAGGGGAATTCCACAGGTTGAGCTCCCAACGTGGACATGAGGTCATCCATAGAGGATGGATTTTCCATGTCATCAAATCCGATGTCTTGGGGTCGGACCAACATGCAGCCGTAATAACTGGCCACATTTAAGCCTCCAAGAGACTTATTTATTTTTTTGGCTATGTTTTCGAATTTAATCTCATTCTGGAGTATTTCCAGGAGATGGAGAACTTGAACATCTCCCTGGTAGTTGATTTCTTCTCTGTACATAAAATCGTTGATTTTTTCTAGGTCTTCGGAGTTATCTTTGACTCGTTGATTGGATCTTTTCAAGGTATTGTAACACATGGCACAGAGAGTGAAGAGTTTATCGGCGTTTTGTTCTTTGGCCCGGATGAGGTTTCGTACAGGGGCGATGTGATGAATGAGGTCATCGGTGGTCAAGGAAAAGACAGTGCCGCAGCAGTTCCATCGGGGAAGTTCTTCCACCCCGATTCCCAGCTGTTTCAAGGAACATAAAGTTGAATCTTCAAAATTTTTAGCATGATTCTTAAGAGTGCATCCTGGATAATACGAAAGTTTCATTATTATGATTCCTTTTATAGATAATTTTGCGGTTCAATATCATATGAATTTATGAAGAAGATTTTCTAAAATTGCTCACTAAAGCGATGGGAGGAAGTTCACACAGTTGTTCGTGGGAAAGCTTGTTGAGATCTACGTGTTCTTTCCTTTGCCGCAGCAGAATCTGCCTTAAAGCTTCCATGATTTCGGCGATATTGATGCCTTTAGGGCAGCGGACATTGCAGGTCATACAGGAGGCACAAACCCATATTGTTTTGGAGTTGATCAGTTCATCAGTGAAACCCAATTGAGCGTAACGAATGACTTGGTTGGGGAGAAGATCCATTTGAGAAATACTGGGGCATCCGGCTGAACATTTTCCACACTGGTAGCAGGCCAGAAGATTCTGACCGCTCAGTTCTTGGATTTTTTTGACCAGCGGGTTTTTAAGTTTTTGGCGGGAAATATTAATTCTCATTTGACTGACTCTCTGAATATTAACTTTATTATTATTATAAGATTAATATAATATATGAAAATCTTAACATTAGAATAAAGCATAATTAATAATAGCTGTCAAGGATATTTGTAAAAAAGTCAAAATGGGGAAATTTTATTTTTTAAAAAGCCCCACTAAGAGGAACAGGAAGCAGAAGGAATTGAGAAGAAGGATATATCTCAACACCGTGGGAAGACCGACCAAAGGGATGAGAACGGAGGAGGCCACTAAAGCTCCGGAGAAGGAACCGAGAAGGTCCAATCCGTTTCCCAACCCGTAATTTCTTTTTTCCTGCAGGAAAAGGTGGTTGGAGACGACGAACAAGTCGCCCCCGAGAAACCCCATACAGATGAGAAAAAGGAAGAAGAAGGGTTCGGGAGGAGGGATTTTCAGGAGAGAGAGGATGATAAAAATAAGAAATATGAATCCGAACTGAATGAAAACAATCTGACGGTAATGGATTTTTTTTCTATTTTTTCCCCTGAGAGCTCCCAGGAAAACCCCCAACATAAAGGAAGCAAAAAGGAATGAAACTTTTTTGTAGAGATAACCATAATAGGTTTGGAAAGCGATGATGATGATGATTTCAACCACGATCGTGGTTAAACCTATGACAGAGAGAGGAAGCATCAGAAAGGGGGTCTTCTTTTTCCTCAAGATCAAAGCCACCAGGAGGAGGATAAACAGGATGAGGGGCACATCCAGAAGCCAGAAAGGGTTGATGTGAGCGAGAAAAGAAAAGACTTGAGATTCAATTCCTTGAAATTGAGAGCTCCACAGGACTGAATTGAAGAAGTAGCTGATGGGAGTCAGGTCATGATTGATAGTTTGGGGCCCTGAGGTCACTTTTTTCCTTAAGAATTGGATTCGGAGAGGATTCAGCCGGGAAGAAAGAAGGGAAGGGGTCACATAGGTATTATTTAAGTCCAAAGACCGGATTCTTTGATTGATTTTTTTCAAATCCAGGGTGAGGGGACCCGCAGAGGCTATGAAAATGTTGGTGCTCCCGGGGACTATTTTGACATGGGGAAAAACTTTGTGAGTGGTATAAAAGAGAGAAGAGAGAAAACTCTGGAGTTCGGAACTGATGTAATTTTCGGCTGAGGGGATGCTGTAAGAAAATATGCCGTTTGAACTCAGTCTCTTTTTGATTTTTAAAAAGAATTCTTCCGTATAAAAACGGTTTATCTGGGCCGTGGTGGGTTGGGGAAGGTTGAGAATGATCACATCATAGGTGTTTTGGGTTTGGTTGATAAAAGCCCTTCCATCCTGGTAGTGAATATGAACCCGGGGGCTCTGAAGAACTTTTTTTCCTTTTTCTGGAAGATAACGGAGAGAGAGACGGATGATTTCGGGGTCCAGTTCCACAAAATCCACTTCCGTGCGGGGGTATTTCAAAATCTGTCTGAGACTACCTCCGGCTCCTCCCCCCACGAGCAGAACCTTTTCAGCCCGAGGGTTTTGGAGGAGTGAAAAGTGGACCGATTCTTCCGCCGAGGCACGGTTGGGGTAAGAATAGGCCAGAAGATGGTTGTCGTAAACAGAGATTTGTTCCTTGGTCCGGATCACCTGAAGCTTTCCGTAGGGAGTGTCTTCACTCTGAACCAGGGAAAAGGGTTTCCAGTAAAATTTCTGGCTGGGAAAATCACACAGCCAGAATCCCCCTAAATAGGCAAGGATAAACAGAAAGGCAAATAGATGCTTTCTTTTCCCCAAAGTCATAAAAATAACCGAGGCCACAAAGCCCCCTATGAGGGCGACTCCATGCCAGTTGGAAAGGTAAGGGACAAGGAGAAAATAAACCACACCCCCTCCTGCAGCCGACCCTAGAGATTCGAGAAGATAAACATGAGTGAGGTTTCCTTTCAAGAAGTATGTGTTGAAGACAAACAGGGTTCCCAGAGGAAAGCTCACAAACAAGGCCAGAACCACCGAAAAAATCAGGATAGAGAGCATTCCAGTGGTTTCTCCGGGAAAAGTCCCCAGGACCACCCGGGACAGCCGAAGAGCTGCCAAGCACAGAGGGAAAAGGAAAATAACCAAAAAATAAGCGAGAGGGAAGTGGGCTGTATTCCATTTGAATTTGGCTGAAGAAATGCTTCCCAGTCCACTCCACAGGAGCCAGGCTGCCAGGATCAGCCCAAAGGTGATTTCATTGCCGTAGAATTGGACTGAAAATTCACGTAGGAGGAATAATTGGAAAGAGAAGGCTAGGAACCCCAGGAAAAAGGGGGGAAGATAATTTCTTAAGACCAAATCCCAGGAATTGGTGTATCGCAAAATTTACACCTTCCTTGATGGAGGTTGATTTTCTGGATTTGATAGGCCCTCCTTTTGATGAGAGTGTTATGACATTGGGGGCAGTAAGTACTTTCTCCTTTATGTCCGGGTACATTTCCCACATAGGAAAAGTGGATCCCTTCGTCCAGAGCTATCTGGCGGCACCGTTCCAGTGTGGAGATGGGGGTAGGGGGAAGATTCTTTAGCAGATACATAGGGTGGAACCGGGAGAAGTGGACCGGAATATCCGGGCTTGTTTCTTTCCTAACCCAGCGGCATAAACTTTGAATTTCTTCAGGGCTGTCATTGAGAGTGGGAATGACTAGATAAACGATTTCCAGCCATACATCACTCTGGGAAACCATCTTAATCGCATCCAGCACAGGCTGAAGTTTTCCTCGCACGTATTCTGAGTAGAATTTTTGAGTGAAGGCTTTCAGGTCAATCTTGATTGCATCCACGACCGTAAGGAGGTCCTCCAGAGGTTCTGGGTTTATATAAGCTCCGGTGATTACCGCGTTTTTGATTCCTTCCGTTCGAGCGGTTTTAGAGGTATCATACATGTATTCATAAAATACAACCGGTTCCGAATAGGTATAAGCAATCACTGGGCAGTCGTATTTTTGAGCGGACCGGACCACTGAGGAAGGGGGGAGGTCAATATTGTGAACCTGTTCGGGTCTTTTTTGGGAGATTTCCCAGTTTTGACAGAATTTACAGTGAACGTTGCACCCGGCTGTGGCGATGGAAAGAGCTCGGCTGCTGGGGAGAAAATGGAATAAAGGTTTTTTTTCAATGGGGTCCACATGGGCCGCACAGGCTTTTCCGTAGACCAGGGTATTATAGGTTCCTCCTTCATTTTCCCTGACCCCGCAGTAGCCTCTTTCTTTGTCTCCCAGTTTGCACAAGCGGGGGCAGAGCTTGCATTCGATTTCTTTATGGGGAAGTTGTTTGTAGTAACGAGCTTCCCTATGAGAAATATTCACTTTGTCGGTAAAAGAATAAAGGTTCTTGCACAGAGCACACATCCCTGGACTGGCCAGAAGGCTGGTAGTAGAGGCCGATTTAATAAATTGGCGTCGATCCATCACTTTCTATGGTAAAAAGATTCGAGGTGTTCGTAAAGCTCTCATCTTTCTTAGATTTCTTCCTCCTGAATCTCGATTTTATTTAAATCCCCCTCTCCTAAGCCCATTTTTTGAGCCGTGAAGAGATAGGAGGGGACCCGCCCTTCTTCTTCCAGAGAAGGAAGGTTCTTCTGTGAACGCAGTTTAGCGATGATATTCCATCCCACCCGGTCGGTGGCCACTGGATCCAGTCCGAAAACAAGAGATTCCAATTTTTCCGCCCATGAAGAATGAAAAGATGGGCCCAGATGGTACTGGACCACCAGGGCATCCAGGATGGTCAATCGATGTTTTCTTTGAATAAAGGAGGTATCAAACAATTCAGCCACAAAAGGGTCGCAGTGATTGTCATGGTATTTATTGGGGTTATGGATGGATCCAAAATAGTTTTTCATTCCCGCTGTAACTCCGGCTATTCCGTGGTCTTTGAGGATGGCTAAACTGATGGAAGAGGAAATGATGTTCTTTTGTATGTTGGAGAAAAGACTTCCGATCTGAAGGTGGGAAATGGGCCTCTCACTGTATCCCACGTCCTGGGTGTCCGTTCCGAAGATTTGAATCCCCTTTCTGTGTTTGTTTAAATTGTATCCGGCGGTTTTCAATTCCCGGTTGGTTCGGTCCCAAACGACAAGGTTTTTCTTTGGGATGTCTCCCGTGTGAAGAAATTGAGCCAGTTCCAAGGAGACAGGGGGAGGGGTGGATAGCTTTTTCCCGGCGATGGTATTTATTTTGATCCCTACCTTTTCATTATTAGCAAAAAGAGCCCTCAAGGCTTTTTGAGGGCTGTTCTCTCCGGTGAGCCGGCAGAAACCCCTCTGATACATCCGGCGCAGTTTATTCGTGTTGATTTTTCGGGAATCGGAAAGAACTCCTTTACCTTTGATGATGATTACTTTTGACATTTTTACATTATTTTACCTCAAACAGGATATCAATAAAAGCTCCCGAGAAAGGGAAAAACCTGTCAACTCATTTAAAATCTTCTATGATGATCTGATTCGAAAAATTGTGATTGGAAGGGGTCCATGATAAAATACATTTTAAAGACAATTTATGAACAGGAGTGAGGATAATGAGAGTATTCAGGTCCAACCCCCTAATTAAAAACGGCCTGGCGGTCCTTTTTGTTTTGTTTTTGTTATCTCTGAACGGAGCGGTTTTGGCTGACCCGCCTGATTCTGAACTGATTGAGCTGCTCCCTGATTTAGAGGGATGGGAACTCAAGGATTCACCCCTGACTTTCCAACCCCAGAACCTCTATGAGCATATAGATGGAGCTGCTGAAATCTACCTGTCTTATGATTTTAAAGAGTTAGTGGCGAGTGAATACACCCAAAAAGAGGGGGGTATCAGTGTCTCTGTAGAAATCTATGACATGGGAAGAGAGAAAAATTCTTTCGGGATTTACAGTGCCGAAACATACCCCGAAAGTGAGTTCATTCCTGTGGGGATAGAAGGCTATATCGAAAAAGGTTCTCTGAATTTCCTGGTAGGGGAATACTATGTCAAACTTCTCTGTTTCGACTGTGGAGAGCAGGGAAATGACTATCTCAAATTTTTTGCAGAAAAAATTGTTCAAAAAGTTTCCCAAAAAGGACAGTTTCCTCCGGATCTCAATCATTTCCCTCAAGAGGGGCTTGTGGACCATACCCAAAAGTTTGTTCTGGAAAATTTTATGGGGTATCAGTTTTTCCATAATGGCTATAAAGCCCATTACAAAAAGGGAAAGCTGGGATTTGATTGTTTCCTCATTCATGCCCAAGACAAAAAAGAAGCTCAGAGCATGTTGGAGCAGTACCTGGATAAAAAGAGCGAAGCCAGCCCTCAAAAGATTTCTTCCGGATATCATCTAAAAGACCCCTACTACCAACATGTGTACATAGCCAGGGTCAAGGAATATCTCTGCGGGGTGATGAAGATCCAGGATGGGCATGAGAAGACAGGAATCAGATATTTAAACCTTCTTATCCAGAATCTGAAAAATCAATGATCCTGAAAGATATCAATAATCCCGGTCTACTCCTTTCTCTGCCGGAGAGTTTCCAAAGCCGCTGATTTTCCCTTATCCTTCTCCCTTTACTTCACAGACATGTATTCCTTTCCTGGCTGGGCGATCTGAGCTTGGTTGCGGCCTTTCATTTTTGCTGAATAAAGGGCCTTATCACTGATTTGGAGGAGGTTTTTGGATGAAGCTTGAGGAAAGATACTTGAAGATACTCCCCCCACGCTGATGGTGATGTCCAGGAATCCCCCATCGGATTTTATTTTTTCCTGGTTTACTGAAGTGCACAGGCGTTGGGCTACTTGTAGGATGTTTTGATGACGGCAGTTGGGGAGGACCACGAGCATTTCATCCCCTCCGTATCTTCCAATTTTGTCATAACGCCGGATGGCTGTTTTCAAACGGCGGGAGACTTCAAAAAGAGCCTGATCTCCGATTTGATGACCGTAGTTGTCGTTGATCCGTTTGAAGTAATCGATGTCGGCCATAATGATTCCCGTGGGAAGGTTTTCTCTCTTTCCACGCTGGATCTCCTCCTCGAAAAAATCCAGAATTTTATTGTGGTTCCATAATTGGGTTAAGCTATCGAAACTGGCCAGTTTCATCCGGCTTTCTTCCAGATCAATGATTCGTTTCCCGTTTTGAAGCCGGATCCGGAGTTCTTGATAATTGAGAGGTTTGGATAAATAATCATCAGCCCCGGCTGCCAATCCTTCCAGCACATCCTCCTGACTGTCTCGACCCGTGACTAGGATGATATAGATGTATTTTTTCTTTTTTTCCTGAAATTCTTCCCGAATTTTGCGGCAGAGATTAAGGCCGTTGGAACCCGGCATCATCCAGTCAAGGATGGCGATGCGGATATTCTTATTTTGGATGATATTCCAAGCTTCTTCGCCGTTTTTTGCGGAAATCGTGTCATATCCCCAATCTTGGATATTGCTTTCCAGGGCTGTTCGGGATAAAAATTCATCTTCAGCAATCAATATTTGGGATGATGCTTTTTCTTCGGTCATTTTTGATTCTTTTGATTTTTTATTACAAAAGGGGGGCGGGGTCAATAGCCTTTTTAGGTGAACAGAGGGGTGAAATTAATCCATCGAAGTTCACCGGAGAGGAGGATAAAGAAGTTGCTTAGCCTGAAAATTTAATGTGGGGGGAGGGGAGTGACGGAGAGGAGTGTTCAGGGAGTCCCCAGGATATTGCTTGAAGAAGAATCCTTTTTTATTTTTGAAAATCTTTGGATTAAGTGACGGATATAGTTTTGACCCTCATAATTTCCCTGAGCGGTGTGCTTCACTGAAAGGAGAGTTCTGTCCAAACATTTCTTTTTTTCTTCTTGGTTGTACCGTTGGTGTTCGCCGGGAACAATAATCTTTTTTTCGAACCGGGCGTTTTCTATCTGATTGTAGATGGTCTCTCCCAGTTCATTTCGGGGGCCTGACATTCCTTCAGATATGGAAAAAAGAGTTTTTTCCTTGTCCACCTTTTCTTTAGCATAATTCAGAGCCAGAAGAACTTCCTTATCTGTGAGGGAATCATGGGATTGAGTGTACTCAATGATGGATTTTTCAATGTTAAAAACCAGCCAACCCAGCCTTTCATCATTGAGAATATCCTCTCCGGGGGAAATAGGAGAGATATTGGATGAACTTTTCTCTATTTTCCGTTGTTGTTGGTAGGATTTATGTTTGCTCAAATAAGGACAGTCCGGGGGACAGTGAATCTCCTTTTCTCGGATCTGACCGCAGCAAAGGGGACAAAGGTAATCCCCCAAAACTTTACAGTAGCGCTTGCCCTTTCTTTTTTGACATCTCACACATTTTGCCATCATGAATATGATAATATAGAGAATCTGTAAAGGCAACGGGAAGCATTCCCTTGGTGGGCTGGGGAAGGGGATGAAAAAGGATTCAAGTTTTCTTTTTTATGATGAACGTATCTGAAGTCAAAGATTTGAGGCCATTTCCCATTAAGTTTTTCAGGGCTTTCTGAGCGGCCTTTTGTTCGGCATCTTTTTTAGAATTTCCGGAGGCTCTGGCTAAAGAATGCTTATCGGAGAAGACTTCCACCACAAAACTTTTTTTATGATTGGGGCCTTTGGATTTGACAGTTTTGTATACAGGGGTGGAGCGGTTTTCTTTTTGAAGGAATTCTTGAAGGGCGGATTTATAATTATTGATAAGAAAATTTTCCACTTTAATTTTTTTAAAAAAAGAATTCAGATGATTGATTATAAATTTCTTAGCTGATTCAAATCCCCCATCCCTGTAGATGGCTGCAATCAGGGCTTCAAAGGCTCCGGCCAGTATTGTTTTTTTGTGGCTGCCTTTATTTTTTTGTTCGCCCTTTCCCAGAAGGAGGTGTTTATCCAGCTTATTTTTCTTGGCGAATTGAGATAATGTATTGGTATTGGCCACGATAGATTTGAGTTTGGAGAGGTCTCCTTCCGATAGATGGGGAAAGTGGGTGAAAAGATAATCAGCCACCACCAATTCAAGAACGGAATCACCTAAAAATTCCAGCACTTCGTTATCGGATAAGTTCTCCTCCTTATGTTCATAAGCGTAGGAACTGTGGGTGAGAGCTTGAAGGAGAAGGTTATTGTTTTTGAAATGATAATCGATTCTTTTCTCAATAGAGGGAATATTTTTTTTCATCAATGTTTTTGGAGTGAATAGACTATTTTTCCTCCCACAATCGTGATGACTGGAGCCCCTCTTAATTTCCATCCGTGAAAAGGACTATTCCGGCTTTTGGATTCGAATTGGTTGACATCCACTGTGATTTCTTTATGGAGGTTCAGAATGGTGAGGTCAGCGTCGGCTCCGGGGGAAATATTCCCTTTATTCTCAAGCTTAAATATCGATGCGGGAGTGGTGGAAATCATCTGAACAAATCGGGAAATGGAAATGAGGTTCTTTTTCACCAACCGGTCCAGAATCAAGGAAACGGCCGTTTCCAGTCCGTTAATCCCAAAGGGAGCCAGATCAAATTCGGTGTCCTTCTCGTCAAAGGCGTGAGGGGCATGGTCAGTGGCAAAGACGTCCAGGATCCCTTTTTTGACTCCCTCCATAAGGGATTGGACATCTTCTTCGCTCCGGAGAGGAGGGTTGACTTTTAAGTTGGGGTCATAGGTTTTTAGAGAAGCATCGGTGAGAAAAAGGTGATGAGGGGTCACTTCAGCCGTAACAGGAATTTTCTTTTCTTTGGCCTGCTGGATAAATTCCACAGATCCCTTGGTGCTTATATGAGCCAGATGAATCGGGGTCTCAGCTTTACGGGCCAAGGATAGGTTTCGGGAAACCATGACCTCTTCGGAAGTGCTGGGAATTCCTTTGAGCCCAAAAAGATAGGAATAATAGCCTTCGTGCATCATTCCATCTTCGCTCAATTGTTTATCTTCACAGTGGTCGATAACAGGAGTATCCACGATTTTTGAGTATTCCAGAGCTCTCCTCATGATTTGACTGTTGGCTACAGGGTTTCCGTCATCGGAGAAAGCCACCGCTCCCCCTTCTGCGATATCGGCCATGTCGGTAAGAATTTTTCCCTTCTGTTCTTTGGAGACCGCCGCAATAGGGAAAATGTTGGTAACCGCGCTTTTTTTGGCCTGCGAAAGTATGTATTCGGTGGTTCCCCGGTTGTCATTGACCGGTTGAGTATTGGGCATACAGGCGATCGAAGTAAAGCCTCCTTTGGCAGCGGCCCGAGAGCCTGTTTTTATGGTTTCCTTGTATTCCTGGCCCGGTTCTCTGAGATGGGTATGCATGTCGATGAATCCAGGAGCCACCACCAACCGGGAAGCCTCCAGCACTCGAGCGTCTTTGTCCTCTATTTTGTCCTTCACTTCGGTGATTTTTCCGCGGTCGATCAAAATGTCGAGAGTTTCATCTGTGCGGGAGGCAGGGTCGATCACCCGGCCGTTTTTAATCAATAATTTCACGCTCTTTTCCTCCCATTAAAAGATAAAGAACAGCCATCCGTATGGCTATCCCATGCTCCACCTGTTTCAAAATCATTGATTTTGCTGAATCTGCCAGGTCTGTGGATAATTCCACACCTCTGTTGATAGGCCCAGGATGCATGATGATAGCGTCTTTTTTGGCCCGTCGGTATCTCTTGGGGTTGAGACTGTAAAGATTGATGTATTCTCTGATCGAAGGAAAATAATTTTTTTGCTGCCTTTCACTCTGGATTCTGAGCATCATGATCACGTCCGCTTTTTCCAAGGCTCGGTCGAGGTTGTAGTCGATGTCCACTCCGAATTTTTTAAATTCAACCGGTACCAGGGAAGGAGGCCCTACCAGTACCACATGGGCCCCCAATTTGGTCAAGAGAAAAATGTTTGATCGAGCCACCCGGCTGTGGAGGATGTCTCCAACGATCACCACCTTCAGATTCTCTAATTTCTTTTTTTCTTGCTTGATGGTGAAGGCATCCAGTAAAGCTTGAGTGGGGTGTTCATGGGGGCCGTCTCCGGCGTTGATCACATGAGATTGGCAGAAAGTGGTGACATAATGAGGAGCTCCGGAACAGGAATGCCTGATGATGAGGGTATCCACGTTCATCGCTTCTAAATTCCGGACCGTATCTTTAAGGCTTTCGCCTTTCACCACACTGCTGGATTGACTGCTGAAGTTAAGAATATCTGAACTCAATCTTTTGGCCGCCAGTTCAAAGGAACTTCGAGTTCGCGTGCTGGGCTCAAAGAAAAGATTGACTATGGTTTTTCCTCTAAATATAGGAACTTTTTTGACTTCTCGAGTCGAAATTTCCAGGAAAGATTCTCCGGCCTCCAAGAGGGTGGTGATTTCAGAGGGGGATAAATGCTCGATGCCTAAAAGATGTTTTTGGTTAAACGGCAAAATTTATCTCCTATTTTATTCCCGTAGGTTCGGAAATAAGGACTTCGTCTTTATCATCAATTTCTTTTAGCCGGACATGAACGATCTCACGTTTGGAGGTAGGAAGGAATTTGCCTACATAGTGGGCTCTTATCGGAAGTTCACGGTGTCCCCTGTCTATGAGGATGAGAAGTTGGATGGTTTGAGGACGCCCCAGGTCAATGATGCTGTCCATAGCCGCCCGGATGGTTCGTCCGGTGAAGAGAACATCATCCACAAGAAGAATATCTTTATTGGCCACTGAAAAATTTATTTCTGTTTTCTTGACCATGTGTTGGGATTCCAGCTCCGAAAAATCATCCCTGTAGAGAGTGATATCCAGAACTCCAACAGGAATTTCTATGTTTTCCATCTCCTTAATCTGGGCAGAGATTCTTTTCCCCAAATAAATTCCTCGAGTCCGGATCCCCACAATGACTAGGTTTTTCAAGTTTCGGTTGTGTTCAATGATTTCAGTGGTCATGCGGTGAAGCACTCTTTTGATCTTCCTCGAATCCATAACCCTGGCTTTAACTTTTTCTTTGGTTTTATCTTCCATTTCCAACTCCTGAAAGGCTGACTCGGCCTTTTTTATGAATGCTCCAAGTTTCGTTAAGAAAATGCAATAATTGGGGCAAAAAGTCAAGGAAAACCCCGAGCATTTCTTTTACCGGGATAGAGTTTATTCATAGAAAAAGGGAAGGGTATAGGATGAGGAATCCCATACCCTTCTTCTCATCAGGATAGGGGAGTGCTTCCAGGAAAACACCTAAGTTTGAAAAAAGGATTTAGCTGTTTTTATGTCTTTTTGGATTTGAGAACTCAGTTCAGCTGGAGAATTGAACTTAATTTCATCTCTCATTTTTTTCAGAAAACGGACATTTATGCTCTTTCCGTAGAGAGATTTATTGAAATCCAGAATGTAAGATTCCACGTTGATTTCATTTTGAGAAAAAGTGGGACAGACGCCCACGTTAGTTAAAGCCGGGAGTTCATCTGAATTGATTTTCACTTTAGAAAGATAGACGCCCGGAGGGATGATTTCATTATCAGTGCGAATGTTGGCGGTGGGAAATCCCAAGATTTTCCCTCGGGCTTTGCCTTTAAAAACTTTTCCGTTGATTTCGTAAGGTCGTCCCAGGAATCTATGGGCTTTTTCAACCCTCCCCTCCCTAAGAAGATCCCGGATGGCACTGCTGCTTATGACCGTTCCATTTTTCCTGACTGAAGAAACCGCATGAACGCTCATTTGGTATTGGGAAGAAAGAGAACGGAGAAGTTGGATGTTTCCTTCTCGGTACCTGCCAAAATGAAAGTCTTGTCCCACTATAATTTCCTGAGCTTGGAGAGTACGGACAATGGTTTTTTGGATGAAATCCTGACTGGAAAGATGGGAAAAATTTTTATCAAAATTCATAATCAGAAGAATTCGGGGATTAAACTTTTGGATTTCTTGAATCCTTTGTTGGAGTGTCTGGATCATCTTGAGGTCTCTTTTTTTTAATACTTTAGCGGGATGAGGATAAAAAGTTAAAACCAAGGAAGGAAGGTTGGACTGTTGGGCCTTGTGAATCAGGAGCCTCAGTATTTTTTGGTGTCCCAGATGGAGCCCGTCAAAGTTGCCGATGGCTATAACGGTCCTTTGGGAGAGGGGAGGTAAGTTGTGAATGCCTCTAACAATCTGCATAAACTCAACTCTTGATTATTTTCGATTTCTGCATGTAAGCCATTTTCAGATGATGGATGCTGTTGTTCAGTGTTTCCTCTTCTTGAGGCTTTAAATTGCCCTGGGTTCTCTGTTTCAAAAGATCCAGAAGGTCGATGAGCCTTTTGACAAGATTGAGAGTATGTTTGTCTTTCTCCGGGTTTTTTATCTCGTCCAGTTTCACCAGAGCTTGGGTATAGAAAGGAAGAAGTAAGGACGAAAAATCAAGTGGAGGGATGACTTCTTCCTTTTTCTTCTGTTTTTGTTGGTCTTGTTGGTTTCGTGATCCTTGTTTGTCTCGTTGTTCTTGTTTGTCTTGTTGTTTTTGTTGATTTTGTTTTTCTTGTTGTTTTTGTTTATCTTTTTCTGTCATTTTTCACCTCTGATTGAGGGAATTACAAACGGGATTGAGATTATTACTGGTTTTTCTTTATGTAGGCCTTGAAAAAATCTTTTAACTCACTCATGCTGTCTGTATTTATTATAATTATCGGCCTTTTTTATGAATCATTAAAGATTTGATAATTACAGAAAAATATATCATCATTTTAGGAGAAAATTCAAGGAAACAGAAGGACAAATGAGAATGAAAAAGGGCGAAAAATTTAAGCGATTGGTTGAAATTATGGATATTTTGCGGAGTGATGAGGGATGTCCATGGGATAAAGCCCAGGATGAAAAGTCTATAACCAACTATTTTTTAGAAGAAGTGTATGAAGCTGTGGAGGCTCTGGAGAAGGAGGAGGTCTCCTCGGTAGCTGAAGAGTTGGGGGATGTTCTGATGGAAATCGTATTTTTAGCCCGAATTTTCGAGGAAAAGGGTGAATTCAATATTGGAGAGGTTTTAGAAGGAATCAACCAGAAGATGGTCCGGCGTCATCCCCATGTGTTTGGCTCCAAGCAAGTTAAAGATGCCGGAGAAGTGAGCAGTGAATGGGAAAAACAAAAAAGAGAGGAGAAGGAGAGAGGATCGCTTTTGGAAGGAATTTCCAAAAGCTCTCCCGCCCTCTTCACTGCTTTTAAGATGGGGGCTCTTGTATCTTCGTATGGATTTGATTGGAAACAGGTTTCGGAAGTGTTGAATAAGGCCCAAGAAGAAATGGATGAAATGGAGAAGGCTATCCCCACTCAAAATCGAGAACAAATATCCCAGGAAATAGGGGATATGTTGTTTTCCTTAGTTCAATTATCCCGTCATCTGAATATAAACCCAGAACTGGCATTGAGGCAGACCAACCAGAAATTCATCCGGCGGTTTCAATACATAGAAAAGAAATTAAAGGAAAAAGGGAAAAGTCTCGCGGAATCCAATTTGGAAGAAATGGACCGGATCTGGGAGGAATCGAAAAACAAAATTTCTTAGCGATTTTTCCTGCGCTGTTGAAGCCGGGTTTTGATGAATTCATCGATATCCCCGTCCAGAACCTTCTCTACATTTCCGATTTCAATGTTGGTTTCAACATCTTTGATCATCTGATAGGGATGAAGAACATAGGAGCGAGTTTGATTCCCCCAGCCTATCTCTGATTTGGTGTCTTCCAGTTTTTCCTTTTTTTCTTGTTTCTTTTGTTTCTCCAGTTCGTAAAGCCGAGACTGGAGAACTTTCATGGCCGTGGCTTTGTTTTTGTGCTGAGATCTTTCATTCTGACACTGCACAACGATCCCGGTGGGGAGATGAGTGATTCGCACCGCTGAGTCCGTGACATTCACATGCTGCCCTCCGCGGCCGGAGGCCCTGTAGGTATCTATCTTCAAATCGTCCGGATTGATATTGACTTCGATATCTTCTTCAATTTCCGGGTAAACAAATACGGCGGCAAAAGAGGTGTGCCGCCGTTTATTGGCATCAAAAGGAGAGACCCGAACCAGACGATGGATACCAGATTCCTGACTCAGACAGCCGTAGGCATAATCACCCACCACCCTTACGGTCACACTTTTTACACCTGCTTCATCTCCGGGTTGATAATCAAGAATTCGAGTCTGGAAACCCTTTCTTTCTGCATACCGGAGATACATCCGGAGAAGCATTTCAGCCCAATCTTGAGATTCGGTTCCTCCTGCACCCGGATGGATGGTCAGCAGAGCGTTGCGGAGATCATCTTTTTCGAAAAAGAGGGTTTGCAGCTCGATATCTGATAGATCCTTTTTCACTTCTTCCACCCGGTTTTTCAATTCTTGGTGAATGTTTTCTCCTTCTTCTCCCAGTTCAATCAGAACATCCGTTTCTTCGAGCTTTTGATTGAGGCGTTCAAACAGGTTGATTTGTTCTTCAAGTCTTTTCTTTTTTTGGAGGAATGGACGGGATTTATCCGGATCTTTCCACATATCAGGGGAAGTCAGTTCCTGGTCTATTTTTTTGAGTTCAGATTTTTTCTGAGGGATGTCAAAGAAAACCTCTTAGTTCATCAAATTTCTGGTGACAATCCTTGCATTTGGAAAGGAGATCAGAAAAACTTTCTTTGGATGGAGACTCTTTTTTTTTCATTTTTTTCTTCTTACCATAGACAGGATAAAAAAGAGTCCACCCAAAGTCAAGCTGACCAGGGGGAGTAGGTTCCCGTGCCGGGTGTAAAAGGTTTGGGTCTCGACAGGAGTAATTTTATGAGTGAGGACGGCTGGGGTCAAAAGATGGGATCGGGTGAGTATACGTCCATAGGGATCAATGATTCCGCTTATTCCGGTGGTGGCGGCTCTGAGAATATATCTCCTGTTTTCCACAGCCCGTAACACAGCAATAGAGAAATGTTGGTAGGGCGCAGAGGATTTTCCATACCATCCATCGTTGGTGATGGTCACCAGAAATTGGGCTCCTTTCTGAGCAAATTTCCGGACTAGATCAGGGAAAATGATTTCATAGCAAATGGGAGAACCAAACTTGAACTCTTGAAATTGATGGAGAATGTGTTTTTTCCCCGGGGTGATTTCTCCTATGGCATGGGTGAATTCTTGGATGAAAGAAAATATTTTTTTTAAAGGGGTATATTCTCCAAAAGGAACCAGATGCATCTTGTGGTATTGACTCATAGTTAGATCAGGATGAAGACATAACGCTGTGTTGAAGTAGCGCGGTTCCCCGGATGTGGAATTGATTTCGTTGGTTCCCAGAAGGAGAGTGCATCCGGTTTTCTCCACAAATTGAAAAAGCTTTTCTTTAAACTCAAGGTACAACCCATAGGAGCAGCTGAAGCAAAGGGGGACCGAGAATTCAGGCCAGATGATGAGTTGGGCTCCATTTTGTTGAGCTTTATGATTAAGGATGAGGTGACGGGAGAATAATTTTTTTTTCTTTGTTTCCGGTATCTTATGCCAGTAAATATCGGAAGAAACATTCCCTTGAATCACTGAAGCCGTAAAACTTTCAGAGGAAGGAGAGGATTTTTTCAGCCAAAGGTTTCCTCCTCCATGGATGAGCCCCACTATGAGAAGTGTGGTTAAAAAGGGAAGCACCTTTTTCTGTTTGAAAGAGTAAACGAACATACTTTGGAAAAAGACCATGACAAAGGAGAGTCCATACACACCCACTAGAGAGGCAAGTTGAATGAAATAGATGTTTTTGAACTGGGTGTTTCCCAACAAACCCCAGGGGAAACCTGTGAGGAGGTGAGCCAAGAGGTATTCAAAACTGACCCATAAAAAAGGAATAACGGCAAAGACAATTTTGGGAAATCTTTGATTTATGAGTGCAGTGACCAGAGAGAAAAAAGCCCAAAAAAGAGCTAAATACAGAACAAAAAGAAGGTAGATAAGAAGGCTCAATCCCCAAGAAAGGTTTCCGTAGTGGGAAGGGACGGAAGGAATCCAGTATATAAGAATAAGATAAAAAGAGATCCCGGCCAAAAGACCCAAAAGAAAAGAATGTTTCGCATTTTTATTCACAATCACCAACAAGAGAGGAAGAAGGGAAATCCAGGCAAGGAAAGGAAACTGAAATTTGGGAAATGCCAAAGCAGTCAGAACTCCTGATAGAAGAGCGAGAAAAATATCCGGGATCTTTATTTTGGATTGGACTTTTTCTTTTTTTAAAAAAAGACTTTTTCTGTTTTTTATTGGATTCGTCAATCTCGGCCTTTTTTATGGATAATCTAGGAAGAGTCAGTCTCTGATAATAAAGTAATCGCTCTTTTTTTTGCCTTGAGATTCTATGAGTTCAGCCTTGATCTCCTGAGCTTCCTTTTTAGTGGTGTAGCCTCCTAGTCTAACCCGATAAACAGGTTTTTTATCTGAAGGGAGAGGTTTGAGCATAAGGGTTTCATAACCCATTTTTCTGAATTTTTCGGCGAAAGAATAGGCTCCCTGTTTTTGGTTGAAAGCGCCCACTTGGATATAATAAAGGGAAGATGGTTTTTCATTTTCCCCTTTTTTCTGAGTTTCCTCCTTGATTTTTTGATGGGAAGCCAATTCTTTACTTATAGTTTCTTCGGGCTGGGCTTTTTTGGTTGTTTGGACAGGTTGAGGTTTCTGTTGTTTCACCTGTTCCACCGAATCCTTTTCTGACAATTGGGATTTAAGGGCCATTTTGGCTTGTTTTTTCCCTACCGAAACCCCAAAAAGAAAAACCACCACTCCCAGGATCAATATCCCTATGAAAATCAGGACTACTTGAGGACTGGAAAGCTGCAGTTCTCTGTAATCTTTATTTCTCATTTTCATCCTTTTTGTCAGAGGAGAATTCCTTTTGCATGAAGGCCCGGGTCAATTCAAGGGGAAGGGGAAAGAGAATCGTGGAATTTTTTTCAGCGGCAATCTCCGTGAGAGTTCCTAAAAACCGCAGCTGTAAGGCCTGAACGTTTTGAGAAAGTCTCTCGGCTGCGTTGGTGAGTTGGTCCGCGGCTTTGTATTCTCCTTCCGCATGGATGATTTTCGCTCTTTTTTCTCGTTCGGCTTCGGCTTGTCTGGCGATGGCTCGGATCATGTTGTCGGGAAGATCCACGTGTTTGACTTCCACCAGCTGCACCTTGATGCCCCAGGGGTCTGTGTGCTTGTCTATGATTTCTTGAAGTTGCGCATTGATTTTATCCCTTTTGGACAAGAGTTCATCCAGGTCACTGGCTCCCAATACGCTCCGAAGAGTGGTTTGAGCGAGTTGAGAGGTGGCATAGATATAATCCTGGACAGCCAGGACCGCTTTATGAGGGTCCATTACCCGAAAATAAACCACAGCGTTGACCTTCACAGAGACATTGTCTTGGGTCACAATATCTTGACCGGGAATGTCCATGGTCACGATACGCAGGCTCACCCGAACCATTCGGTCAATCGGATAAAACACCAAAATGAGTCCGGGTCCTTTGGGCTTAGCCAGAACCCGGCCCAACCGGAAAATCACTCCTCTTTCGTATTCTTTGAGAATTTTGATCGCGGTCAGTAAGTAAAAAACCACCAAACCTATGATAATTACAGGTAAGGTTAACATTGTTTGCCTCCTTAATTCTTGTTTTCCATTTTAATCAAAAGAATCCTTTTGGTAAATCAATGGACTCAAGGTTTGGTCACTTTGATCTTTAAACCCTCCATAACTTCAAGGACTTTGACTTTATTTCCCTTGGGAATGGGTTCTGAAGCTTGGGCCTTCCATATTTCTCCATGGACAAACACCTTTCCTTCAGGGTTGAGGTCTGTTTGGGCCGTGCCAATCTTTCCCACCAGCCCTTCTTTTCCAGTGGAAATTTTCCTGGTTTGAGAACGGATAGCCAGGACGATGAGAAAGATAAAGATAAGAGAAAGCCCTAAAGCAATGGGGATGATGAATTTAAGGCTTGGCTCCAGTTGAGGAATGGGAGCATCTATAAGCATGATGGAACCTAACACCAGAGCTATGATTCCTCCAATCGATAAAATCCCGTAGCTCTGTATTTTTATCTCCAGGACAAACAAACCTACCGAGAGGAGGATGAGGAGAAGACCCACATAATTGATAGGCAGGATCTGGAAAGAAAATATGGCCAGAAGAAGAGAAATGCCTCCGATCACTCCTGGGAAAATAGCTCCTGGGTTGGCAAACTCAAAGTACAATCCTAATAATCCCAGCATGAAGAGGATATAAGCTAAGTTGGGGTTGGAGATCGTCAGAAGAAATTTTTGTCGGAAGGACATGGGGTAAGAGGTGATGGTTTCCCCCTTTAATTTCAATAATTGTTTTTCTCCACCAAACCGTTGGATCTCTTGACCGTCAAAATGATCAATGATTTCCTGCACGTCGGAAGCGACCAGGTTGATTAGGTTGCCTTCTAAAGCTTCCTCTTCGGTGTAGGAAAGACTTTGCCGGACTGCTTTTTCGGCGAGCTCGGTATTTCTTTCTCTCTTTTGGGCCAGAGTTTTGATGTAGGAAGCGGCATCATGAGTGACCTTTTTTTCCATGGTTTCATCCATGGACTGTCCAGTTAAAGAGACGCCCACCGGATGAGCCGCTCCTGTATTGGTCCCGGGAGCCATGACAAATATATCGCAGGCCATGGCAATGAAAAAGCCAGCCGAGGCACACCGGGATCCGCTGGGACTTACATAGGCGGCTACCGGGGTTTGAGAGTCAAGGATCTGTTCAATCACCGCTCTCATAGATGTGTCCAATCCTCCCGGGGTGTTGATCTTCAGGATGAGAAGAGAGGCGTTTTGCTGTTCAGCTTTTTGGATGGCGTCGCGGATGTATTCAGAGGTGACTGGATGAATGGGGGCATGGACCGTGATTTGAAGGATAGAAGAATAGAGAGAGAGGGGGAATAAAAACAAAATAAGGAAAATCCAGAACCTCTTTTTCACTTTGAGATAATTATAGAGAGGAGCCTAAAGGAAGTCAATAATTTAAAAATAGAATTTATCTTGACATTTTATTTTCAATAAATTAATTATAATTTAATGCAGAAATCTTCCGTTCAAAAGGAGTTTTGAATGATAAAGAACGACATCGCCCTCACCATGGAGGAAAAATCAGGATTCAATAAGGCTAAATCTTTAATGATCATAGAAAAAATATTGGAAGAATTAAACACAGCGTTAGCAAATGACGAAAAAGTCGAGATCAGAGGGTTCGCTACTTTCAAAATCGTTCCGAAAAAAACAGGATACGGAAGAGATATTCGGAAAAATAAGCAAATCAAAATCAAAAAGGGGAAACGGATAAAATTCCGTCCAGGACAGGATCTTAAAAACTTGAAGTAATTTTTTCCTTTTTCTCATTGAAAATCATGAGCCAATACAAATACAAGCCTTTTTCTTATAATGATTTAAAGACCTATCCGTTAAAAGAAAGAGATAGTAAGGTGAATGTCCAAAATTTTTCAAAAATAGCGGCTCCGGATAAAAAATTTGAGGATTTTATTGATAGCTTTCCCGATATCTTGGCAGGCAAGGATTGGAAAGATTTCCTTTCTTTGATGAAAGAGGCCAAGAAAAAAGAAAAAGCTATCATGATGGGGTTGGGAGCTCATGTCATCAAGGTGGGATTGAATCCGGTTATTATAGACCTTATGGAACGGAATTGGGTCACCTCTATTTCGCTCAACGGAGCCGGAATCATTCATGATTTTGAAGTTGCATTCGCCGGAAAAACCTCTGAAGATGTTTCCTCCCAGATTGAAGGGGGCCGTTTTGGTATGGCTCGAGAGACCGGAGAAATGTTAAACAAGGCCATTAAAAATGGAGGAGAGGAGGGGATTGGGCTAGGAGAAGCAGTAGGACGAATGATCGCCTATTCCCGTTTTCCTTTCAAAGGAATGAGTCTTCTCTCTACCGCTTACAACCGGAACATACCGGTGACCGTTCATACGGCTGTAGGAACCGATATCATTCATTACCATCCTTCTGTCAACGGGGAAATGCTGGGAAAAACCTCTTTACAAGATTTTTTTCTGTTGTGTTCTCTGGTTCAAGACCTGGAAGGAGGAGGGATTTATATCAATGTGGGTTCAGCGGTCATTCTCCCTGAAGTTTTCCTGAAGGCGGTCACTCTGGTCCGGAATAAGGGAAAACATCTGGAAAAATTCTCAACGGCTGTTTTTGATTTCATCCATCACTATCGTCCTTTCCAGAACGTAACCCGAAGACCACTAGGGGAAAACCAGAAGGGTTTTTATTTCATAGGTCATCATGAAATTATGATTCCTCTTTTAGCGGCCTGCCTCAAAGCCTTTCCCGGTAAAGGGAGCTGAAAGTTTCCCAGAGATAGAGACGCTAAATTTTTTGGGAAAAACCTTTTTGTTTGAGTTGATAATCCAGTATGAGTCTTTGGTAGATCCGCTCTGTTTGCTCTACTGTTTTCTGTATTTCCCCTGAAGTGTCGATGATATAATCAGCGTATTCCAATTTTTTTTGGGAGGGCATTTGACTGGTGATTTTTTTCTGAGCTTCAGTTTTATTTATATGGTCTCTTTCCATAAGACGTTGGATTTGAACTTCTTCGTCACAATAGGTCACCACCACCTTGTCAAAAAAATGGGAGTACCCCGCTTCAATGGTCAAGGCTGCTTCGGAGATAAAAATTTTGTACTTTTTCTCCCTTTCCAGTTGATTGATTATTTCTTTTTTCTTTTGGAGGACCAGGGGATGGATGATGGAATTTAGATATTCACGTTTTTGAGGATTGGAAAAAATGATGGATCCCAATCGGGCTCGGTTGACAGTGTTGTCCTGGTTCAGGATATGGTGACCAAAGTGGGACACAATCTTTTTCCATGCGGGTTGATGAGGTTCCATGAGAGAATGAGCCGCCTTATCGGCCTGGTGAACATAGCATCCCCGTTCTTGAAAGACCTTGGCTGCAACAGATTTTCCACAACCGATTCCCCCGGTTAAAGAAACGATGAGCATGGATTTATTTTGGGAAAACGATTCCATCGTTGATGAACCTGAGGAAGCTTCCAAATTTCCCTTTCCCTCCAAGCGATATAATTGACGTGACAAATTGATGTGATGGGACCTGAAGTTTTATTGAGTGATAAAGCGGTGTTTCTTGTTGAAACGAAGAGCCACGCCTTGTTTTTTCTCCTTTTCACTCAATTTTTCTAAGCGAATGACCGAACCATTTAAGGATAGATTGGTTTTTTTGTCTTTGGTCAGTTCATTGGGGACTTCCACCTCCAGGTGGAGATTTGAACCGACTGTGACCTTTGAATCGAGGCAGAAATAAGCCCCGGTCGCGCTGATATCTTGGAGAGAAGTTTCCTCTTTAAACTTTTTTCCTTGAGGAAGTTTTCCTTCCACCATCACTGGGAGAGGAAGCTCTAACCGCAGCTCTTTGCGGCGGTCAATTTTGATATTCGAGGAGGAGCGGCTCTGACCCGGCTTTTTTTTGGAAGATGATATGTTTGTCATGGTGACCCCTTGTGTATTTTTATTTAAAACAAGGCTGAATTTATCGCATAAAGCGCCAATTGGAGTCGGCTGTGAGTGTTGAGTTTGGCATAGATACTTTTGATATGGGACCTCACTGTGTTTTTGCTGATAAACATAGTTTCAGCGATTTCATCGTTGCTTTTTCCCTGTCCTACAAGTCTGAGAACTTGGAATTCGGTAGGGGTGAGCTGGTCTAAAGTTTTCTCCTTAAGGTCTCTTCCCACCACGGAGATGATTCGGTCCATGATACTGCTCATTTTATCCCGGGGAAGCCAGATTTCTCCCCTGTGGAGGGTTCGGATAGCTTCGGGGAGCTGAGCCGCCGATTCATTTAAGTCAAAATATCCCCTTACTCCTGAGTTTATCAGGCTTACCACTTCTTCATGAGGGGGGATATTTCCCAAAAGCATGATATGAGGTTTGTGGTCCCCGTTGAAAATCTCTTGAATCGCCTTGCAGATTTCTCTCATATTGGGTAAAGGTTCGGAGTTAGCAAAAACAATCACCTGAGGTTTGTGTTTTTTTATAGATTCAAGAAGGGCCTCGATGGTCCCCTTTTGAAGATCCACAAGATTTATATCTGAGGCTGATTGAAGAGAGTTTTTTACTCCCGAGAGGATAAATTCAGACGTATAATAAATCAGTATATTAATGGATTCCTCCGCATTCGGGTCGTTGGTTGGAGTGTCTTTTTTCAATCCCTTTTCATCCTCAGGTTCGTTTGCCATTTCCCTTATTTTCTGAATTATGGTATATAAACAAATATTTATTGTCAAGTAAATCAAAATCTGTTTGGGGCAAAAAAAGGGAGTATTGAACCAAACAGACGAATTCAGACTGGGTTAAGAGGAAACAGAGGGATGGATTTGGAATCTTTTGTGGAGATGAAGGGAAATGAGCTGAGTTTTATTTTTATTTTGTTTGTTTTTCTGGACAAAATTGACTTTTCCTGAGATTTGAAGCTTAAGGGGTGTTTCCAGAATAAGAGTTTTGGGAATATCCAGGGATATATCCAGAAGGGAACCGATGGTGACTTTGGAGTCCAGCCAGAAAATAGCCTTCTGAGAGCTTATGGAGTGGAGTTTTGTTTTCTCCTCAAATTTTTTTCCATGAGCGTTGATGCCCTTGACCAGAGCTGGGAGAGAGAGCTTGAATTGCTGCTCTCCCTCCGTTGCTCTGGTGGTACCTTGGATGAGGGATTTATGGGCTGATTTTGTTATGCTCATTTTGAATAAAATTCTTACAGATAACGATATTTTCTTCAATCGCTCTTAAGGATGAATTACGGGGTGATTTTTTTTTCATTTTTGTCATCGAAAAGGACTAATTCAGACGATAACGAAAATAGATTTTTCCCTTTATGGAGGAAACAGGAATGAAAGGGAATCAACCGCTCTGTAAGAAAGCATAAGGGGTGAATTTTCAGCACAGGGATAGTTTACCTGAAACCGGAGCCCCGTTTCTTGACAAAAATTATGACTGTGGATAGAATGGCCAGGAATCGAAAGAGAGGAGCTTCTATTGACCGAAGATAAACGATTTGTGACAAAGATAACTCCCAAAAGTAAGGATTTTTCCAAGTGGTATACGGAAGTCATACGGACGGCTGAGCTGGCGGATTATGCACCCGTGAAGGGGATGATGGTTATTCGGCCCTATGGATACACCATATGGGAGAAGATCCAGGAACTTTTGGATAAACGGATCAAAGAATCAGGGCATTCCAATGCTTATTTTCCTCTTTTCATCCCGGAAAGTTTCCTTCAGAAAGAAACCGAACATGTGAAAGGTTTTTCTCCGGAGGTGGCTTGGGTCACACATGGGGGAGAAGAGGAATTGGAAGAGAGGCTTGCTGTTCGCCCCACTTCTGAGGCCGTTATCGGGAATATGTATTCAAAGTGGATAAATTCATGGAGAGATTTACCCGTCCTGATCAACCAATGGTCCAACATCGTCCGGTGGGAAAAAGTGACCCGGCCTTTCCTGAGAACCACTGAATTCCTCTGGCAGGAAGGCCATACCGCTCACGAGAACTATGAGCAGGCTCAGAAGGAAACCTTACAAATCCTTTCTATGTACCAAGAGTTTGTCGAAAAAGAGCTTTCCATCCCGGTCATTTCAGGAAAAAAGACAGATAGAGAAAAATTTGCGGGAGCTTTGGCCACTTACACTATCGAAGCGTTGATGTCCGATAAAAAGGCCCTTCAAATGGGGACCTCTCATAATTTGGGTCAACATTTTTCAAAAGTTTTCAACATTCGGTTTGAAGACCGCAATCAAAACCTTCAACATGTCTATCAAACTTCGTGGGGAGTCTCTACCAGACTGATCGGAGCGCTGGTCATGGCTCATGGAGATGATTCGGGTCTCCAATTTCCTCCTAGAGTGGCCCCTGTTCAGGTGGTCATTGTTCCCATTTCCAAAGGAAATTGGAAGGAAAATATACTTCCCACAGCTCAAAAGATGGAATCTCAATTGAAGAATTCTGGAGTGAGGGTGAAATTGGATGACAGAGAGGAATTCACTCCAGGATGGAAATTTTCCCAGTGGGAAATGAAGGGAGTGCCTTTAAGGCTAGAGATTGGCCCCAAAGATATTGAGAAGAATCAACTCATAGCTGTACGAAGAGATACTCGAGAAAAAGAATCGGTCCCTTTTGATTCGTTGATTGATAAAGTCCCTCATCTCCTCAAGGATATACAGAAATCCATGTTTGAAGAGGCCCTGAAATTCCAGAAAAGCAATACTTACCAGACAGAGGATTACCAGGAGTTTAAGTCCATAATGGATTCGAAAAAAGGCCTGGTGAAGGCTTATTGGTGCGGAAATTCCCAGTGTGAAGAAAAAATTAAGGATGAAACCATGGCCACCATTCGAGCGGTTCCTCTCATTCCTCAAGAAAAGAGAAGTTCTAAAAAATGTATCTGCTGTGGAGCTCAGACCGACACTTTAGCCTATTTTGCTAAGGCTTATTGAAGTTAACATTCCCTATCAAGCTCGATTTTCTTAAAAAGGGTAATTTTCCCATTCTTTCGTTGTACATAGCCAGAACTTCATGTTAGAATCACACCCTGTAAAGAAGTAATTTCCCTATCTATTTTTGAATTTGGATCCGATGAAAGAAGAATTCAGGGAAGAGAGAGAGGAAATGGTCCGCTCTCAGATTGAATCAAGGGGGATTAAAGATAAGAGAATCTTGGACGCGATGAAAAAAGTTCCCCGCCATCAGTTTGTCCCTGACCAAACCCAAAAATTTGCCTACCATGACGAACCTCTTCCTATCGGAGAAGGACAAACCATCTCCCAGCCTTATATCATTGCTTACATGACAGATGTCCTCGGGTTGAAGAAAGAGGATAAGGTTTTGGAAATCGGCACAGGTTCCGGATATCAGGCGGCTATTCTAGCTGAGATGGTCAGCCAAGTCTTCTCTATCGAAGCCATCTCCAGTCTATCCCGGAAAGCCCAGAAAACATTAGAGGATTTAGGTTACACCAATATCTATTTTAAAGTGGGAGATGGGACTTGGGGATGGAAAGAACAGGCCCCTTATGATGCTATCCTGGTGACCGCCGCCCCTCCTTCCATCCCTACTCCTCTTCAAGAACAAATGAGGGAGGAGGGGAGGATGGTTCTTCCTGTGGGGGAGACGTATCAGGATCTTTATCTGGTGGTTAAGAAAAAGGGAAAGTTCAAAAAAAAGAAGCTTCTGCCGGTCCGTTTTGTTCCCTTAATCCAGAGGCATTAGCGGTGTGGAAGGAAGAGAGAGATATGAAGTATTTGAAACGGGGAGTGTTGATTCTGGTGGTAAGTTTTTTGTTTCTGAGTTCTTCATCCAAACAGTATGTTCAAGTGCTTCTTCCTGATGGGGAAGAGATTACGGCGGAACTGGCAGTGACCGAACGGCAGAGAGTGCGGGGGCTGATGTTTCGAGAAGGAATAAAGGAAAATCAGGGGATGCTGTTTGTGATGGAAGAAGAAGGCCCTCACGGTTTCTGGATGAAGAACATGAAATTTTCGATAGATATCCTTTGGTTGAATGAACACAAAAGGATCGTTCATCTGGAGAGTCAGGTTCCTCCGTGTAAAAGCCCTCCTTGTCCCACTTATCAGTCTGAAATTCCTGCCAAGTATGTACTGGAATTAAAGGCAGGGAGTGTGGAAAAGTACAACCTGGAAGTGTATGAGAAAGTCGATTTTATCCTTCCCGAGATCATCCATAAAAAGCGGTCCGTTGAATTAACTCACCCTCAACCTTAACCTTATATTTTTTAATGTGGGGTCGGACCGAGCATAAGTTACTGATAATAAAGTTATTAATATCCTGATGGGTGATTTAGGCTGTTTAGTTCATTTAGTCGATTTAGTCTCTGTCGTCTATTTGGTTTAGAAAGCGAGAAAGGCGAGAAATGTTTTATTTATTTCGTCTGTTTGGTCCTTATAGTCTATTTGGTTGGTTCTTTCTAAATAAATATTTTTGAATTTTGAATGAGGATTATTCCTGTATTCCATATATGATTTTTTCCAATTCTACGGCTCCGTTATGAGAGGCTTTCTTGTCTCCTAAAACCTTTCTGATTTTCTGGAAACGACGGATCATTTCAGATTGGAGGGTTGGGGATTTCAGGATTCTTGTGGCTTCTTTGAACACATTTTGAGGGGTGAAATGATTCTGGATTAATTCAGGGACGATTTGTTCCCCGGCCAGGATGTTCACAATGCTGAAATTTTTAACCATCGCAAAATTTTTACCCAGATGATAGGTTAAAGGAGAGAGACGGTAAAAAGAGACAAAAGGAGTGCTGAGCAGGGCTGATTCCAGGTTGGCGGTGCCGCAAGAAGAAAAGGCTAAATCACTGTAAGCCAAAGATTCATAGAAATCCTCTTCCAGGATTCGGATGGGAGGAGAGGGAGGAAGAAGGCTTGAGAGAAAAGACTTCTCCAGATTTTCGGCCTTGAGAAGAATATACTGAGAGGGAATAGCTTTCTCCAGTTTTTTTAAGGAAGAATTGAGTACCGGCATGTGGCGTTTCAATTCACTTTTCCGGCTTCCAGGGAGGAGAGATATCAATTTTTTTTGAGGCTGAATCCCGTATTTTTGAAAAAATTCTTTTGGGGAAAGGTTCAGTTGAATCCGTTCTAAAAGAGGATGACCGATAAAGAGAGAGGGGATCCTCTTTTGTCGGTAAATTTTTTCTTCAAAAGGGAAAATAAGAAGCATTTTGGTGATATATTTTTTTATGGAGTTGAGCCTTCTCTTTCTCCATACCCACACAGTGGGGCTTATGTAATAGAGAACGGGAACGGAGCGTTTGTGCAGTGTTTTGGCTAGGCGGAGGTTAAAGTCGGGAGAGTCAATAAGGACCGCCGCCGAGGGAGATCGATACCTGATTTCCTTTTTCACCGTATCAAGGATTTTTTTTATCCGAGGAAGATCCCGAAGGATTTCTGCAATCCCCACTACAGAAAGGTCTTGAATGGAGAAAAGAAGGTCGACTCCCTGGTTCTGCATGTGTTTTCCTCCGATTCCAAAAAAATGAGAGGAAGGATGATGTTTTTTAAACTGATGGACTAAGTCAGCTCCATATTTCTCCCCTGAATTTTCTCCGGCCACGATAAGAACTGAATTTTTCAATCCCTTTCTCCGTACTGAATGATTTCCGGCATTTTTTGGGGGGCCATTCCGTAAAAGAAAAGCCATCGGTCGTAGGTTTCCTGGTTATGGTAAATCTTTATGGATTTTTGATGAGATGAGCTCACCACACCTAAGATTTGGGGGTTATCTATAGAAGAAAGACTGCCAGGAGGAACCACCATCACAGTCTGGGGAGATTCCCCTTTTTTTTCTCTGGAAGGTTGTCCCGTAGAAAGAACAAGATTCCACCGGCCGTGATCGGTGATGGGGTCTTTGTACAGACGGCGGATGCATTTTTCTTTTTGGAGTTCCTTTAGAGATTGAGGAAAACTTCCGGGGTATTTTTGTTGGAACAACCTGACGGCTTCCACATACTGATTTCCCCTGAAAATCAATTCTTTTTCTCTTTCCCGCTGAATCTGAGTTTGCCACACAGGAAAGGCTACCATAAGGCCGATGTTCAACAAGGCAACAGCAAACATCAGAACGAGAAGAGTGTATCCCTTTGAATGTGGGGTTGGAGAGCGGTGATTCATGAGGTTTTTCTCTTACCAAGTATTGTAAGGAGTGCCTTTGGTGCTGATTTCTTCGGAGCCGGAGAAAACATCCACCACTCCCGGTTGTTTTCCGGCCATCATCTCTTCTTGAGTCAGAGTTTGCCGGACCACCTCCCAGGTTTCAGAAGATTGAGTGATGGGATCCACCGGTATTTTTTTTAAGTAGCCTTCATCAACCAAAGCCTGGAGGGAAGGAGGATATTCCTTTTTGTCTGTGTAATACTGGTTGATCAGCTTCCTCATCTGAAAAAGGTCTTCTTTCAGCACGGCTTCCCTGGCTCTTTTTACCGAATAGGTGTATTGAGGGATACCCAGGCCAACTAAAATACCTATTATGGTGAGAACGATGATCAGCTCGATAAGAGTGAATCCTCGGGGATGGGATAGATTCTTTTTCATTTTACCAATTCCTGTATTTGGTCCCATCCAGGGCTGTTCCCGTGCTTTCGGTGTAAACATCATAAACATTTTCTCCCCCCCAGATATCGGAGTCAGGGTCATCTTGATAGGACCTCAATCCCCATTCGTAGGATTTAGTCATGGGGTCTTTAGGAATACGTCTTAAAAATTTCACAATTTTGGTTGAATCCTCTTCTTCTTTTCCTTCTTCCCCCTTTAATTCCACACCCTCCACCAAAGTCTCCAGGTCAGGGGGATAACCGTAAGAATCCTCTTCGACTTCTATCTTTTTTTGATCGGCCAATTTTTTATATTCATCGATAGCATTTCGGATCTGTCTGAGGCTTCGTCTCAGTTCGATTTCATTCTGACGTTTGACGGCAACCTTGGCCAAGGGGAGGGCGGCGGAGGCTAAAACGGCCAAGATTGTGAGAGTCACCAACATCTCAATCAGGGTAAATCCTGATCTTGGACCGGACAATTTAGCCATGATGTATGGTCTATATTGCTTGAGTTAAAATCGATTTTTCTGTTTATCTTCGGAATATTTATCTTTGGGATTGGATTTTGAAGAGACAGAGCCTCGGGAAGGTTTTTGTTCCAATGCTTTTTTACTTAAACGGATACGGTTGTTATCCTCGATAGAGAGTACTTTTACTTGCACGGTTTGTCCTATTTTGAGAACATCTTTGACTTTCCGAGTGTGCTGATGGGAAATTTCAGAGATGTGAAGCAGGCCCACCACGTTGGGAAGGATTTCCACAAACGCTCCATAATCTTCAATGCGGACCACTTTACCGGTATAGACTTTTCCTTCTTCCGGTTCGACGGTAATATCGCCGATCATTTCCTTGGCCTTTTCGGCCGATTCCACATCGGCAGCAGCAATAGTGATGTTTCCATCATCATCTATATTGATTTTGGCATTGGTTTCGGAGATGATATTTTTGATCACTTTGCCGGCCGGACCAATCACTTCCCGCACTTTTTCAGGTTTGATGTGGAGGTGCATGATTCGGGGAGCATAAGGAGAAATGTCCGGCCGAGGCTGAGAGATTGCTTCTTTCATTTTCTCCAGGACTTTCAGACGGGCTTCTCTGGATTTTATCATTCCTTCTTTCAAGATTTCATGGGGAATGGAAGGAATCTTTAAATCCATTTGGATGGATGTAATTCCCTGATCGGTTCCTGAAATTTTCAGGTCCATATCTCCAAAGTGGTCTTCAAACCCAGCAATATCCGTGAGGAAGGCATAATTGTCGGCTTCTTTGACCAAGCCCATAGCGATTCCACCAACCATTTTGGAAAGAGGAACTCCCGCATCCATCAGAGAGAGAACTCCTCCGCATACGGTGGCCATGGAAGAGGAACCGTTGGATTCCAGGATATCCGAAACAATACGGATGGTGTAGGGAAAATTTTCTTCATCAGGGATGAAGGGCCAAATGGATTTTTCGGCAAGGAGTCCATGACCAATTTCTCGTCTTTTGGGTGCCCGCAGGAAAGCGACTTCTCCCACACTGAAAGGAGGAAAATTGTAATGAAGCATGAATCGTTTGGAAGCCTCTTCATCAGTCAGAAGATCCAATCTCTGGACATCTTCAAATGTACCCAGGGTGACGGTGGCCAAGCATTGGGTTTCTCCTCGAGTGAACAGGGCTGACCCATGAGTTCGGGGGAGAAGTCCTACATCTATAGAAATAGGACGAATCTGATCGAATTCCCTTCCATCCGTTCTTTTTCCTTGATTGAGGATTAAATTCCTTGCCAGGTCTTTCTGGATTTTGTTATAGATTTCTTTGATTTCAGAGCTTTGTTCTTCGTCCTCTTCAGGAATATTTTCCAAGAGTGAATCAAGAATGCTGTTGAGTTTTTCCTCCCTCTCTTTTTTGTTCTTTATTTGAATGGCTTGAAGCATAGAAGAGGAAATTTCCTTTTTTATTTTTTGGTATTTATCTTCATCGAGCTGGGAAGGGATGAATTCTCTTTTGGAAATATTCAATTGCTGGAAGAGATCCTTTTGGGCTTTGATGATTTCCTGGATGGGCTTTTGGGCATAAGTGATGGCTTCTGCGATTTTTTCCTCTTCCATTTCTTCAGCTTCGGCCTCCATCATGATAGGTCCTTCTTCTCGCCCAGCCACTATCATATTTAGGGGACTGTTTTCCAGCTGGCTTTCGGTGGGGTTAATGACAAATTGGTTGTCCACATAGCCCACTTTCACAGCTCCTAAAGGAGTGGTGAAAGGTATATCCGAGAAATAAAGGGCCACAGAGGCTCCAATGATCCCCAGAGTATCAGGTTGGTTCTCTAAGTCCGCAGAGAGGAGCAAAGCTACTATCTGAGTGTCATAAAAGTAACCATCCGGGAATAAAGGGCGAATGGGTCTATCTATGAGCCGGCTGAGTAGGATTTCTCCTTCCGACGGCTTTCCTTCTCTCTTGAAGAATCCCCCTGGGATTTTCCCTGCGGCATAAGTGTTTTCCCTGTAGTCCACAATCAGCGGGAGAAAAGGCTTTTTCTCTTTGACTTCCTTTTTGGATGTGGCGGTGACCAGCATCATGGTGTCTCCATACCGGAGGAGAGTTGAGCCGTCCGCTTGGGTGGCGATTTTGTTTATTTCCATGGAAAGGGTGCGCTTATTGATTTCTAAAGAAATTGTATGAGACATTTTGTTCCCCGTGACCTTAACTTACTTTCGAAGTTTCAGCCTTTTGATGAGATTTTCGTATCGATTTATATCCTGTTTTTTCAAGTATTCCAGAAGTTTTTTTCGGCGTCCCACTAATTTCATAAGTCCCGTTCGAGAATGAAAATCCTGTTTGTGGGTGGATAAATGACTGGTTAAATAGTTGATTCGTTGAGTCAGAATCGAGATTTGTACTTCTGGAGTGCCGGTATCCTTTTTATGAGTTTGATTTTCTTTGATAATTTTTGATTTTTCTTCTGTACTTAAAACCATTTCTTTCTCCTGAAAAAATTTATATTAACAGAAAAGTCCTTGAATGTAAATGAATTGAGAAGATTGTCAGAATTTCATTTTCCGTGATAGAGTTTCTTTATTTGCCCTGAAGTATTCATGGGTTAGTTGATGGAGATTAATCATTATTATATTATAAAAAGATGGATTTGGCGAAGGCTAAAGTCAAAAAGAATTTATTGATACTCCTTTATGTGGCTAATGGAATTCTGGTCTCTCTGGGTTGGATCATGGCCCTCTATTCATTTCCCCGTCTTCCCCAAATAATGCCTCTCTGGCTGAGCTTTTCTGGACAACCTGCTTTCAGTGTGGAGAAATCCTGGCTTTACTTTCTCTATCCCTTTTTCCAGACTGTTTTTGTGGGGGGGTTTTGGTTGCTCTCCCGAAATCATTTCCTCCAGGATTGGCTATCTAAACGGAACCTTTCTTCTCTCAGGCTTCATCCCGCTCTGGAGAAAGAATTTGTGGCTGTGGTCCTTATATTCTTTAATTTGATTTTCATTCATATTCAAAGAGGCCTTATCTTTCAAGCTTACGGTATAGAAAAAAGTATAAATCAAGTTTACTTTTATTCTCTTTTCGGGATCATCCTGCTTTTTATACCCTATTACCGCTTTCGCCAGAAAATGGGACTTCGGGGGAATGATTCTCATTCCTCCGGATAGAAATTATGTTAAGAAGAGAGATATTTTTTTCTTCTTAAGAGATGCTGCGCATACTTTGAGCTCAATCCTCCCATTTTTTCTTCGACTTTTTTGAGTTTAGCCTCCACTTCCTGAAGACTCATTTTATTGATCTTTTTTTTAGGTGGAGGAGATGGGGCGGGCTGTTCCTTGGTCTCTTTGGATTCCGGTTGTTTTTCTTTTTGGGATTTTTCCGGGGCTTTTTCCTTGGATTCTGGGGGAGCCTCTTCCTTTTTAGTTTGAGTTTTCTTCAAATCCTCTTTTTTTGATGAGGACTGCGTTTTTTGAGCTGATTCTTTTTTTTCCTCAACCATTTTATCCTTCCTCGTTTTTTGAAGTAAATTCTTTTGTAACCCTAAGATTATCAGAAATCAAAACATAAAGCTAGGGGAGGTTCGGCTGGCTCCCGGAAACTCTCTTTGAATGGGATACAAAAACCCGGAAAGTCCAACTATCTTGAACTGAACGGAGGGATTTAGTATAGTCATTTGAAATGTATCTATTATATAAAATTTTCCTTTTTGTATTCCTTCTGGTGAATTTCCCTCTCTACTTCATCAAATTAAAAATAAAGAAAGGGGAGAGGCTTCATCTTAAAGAGAGGCTGGGATGGGGATTGATTCATCCCCCAAACAAAGAAAAATCCCTGTGGATCCATGCGGTTTCAGTGGGAGAAGTTCTCTCCCTTCAGAATTTGATCACCCAGATCAAGCAGAAACACCCTCATTGGGGAGTCTACTTTTCTACACTGACTCAATCAGGGATGCAGATGGCCAAGGAAAAAATCAGAGAGGCCGACAATCATTTCTATATCCCTTTAGATTTCACCTGGGTGGTGAGAAAATTTTTCAACCGGCTCCAACCCCGCCTTCTGGTCCTCTCTGAGTCTGAATTTTGGCCGAATTTATTGAGAGAAGCCAGGAAAAAAACCAGGGGTGTTCTCCTGGTCAACGGAAGAATCTCCGATCAATCCTTCAAACGGTATCGAAGATTTAAATTCTGCATCCAGAAATTACTAAAAAACGTTGACTTTTTCATGGTTCAAACCCTTCAGGATAAAGAGAGATTGGAAAAATTGGGGTTGAATTCAAAAAAGATCAGAATCACGGGGAATTTGAAGGCTGAAGTCAATTTCTCCTCCCCAGGCAAAAAAGAGGTTTCCTCATTGAAAAAAGAACTCCATATCCCCCAGAGTAAGAAAATTATTCTCGCCGGAAGTACCCGGGAAGGAGAGGAAGAAAAGTTGATCCAGGCTTTTGGGAGAGCCCTGAAAAAAAGAAAGGACCTTCTTTTAATCATAGCTCCCCGGCACCTCCAAAGAGTGGAGGAGGTTGAAAGAATTGTCCGGAAGTTTTCGCTCCGGGGGGTGAAAAGGACAGAGGTGGTGTCTCATTCTCAATGGGAGATTATGATCCTGGATACCTTGGGAGAGTTGGCTTCCTTCTATGCTTTTTGTGATGTGGCTTTTGTAGGAGGAAGTCTTGTTCCCTGGGGAGGACATAATTTGTTGGAGCCGGCCTTTTATCAAAAGCCTGTTTTCTTTGGACCGCATATGGAAAATTTTTCTGTTTTAGCTGAAAAATTTGTCCAATCCGGAGCCGCTCAGATTGTTTCCACTCCTGAAGAATTGGAAGAGATGTTTTTAATGAAAGACCCAGAGCATTTGGAAAAAATGGGAACACAGGCCAAGGAAACCTTGAATTCACTCCAGGGGGCTTCAGGTCAGATTTTAGAAATCATGGAATCATTCATGGAAGCCTCTGAAAAAAAAGCATGAGCTATCAGTTCAGGTGGGACAAGAGTTGGGGATCCAGGGTGATGATTATCCTGATCCTTGCTGTGTGGATAGGGTCTACAGGAATTTATGCTCAGGATGGAGAAGGAGAATACAGACTCAATCAGGAGTTTTTAAAAAATTTCGGGCAGGATTGGATAGGGGTAGTTAGTTCTCCTCTGGATTGGGATTCCAGGAGTCTCTGGAATTTGGCCGCTGTTCTGGGAGGGGGAGCCCTGCTTTACACCGTGGATGGAGATATTCATGGCTGGTTCCAGGAGAATCAGACTCCCTTTTCTGAAGAAGCCTCTGGTTTGGTTTCCCATTTGGGACATGGGATTTTTTTAGGGGGTGTGATCACCTCTCTTTATGCAGGAGGAGAGATTTTCCATTCCACCTCTTTGAGGAAGACAGCTTTGTTGAGCTTGGAGGGTTGGTTGACTTCCGGAGTTCTCGTTTTAGGGATAAAATTTATAATAGGAAGAGCGCGGCCTTATACTGGTAAACAAAGCACTACTTTTCACCCTTTTTCCCTGGGGTCCTCTTTTCATTCCTTCCCTTCGGGTCATTCCAGTTCAGCTTTTGCGGTGGCTTCGGTTGTGGCGGAGCAGACAGAGGAATGGGAGTTGGACTTGATGGTCTACAGCTTGGCTGGGCTGGTGGCGCTCTCTCGAATCCACGATGAAAAGCACTGGGCTTCGGATGTGTTTGTGGGTTCGGCTTTGGGATATTTTGTGGGAAAAAAGATCTGTGACCTGAGGCAAAACTCAGAAAGGAATTCTCTTCATTTGTCTTTCTCTTTCATCCGAGACAGAACCTCTTTTACTTTGTCTTTACGGTTTTAAAAACATGATTTTCTGAGAGAATCAAGCAAGAAGGGGACCGGGAAAAAAGTCAACGTTTAAAAAAAGAGTCAATGAAACTGACTTTCTTTACAGATGCCTGCTCTTAACTTCTCCATACATTTTGTGATATTTATAAGTATCGGCCTTTCTGTGAGTGATTCAGGTCTATTAAATATAAGCGGGAAGGAGTTAAAATGAAAAAACCTATCACCCGAAGAGATTTCCTTAGAAAAACTTCACAAATAACCGCTGCTGCCGGTTTAAGCGGCTGCGGGATACTGCTTAAGGGATGTACATCCAAGAAAGATTTGGATGTCATCATCAAGAATGGACTCATTTACGACGGGATTCATGATGAACCTTTCCCTGGAGATGTGGGGATCCAGGGAGAATTTGTCAAAGAGGTTGGAAAGATTTCGGCATCTCAAGGGAAACAAGTGATCGATGCGAAAAATTTATCGGTCTGTCCAGGGTTTATCGATCCGCACAATCATACAGACGTGGAACTTTTGGTCAATCCCAAAGCTGAAAGTTGTGTTCGACAAGGAATCACCACTTTGATCAGTGGAAACTGTGGCTCATCTCCCTTTCCTGTAGCGGATGAAGTTTTTGAAAAAACCAAGGAAAACTTGAAAGAACAGTACGATATAGAACTGGATTGGAGGGATATCAGAGGATTTCTTTCCAGAATAGAGGAAAAAGGTACGGCTTTGAATTATTCCACGTTGTTGGGACATGGAGACCTCCGGGGGGCGGTGATGGGTTACGATGACCGTCCGCCTAAGCCCGAAGAGCTGAAGAAGATGAAGTCGATGATAGAGAAGAATATGAAAAATGGAGCCTTAGGTTTATCCACCGGGCTGGAGTATGCCCCAGGAAGTTATGCCTCTCCTCAAGAAATAGCGGAGTTGTGCCGTGTGGTGGCCCGTTTCAAAGGGGTGTACGCCACACATATGCGGAGTGAGGGGGATGAATTACTCAAGGCCTTAGATGAAACCATTGGGGTTTCTCAAAAATCGGGAGTGAGTGTCCAAATTTCTCATCTCAAGGTGGCCTATCCTCGCAATTGGGATAAGATTGATGCGGCTCTGTCTAAGATTGAGAATGCCCATCGGGAGGGAGTGAACCTTTACTGTGACCGGTACCCTTATACAGCCGGCTCCACCGGCCTTAGTTTTTACTTTCCGCTGTGGGCCAAGCAGGGAACCACGGATGAATTTTTAGCCCGGCTTAAGGACCCTACTCTGGAAAGCAAATTGAGGGCTCATGTGGCTGAGCAGAGAAAAAAATTAGGTTCCTGGGATAAAGTGGTGATTTCTTCGGTGGTATCAGAGAAAAACAAGAAGTTTGAAGGAAAGAGTGTGCTTCAAGGGGCCAAAGAAACGGACAAAGATCCCTATGAATTTATGAGAGATTTGCTGATCGAAGAAGAAAATAGAGTGGGAATGGTTACCTTCATGATGAAAGAAAAGAATTTAAAAAGAATTTTAGCTCATCCCCTGGTGGGAGTGGGGACAGATGGAACAGCTCTGGCTCCCTACGGACTATTGGGAGAGGGAAAACCCCACCCTCGAAGCTATGGGACATTTCCCCGGGTACTGGGACAGTACGTCAGGGAAGAAAAGATCCTTCCTCTTCCGGAAATGATAAAAAAGATGACTTCCCGAGCGGCTCAGAAGTTTGGGTTTGAGAAAAGAGGGAGACTGAAAAAAGGATGCTTCGCTGATGTTGTGGCTTTCGATGAAAAACGAGTTAGAGACAAAGCCATCTGGACTCATCCCCATCAATACCCAGAAGGGATTGAATATGTGATGGTGAACGGCCAGATGGTTGTAGAAAGAGAGAAACACAGGGGAAAACTGCCGGGAAGGGTTCTCAGAAAACAAGAGAAGGGTTGATTGGAGGAAATTGATGAAGGAGAAGATGGTGGATAGAAAAGGGATGATGGCAGCAGCTGTGTTGTTGTCCGGTTGGTTGAGTCTTTTTGCTCTCTCCGCCGAGGCTTCTTTTGATGAATTGTCCCAACCCCGGGTTCGTCTCGATTATAGGTCTCTTCAACCCGGAGAAGTTCTTAAACTTACCATTTCTCATGATAGACCTATCCGGAAAGCCCAAATTCATTTTCAGGGAGAGAAATATGGGTTTGGAAAGGGAGAAACATTCATTGCTTTTCTCGGACTTGACCTGAATTTGGAGCCCGGAGCCTATCCCATCTCTGTCTCTATTGTTTATGAGAATGGAGAGTTGAAGAAAATCAAAAAGGAAATCCTGGTACGAAAGAAAGAATTCCCGGTGAAGAAATTATGGGTGAAGGAGAAATTTGTTTCACCCCCGCAGGAAGTCTTGGAAAGAATTCGGAGGGAATCCCGGCTGCTCCAAGTGGTCTATGACATCTATACTTCCCAGTGGTTGGGGGAGGGCTCATTCATGGTTCCCGTACAGGGTGAGGCTCACCACAATTTTGGAGAAAGAAGGTTCTTCAACAATAAACCCCGCTCATCTCACAGCGGAGAGGATATATCCTCTCCGCTGGGAGCTCCGGTCAAGGCTTCCAATTCGGGGAAAGTGGTTTTGGCTGATGACCTTTATTTTGCTGGGAAGACAGTAATCTTAGACCATGGTCTTGGGGTGTTCACTCTTTACTGCCATTTCTCCAAGATAAAAGTTCAAAGAGGTGTGTTTGTGGAAAAGGGCTCGGTTATCGGTGAAATAGGAGCGACCGGAAGAGTGACCGGCCCTCATCTTCACTGGGGTGTTAAAATAAGGGGAAAAAGGGTGGACCCGTTTTCTCTTTTGAGTCTTGAACTGGAATAGAAGAACACGAAAGGGCCCTTTTAAAGAGTTTCCTTATTCGTTGACAATCTTGGACTGGGTTTCTATAGTAGAGCATTAATTTTAAGGGATCCCATGCAAAGGAGTTATTTAAATGTATTCGCCAGTGGTTAAATCCATAAAAGAGGCTTACCGGAATGGAGAAGAAGATGAGGCTTTAAAGCCCTTGGTGGCTGTGGATGGGCAAGGGCGGCCTGTGGGCCGGATTCAAGAGGGAGATTCGGTGGTATTTTATGATATAAGAGGGGAAAGAGAAGTTGAGTTGACAAGAAGTTTAACCGAAAAAAACTTTCCCCATTTTCCAGTGAAAGAAAATTTGAATATCCGGATGGCCACCATGATTGAGTATCATTCCTCTCTCAACGTGAAAGTCGCTTTCCCTCCAGAAGAAGTCGTTCAGGGCACTCTGCCCGAAGTGCTGTCCCGGGCATCTCTAGGGGTTCTGAAAGTGGCAGAATCCGAAAAGGCTGTCCATATTGGATACTTTATGAATGGGAAAAGAGAAAAACCTTTTCCTGGAGAGGACCGAATTATCATCCCTTCACCCCCAGGAATCTCTTCCTACACTCAAAAGCCCCAAATGAGTGCCGCTCAAGTATCCAGAGAAATTGCCGCTCAATTAAAGAATCCCGATTATTCACTCATAATAGCGAATTTAGCCAATGTGGATGTGGTGGGTCACAGTGAAAACAAATCAGCTGTCCTTCAGGCTGTTCAGAGTGTGGATAAGGAATTAGGAAAAATAGTGGAGGAATGCCGGAAAGAAGGAATCACTCTGGTGGTGACAGCCGACCACGGAACCGTGGAGGAATGGAGATATCCGGATGGAACCATAAATACGGGCCACACCAAAAATCCAGTTCCCTTTATCTTGGCTGATTTTTCCTCTGGTGAAAAAGAGAGGAGGGAGATAAGGAAAAAAGGAGAGCTGAGTGATGTAGCCCCCACCATTCTTCATCTTTTAGGTGTGGAATCTCCTCCTGAAATGAAAGGCCAAAGTTTACTTCCGGATTCATTTTCCGAGCCCTGCCCCAAAGTTCTTCTTCTCATTCTTGACGGTTGGGGATTGAGAGAAGCCTCTCAGGGAAACCTCATTAAGGAAGGGAAAACTCCCTCTTTTGAAAAATTATGGTCTCGATTTCCCCATGCCTCCCTTCAGGCTTCAGGGGAAGCTGTGGGTATGCCCGCGGATACGGTAGGAAATTCGGAAGCAGGGCATCTTCATTTGGGAGCAGGAAGAAGGATTCTCCTTGACCGAGTTAAAATCGATAAGGCCGTTCAGGATGGAAGTTTCTTTTCAAACCCTGCTTTTATCTGGGCCATGGATTCGTGTCTCCAAAACCAGAAAGCCCTGCATCTTCTGGGAATCGTTTCTCATTACAGCTCCCACGGAACCATTCGCCATCTGTTTGCCCTTCTTCAAATGGCCCAAAAAAGAGGGATGGAGAATGTATTCATCCATTCTCTCATAGGAAGAAGAGGGGAGAAGCCGGAGAGTGGAGCCAATTACATATCCAAGATCGAAAAGAAATGCCGGGAACTTTCGTTGGGACAAGTGGTCACAGTGATGGGAAGATATTGGGCTCTGGATAGAGAAGAAAATTGGGACCGGGTAAAGAAAGCCTACCAGGCTTTAGTGTATGGAAAAGGGACTCTTTTCAAACTGGGGGGTGAGAAAACTTAGGAAAAGATGCCCTTGGGAGCTATGAAGGGAACTTTTTGAGGTTCTGTTCGTATTAATGGAAAGAGGCACCGAGAAAATGAGTGTTCAAGTTGAAGATCTCTCCTACAGTTATGGATCCCTGCAAGCCTTGAAGGGGGTAAGCCTTCATCTTCCTCCAGGAGCTGTGGGCCTTTTGGGGCCCAATGGAGCCGGAAAAAGCACTCTTCTCCGTATCCTGTTGGGATTTCTCTCTCCCGATAAAGGAGAGGGAAAGGTGCTTGGTTATGATATTCAGAACAATCAGTTTATGATCCGCCGTTTTGTCGGCTATATGCCTGAAAATGACTGTATCATTCCGGGAATGGATGCCGTCACTTTCACCTCGTTTATGGCCGAACTCTCGGGAATGCCCAAACAGGAAGCCATAAAAAGAGCTCATGAGGTTTTGTTTTATGTGGGGTTAGAGGAGAGCCGCTACCGAAACCTCGAAACTTATTCGGGGGGGATGAAGCAGAGGTTGAAACTGGCTCAAGCTCTCGTCCATGATCCCAGGCTTATTTTTTTAGACGAACCCACCAGCGGATTGGATCCTGGAGGGAGAAAAGAAATTTTAAAGCTCATTAAGGAAATTTCTACAGAAAAGAATATTCAGACTTTGATTTCTTCTCATATTCTTTCCGATATCGAAGAGGTTTGTTCTTATGTGGTGATTTTGAACCGAGGCCAACTGGCCGCCCAGGGAGAGATGGCAAATCTGAAGCAGCTCCATTACCGTCTTTATGAGCTGAAAGTCAAGGAATCCAACCCTCAATTTTGGCAGAGACTGAAGGAGATCGACTGCCGGATAGAAGAAACCGAGGAAGGGCTGATAAAAGTGTACATGTCTGCCGGAAAAAGCCATCAAGAGATTTTTAAGATTGCCGCCGAAGAAGGGGTTCAAATAAGACATTTTGTCAAAAGTCAAACCAGGCTTGAGGATTTGTTTGCCAAGGTGGTAGGAGTGGATTGATGTCTATAAAGGAAAGAGGGTACACTCATTGGGATGGAAAATTGAAAGAGTCCCGGTTTCCCTGGTGGCCCATCTCCCGCTTGGGGATTCGGTTGACCTTCAAGAAAAAATTTTTTAAGTTTTTCTTCTTTCTTTCCTTATCTCCAGCCCTGGCTTATTTAGTGGGAATTTATGTTTCCGAAAGGATGGAAGAATTTCGGTTTATGGTGCAGGAATCTGTTTCTTTTCTCCAAATCAATCCTAATTACTTCAAGTCCTACCTTACTGGAGATTTTTTATATTTTATGATCATTTTGATCCTGGTTTTCGCTGCGTCCGGGCTGATATCCGATGACCTCAGGCATAACTCTCTTCAACTGTACTTTTCCCGTCCCCTGAAAAAAAGAGATTATTTTATGGGAAAATCTTCGGTTATTGTCTTCTTTTTATTCATCCTCACCATGATCCCTTCTTTGGTTCTTTTCCTGATGAAGCTGATTTTTTCCGGGAGTTTTAAATTTTTTTCTACTTATCCTTGGCTTCCTCTCTCCATCATCGGTTATTCCCTTTTACTCACTGTTTTTTTCTCTTTTTATGCTCTCTTTCTTTCCTCTCTGAGCCCCAACAGGAGGTATGTGGCGGTCCTCATCTTGGGCTTTTACTTTTTTTCAGATATTTTATTCGGGATCTTTAAAGGGATATTCCACAGTCACTATTTTTCCCTTCTCTCCATAAAGTCCAATCTCCAGCAAGTGGGAGCCTTATTTTTCCAGCAAAAAACTCCCTATGAAATCAGTTGGGTGTTTTCTCTGTTGGTTCTGTTGGGGGTATGTGTGTTATCGGCCCTGGTTTTAAGAAAGAAGGTACAAGGAGTTCGAATCATAAAATGAATCCGGTCATCGAAACGAAAAACCTGTCCAAATGGTACGGGAATGTTTTGGGACTGAGTGATGTTTTTTTACAGATATCCTCAGGGATAACCGGACTGCTGGGTCCCAACGGAGCCGGAAAATCTACACTTTTAAGTCTTATAACCGGACAGATTAAACCCAGCATAGGATCCGTCTCCCTCCTGGGAGAAAGGATCCGGAATAATTATCCCCTTTTGGCTCGAATCGGTTACTGTCCCGAGCGGGATTCATTCTATGAAGAGATGACCGGTTGGCAGTATCTTACCGGACTTTTGAAGCTGGGGCATTTTTCTTCATCTCAAATTGAATCTCTGGCTGAGAAGGCTTTGGACATTGTGGAGTTGGTTGAAGACAAGCACAGGGTTATCAGATCTTACAGTCAAGGGATGAGACAAAGGCTCAAGTTTGCCCAGGCCATTGCTCATAATCCTGAGGTTCTTATCCTGGATGAGCCTCTCAACGGTCTTGATCCTCTGGGAAAAAGAAAACTCATAAGCCTTATTAAATCCTACAGACAGAAAGAAAAAACCGTGCTTGTATCCAGTCATGTTCTTCCTGAGATTGAGGCTTTGACCCAGCAGATCATCCTTATCCATCAAGGAAAAATTTTCGCTCAAGGAGATATTCATTACATAAGAGATTTGTTGGAAACCCATCCCCATAAGATTTCTATAAGGTGCAGCCATCCCCGGAAGATGGCCTCCGAATTTATCCATAAGCCTTATGTGTTGAAAGTTTCTTTTGGGACGAGTCAAGATTCTCTGATTGTGGAGACCAATAACAGGGACGGTTTATTTTCTATAATTCCTTCTCTCAGTGTAAAAAACAACATCCAGATTGATGAAATCACTTCACCGGATGACAATCTTCAGGCAGTGTTTGATTATTTGGTAGGTAAATGAAATGATTCACATAAAAAAAGGTCAAATTTCATTTTATTGGAAATCTGTCAAGGATGTGTTTTCCTTTTCCTTTTCTTTAGGGAAGAGGACCAAAAGGACTCGAGTTTTTTACCTCCTCAGTTTTCTTCCGGTGGTCATGGCCTTGGTGATCAAATTTGCTCAGTATTTTTACGGAAGAACCGATATTCAGGGAATTTATATCTTTTCTAATATCATCATGATGTTTTACCTCCAATTTCTGATCCTCCTTCTGGCTCTTTTTTTTGGTTCCTCTGTTTGTTTGGATGAATTGGAGGGAAAAACTCTTACCTACCTCACTACCCGCCCGGTCCCCAAGCCAGCCATTATTCTCGGAAAATACGCCGCTTATTCTGTTTTGATTGTGTTGATGACGGGGGCGGGGGTGGTGTTTTCTTTTCTTATATTGAATTGTGAAAACCTCGGGGATGTCTCCCTATACAAAATTCTTCTCAGGGACATCTCGGTTCTGTGTTTAGGGCTTATCTCCTATGCCTCTTTTTTTACATTTTTGGGCACGTTTTTAAAAAAATCGGTCATGGTAGGCTTGATTTTTGGGTTTGGGTGGGAAAATGTGGTTCAGTATTTTCCGGGTTCGACCCAAAAATTCACCATCGCCCATTATCTAAAGTCTCTTCTTCCTTCCCTCAATACAGGAAGATTTTCCTTTCTCCTTTTCCGTTTGGAGCCCACTTCTCCCCAAGCTGCGGTGGGAATGCTCTTTCTGATTACCGGATTTTTCCTGGTTCTGGCCTGTGTGATCTTTTCCTTTAAAGAATACCTGTTTGAAGATTGAAGTGGGAGAGTTTTTTATTCCACTTTTTCAAGGGCTCTTTTCTTGAATTTCTGGAGGAGTTCATCAGGGATATGAGCTGAAATTTGTGCATACTCAGGTTGGGCTGTGATTTCGATTTTCTTCAAGAGCTCACCGATTTCCGGCCTTTTTTCTGAGGCCATGGAGCCCAACGCTTTGATCCCGTTTAAAAGGTCCACCAGTTCCTGAATTTTTGTTTCATCGCTGCTGGTCATTTTGATTTCAGTGATAAGATTTTTATTTTTGTAATCCAAATACAGGGAGGCCGAATGAAGGGACTTCAGGTTGCGCAGCATGGGATTATCGGAGGCAAGCTTCTCCATGGTTTGAGGAGAAAACATCATTCCTCCCCATAACATGCCTTGTTGGTTGGTTTTGCCCAGAAGATCCGCCAGGGCTTCATTCTGATGGACATTTTCCTCTCGGCCCTCAGCCACGTCGATAACCGATTTGACTCCGCTGTCATTTCCCACCACAATATGAGAATCATCCAGAAAAGCAAAGCTTTCCTGCTTCTTATTTTCCTTTTCCTGTGGGGTTGAATAAATGATGATGCCGTTGTATTGATTTTTGGTGAGTTCGGGGCCTTCTTTTTGTGCCAGGGATAGAAGTTTATCCCTGGTGTAGTTCAGGTTGAATACGGCTACTCCTTTTCTCTCGGCTTGTTCTTTTTTTTCCATAACAGCGAGAGCCATGGCGTGAAGGTCTTTTTTAGGGTTGATCCCGGATTTCTGGATAAACTTTTGGTATTTGTTTTTCAGTTTGCTTTCTTTAATGGTTTCATCAGCTATATTTGTTTCCATAATTTTTTGAAAATCAGCAAATAAAACCCCTTGAACTTGTTTAGGGATGAACTGGAGCATCTCTTCAGTTTTGGAGAGAGGCTTTTTACATAAATCAAAAGTAAAAAGAATCAAAAAAAGAATCAGCCCCAGTGAAGCGATTTTCTTCATTGCATTCCTCCTTTTCTCGGACACCTCTCTTTTTTTATTGTTAGAACACCGCTTTCTTCCTTCAGTCTCCTTGTTGAGAGAAGAAAATGGTCCTTTCATCAAGAGAGGATACTTATCCTTTTCTAGTTTCATGAGACAGGATGATGAATCTGCCAGGAATATACCAAAAAGAAAACAAGATGTCTATAAAAAAAGGAAACAGACATTAGCCCAAAAAAGTGATGTTTTCTCTGTATCCCTCTGAGATTTTTTGCAGGTGATGGGTTTGAAAGTAAATTTTATTTTAAGTAGCGGTAGAGTTCCATTTGGCTGGAGTAAAGCCAGCATCGGATTCCGATTAAGGCAAACATGAATATCTGCTGGATGAGAAAAACAAAAATAACCCCAGGCCAGGCCGATTGGGGAATCCATCCTTTCACCACAATATAGATCACGCTCACAGCACCGCTGATCAAAATGAGAAGGTAGTACAGACCCAAGGTTGATCCCAGGTGGGTGAATACAAAACCAAATGCCCTTAATGTGGACCGGATGACATTCCGGCTTTCCTCAATTACGACATGAATCCGGGCATAGTCGAAAATCATATGAATGAGCAAAAGAAAAAAAAGGATCAAAGCATGGAAAAGAAGACCTAGATAAAAAGGCGTGACTTCAGAGAAAGCATTTTGACGAACATGGGAAAGGATTGAATTGAGTCCTCCCCTGAGGAAACGGGCTGTAATCAAAAAGAAGACCATGGAGATGAGCATAAGGAGAAAGAATCGGAAAAAGTGGGCTCCGGCTCCTTTTAAAAAGTCTTTAAGACGGAATTGAGGACTTTCTTTCATGAAAGTACTCAGGATTCCTCCCGCGAGGAAGGCATGGAGGAGAATATAGAGAAGGCCCAAAATCAATAGAGAGGGAGGGAGCCTGAAGAAACGAAACGACACCAAGCCTTGGAGATTATTCAGAAGGGCTCCTTTTCCTATAATGGAGGGAGTAAACGTTTTTTCTAGACCTTGGGATTGATCTCTGTACTCCTGCCACCACAGATAATCGAACCCTTGAGCCATCTTTTCTCCAACCACGCTGTCTCCAAAGGAATTTTTAAGCGAATGGTACATGGGTACAGATGCAATCAAAGAAAAAAGCAGGTTAATAATAAACAGGAACAAAACCATCCCTAAGACCTTTTTAGTGGCCGTCAACCCTTTCATAAAATTTATGATGACTTTCATGGACTCCTCCTCATTTTTGGCTTCTCACGTAATAATCAAGTTGCTTTTAAGGGCCTCCTTACTGTTTTCCTCATATTATTAAAGATGGGCCCCTTTGGCAACCAAAAAACTTGGTCCCCTCTTTTTTCCAAGGTGCTGCTGTTTCCTATTGAAAAGAGAAGGGAGGTTGACCTGCTCTGGTTAAAATGTTAGAGAGAAACAATGAAGGAAATGGAAAAATGATGGATTCACTCAAGCATAGACTGACCCCTTTTCAAAAATTAGTCCAGGACCGGAGGAGTCTTCGCCGCTATCAGGATAAATCAGTAGAAAGAGAGAAAATTTTAACCTGTATCCAAGCTGCCCGGTTAGCTCCTTCAGCCGAGAATGTTCAGCCGTGGCGGTTTCTGATTATAGACCATCCTCAGCAAAAAAATAAGTTTGCCCAACAGGTGTTTTCCGGAATCTATCGTGTATCCCGGTTTGCCTGTAAGGCTCCGGTCCTTATTATGATATTAGCCCGGCTGGATGTTATCGCCAACAGGATCGGAAAACAGATTCAGAACGTTCACTTCTATCTGATTGATATCGGGATTGCTGGAGAGCATATAGTTCTTCAGGCACAGGAACTCGGGCTGGGGACATGCTGGATAGGTTGGTTCAATCAGAAAAAGGCCCGGAAGTTTTTTAAGGTTCCCCGAAAGTATAAAATTGTCTCTCTTTTATCCATGGGCTATCCCCAGAAAAAACCTTCCTCAGCCAAAAAGAGAAAAAAATTGAACCAGATTGCTTGGTTCAACCAAATCGGCGACGAATCAATCTCC